>NZ_LT607755.1:6730621-7095932 GCF_900090275.1 Micromonospora zamorensis | reverse complement strand
TGTACCCGGCCGAGGAGATCGCCCGGGGCGCCGCGTACGAGCTGTTCAGCGCCGAGGAGGTGGCCGGCTTCGAGCGGGCGCCCCGACCGGGCAGCGCCCTGCCGTGGCGCCGGTTCGTGCACGTCACCGAGGCGAGCGCGGTGCACGGGGCGGTCGAGCCGGCCGAGGAGCCGGAGACGCCGCTGATGATGCCGGCGCACCGGGAACGCGGTTGGACGCACGTACACCAGCTCAGCCAGCAGCCGTCCGCGGCGGGCGACCCCGTCCTGACCGCGGTGCGTGCCTCGGCGGTGGTGCGGAGGGGCACCCGGATGGTGAAGGTGCTCTCCGCCCGGCAGCTCGCCGGGTACGTGCGGGGCTGGCTGCCGCACGGCTTCTGCTTCCGCGAGCACGACGTGGCGCACCTGCGTACGCCGACCGCGACCACGGTGCTGCGCACCGACGGTGACGCCGGGCGGGAAGGCTCGGACGTCGCGTACGCGCTGTTGGCGGGCCGCGGACCCGGGCGACTACGACGTGCCGGTCGGCGAGACGCACCGCGGTCTGACCGCGCTGGCCGCCCGGGACCGGCTGGGCCCACCGGTGCTGGGCACCGGCTTCGTGCCGAGCAACGGTCAGCTCATCCCGAGTTCATCACCCGGGACTTCGCCGACCTGCCGATGCCGGCGAACGCCACCCTGCTCGCCTACCCCGCCGAGGGGTGAGGTCGTGCTCTACACGTACCAGGCGGAGCAGCGCGGTTGGCTGCGGATGGTGGGTCCGCAGTGGCGGCACCTGCTCGCCGCGGTGCCGGGCCTCTCCCCCGACCAGGAGTACGTGCCGACCGGCGACGCTCTGCGCTCCACACAGTTGGTGGGCCTCTACGGCGACACCGAGTACGAGGCGGTGGCCGACCTGCCCGGCGGGTTCCGGGTGTTGGCGATGACCCGGGGCGCCCGCTACCCGGTGGACGCGGTGGCCCGACGGCTCCGGTTCGCCCAGTGGCGGGGCGTGCCGTGCCTGGTGCTGCGCGAGGAAGCCGGCTGGCTGCGGCTGCGGCTGCGCTTCCCGGACCCGGACACCGTGGTCGCCACCGGCGCGCAGTGTCACGACCGCGGCATCTACGAGACCTGGGCACCGGGCGCCGAGGTGAGCGACGACCAGGTGATGGACACCCGGTACGTGATGTGACGTCCCCGGCGGCCGGATGCCCTGCCGCCGGGGGGCGTCGTGCGCTCAGTCGGCCAGTCGGGCCAGCTCCTCGTCGACGATCGACGGGTCGAGCTTGCGGAACACCGGCTTCGCGCTGCCAGCGGCCGGCCCGCCTCGATCGACACCGACTCCCAGCGCGCGCCGACGGTGTAGTCCCCGGTGAGCACCGGGTACGACGGCCCGCCGTCCAGGTCGTCGACCTGCTCGATGACGGGCATCGGGGCGTGCACACCGGTGCCGCCGAGCAGCTCGTGCACCTGCTGAGCCGAGTGCGGCAGGAACGGGTGAGCAGCGTGTTCGCGTCGCTGATCACCTGGAGGGCGACGTGCAGGATGGTGCCCATCCGGGGCTTCTCCGCCTCGCCCTTGAGCTTCCACGGGGCCTGCTCGGAGAGTATCTGTTGGCCTCGGCGACCACCCTCATGGCCTCACCGATGGCCTGCTTCTGCCGGTGCCGGCCGATCAGGTCGCCCACTGTGGCGAAGCCGGCCCGAGAGGTCGCGAGCAGCGCCTCGTCGGCCTCGGTGAGCCCGGCCGGGTCGACCGGCGGGATCTCGCCGAAGTTCTTCGCCGCCATCGAGACGCACCGGTTGACCAGGTTGCCCCAGCCGGCGACCAGCTCGTCGTTGTTGCGGCGGAGGAACTCGGCCCAGGTGAAGTCGGTGTCGTTGCTCTCCGGGCCGGCGGCGGCGATGAAGTATCGCAGCGCGTCGCGTCGTAGCGCTCCAGGAAGTCACGAACGTAGATGACCACCTTGCGCGACGAGGAGAACTTGCGCCCCTCCATGGTCAGGTATTCGCTCGACACCACCTCGGTGGGCAGGTTGAGCCGACCCAGCTCGCCCGGCGCACCGTCGCGGGAGCCCTCGCCGGAGTATCCGGAGAGCAGCGCCGGCCAGATGACCGAGTGGAAGACGATGTTGTCCTTGCCCATGAAGTAGTAGGACTGGGAGTCCTTACCGGCACCGTCGGCGGACCAGTACTGCCGCCACGCCTCCGGGTCGCCGGAGCGGCGGGCCCACTCGATCGAGGCGGACAGGTAGCCGATCACCGCGTCGAACCAGACGTAGATCCGCTTGTCCGGCCGGTCCCGCCAGCCGTCCAGCGGGATCGGAACGCCCCACTCCAGGTCACGGGTGATCGCCCGGGCTGGAGGTCGTCGAGCAGGTTGCGGGAGAACCGCAGCACGTTGGGCCGCCACCCCTCCCGGGTGTCCAGCCACTGCCGCAGCACCTCGGCCAGCGCGGGCAGGTCCAGGAAGAAGTGTTCGGTCTCGACGAACTTCGGGGTCTCCCCGTTGATCCGTGACTTCGGGTCGATCAGGTCAATCGGGTCGAGCTGGTTGCCGCAGTTGTCGCACTGGTCGCCCCGGGCGCTGTCGTACCCGCAGATCGGGCAGGTGCCCTCGATGTAACGGTCGGGCAGGGTGCGGCCGGTGGACGGGGAGATCGCGCCCATGGTGGTCTTCGGCACGATGTAGCCGTTGCGGTACATCCCCTCGAACAACTCCTGCACCACCGCGTAGTGGTTACGGGTGGTGGTGCGGGTGAACAGGTCGTAGGAGAGACCCAGGCCGTGCAGGTCCTCGACGATCACCCTGTTGTACCGGTCGGCCAGCTCGCGCGGGGTCACCCCGTCGGCGTCGGCCTGCACCTGGATCGGGGTGCCGTGCTCGTCGGTGCCGGAGACCATGAGCACGTCGTGGCCGGCCATCCGCATGTACCGGGCGAAGACGTCGGAGGGAACGCCGAAACCGGAGACGTGGCCGATGTGGCGGGGGCCGTTGGCGTACGGCCAGGCCACTGCCGCGAGAACGTGACTCATGAGCAGCAAGCCTAGTGACCCGCCAGGGGCGACCGCGAACCAATGGGGGGTGCCGGGCCGGCGGACCGGCCGGACCACCTCCACCATTGGTCCGATTTGTCGCCGACACGCGGTCGAGCTGCCCGTTCCGCCTCCCGGACCGGTGTGCAATGAACGTCGTGACTGGCAGACGAGCGGCACGGGACCACGAGGACCCTCGCACCGGCCCGACGGTCGGCGACGACCCTGGCCCCGACCCCGCCTCGCCCCGGAGTGCCGGGGTAGCACCCCAGCCCCGGTTGGTGCCCGGAGCCGACGCGGGTTCCGCGTCGCGCCCCAGTCCCAGCCCGCGACCGAGCCCCGCCCCGCGGCCCGGCGCCGACCGGCCCGAGGAGCAGCAGGCCAGGCCGTCGGGGCAGGCGGTCACATCGGGGCGGGAGGAGGCTGCGGAGCGCACCGCCACCCCGGCCCGGCCCACGCCGGGCGCGCCGGTACCCACGCCGGCCCGGCCGACCCCGGCGGCACCCGCACCGAGCCCGGCCCGACCCGGCTCATCAGGCCCCCCGGTCGGCTCGGCACCCGCCGCCACGGAGGCCGTCGAGATGGAACCCACCACCGGCGCGCCGGTGGACGCGGTGCCACGTCGAGTGCCCGTCCGCCAGCAGAGCCGCCTGCAACGGGAGGGCCGGTCCGACGGTGACACGCCGGACGACGTCGCTGCCTTCTGGGCGCCGATCGAGGAGGTGCACTGGGACGGCACCCCGGTGCGGGAGGACCCGGCGCCGTCGGGGGACCGCGGCTTCCGCCCGGTGGGCCGCCGCGCACCGAGCCGTACGGCCCCACCGCCCGATCCTCTGCCCGGGCTGGCCGCGCTGGTGACGCTGAGCCTGGTGGCGGCCTTCTTCGCCTGGGTCAGCGCCGGCCCGTTCTGGCTCGCCGTCGGGCACGCCCGGGTGGGCACTGTGGTGCTCGACGGCTGCACCGGTGACGGGCTCACCCAACGGTGTCGGGGGACGTTCACGGCCGACGACGGGCGGTTCATCGCGCACGGCGTACGGGTCAGCGGCGTACCCGCCGGGGAGAACGCGAGCGGTACACCGGTGCCGGCACGGATGACGGGCCCGGACGCCGGCACCGCGTACGCGGACACCGGCGTGGGCCGGCACCTGCTCTGGCTGCCCGGTCTGCTGGTGGTGCTGGCCTGCACGGCCGGCATCGTCCGGTGGACCGGGTCGGCCCGGCTGCCCGGCCGTCGGCACCGTCGCTGGGCCGTGACAGCGGCCGTCGCCGGCCCCGTGCTGATCACCGTCGGCTTCCTGGCCTTCGCCTGGTGAGCGCGTCACCCGGTGAACCCCGGCACGGCCGGGCGCCCGGGTCAGCTGTGCACGATGGTGTAGACGTCGCGCCGGCGCAGCGCGTACTCGGTGGCGACGTCGGTGATGGCGTCCCGGCGGGACCGGCCGGCGGCCTCCCGCTCGGCGACGGCCGCGCGCAGGGTGTCGTCGTCGGGGCGTTCCGGGGCGATCACCGGCGCACCAGCCACCACCAGAGTGATCTCGCCGCGCGGGTCTCCCTCGGCGGCCCACCGGGCCAGCTCGCCGAGGGGACGGCGGAGCACCTCCTCGTAGGTCTTGGTGAGCTCCCGGCAGAGTGCGGCTGGCCGGTCCGCGCCGAACGTGTCGGCGAGGTCGGTGAGAGCCGCACCGATCCGGTGCGGGGCCTCGAAGAAGACCAGCGTCCGTTCCTCGGCGGCGAGCGCGCGCAGGCGGGTTCGCCGGGCGCCGGGGGTGCGGGGCAGGAAGCCCTCGAAGCAGAACCGGTCACAGGGCAACCCGGAGACCGCCAGCGCGGTGGTGACCGCGCTGGGCCCGGGGGCGACGGTGACCGGCGCCCCGACGTCCAGTGCGGCCCGGACCAGCCGGTAGCCGGGGTCGGAGACGCTCGGCATCCCCCCGTCGGTGACCAGTGCCACCACGTATCCGCTCAGGATGACCTCGACCAGCTCGGGGGTTCGCCGCTCCTCGTTGCCCTCGAAGTAGGAGACGATCCGGCCGCCGACTGTGATGTCGAGGTCGCGGGCCAGCCGGGTCAGCCGGCGAGTGTCCTCGGCCGCGACCACGTCGGCGGTGCTCAGCACCTCCCGGAGCCGGGCCGAGGCGTCGGCGGGGTTGCCGAGCGGGGCACCGAGCAGGATCAGGCGCCCAGCTTCGGACTTTTCACCCACGAATTCGTCTCCTTCATCGACAGCGAATACCGGTATCAGGGACGACGGGCGCCACAGGACACCTTGGCAGCCTACGATCGCCGGGTGACGAGTGCGTCGACAGCGCAGAGCCCGAGCGCCGAGCCTGCCAAGATGGTCGAGGTGACGGGCGAGCCCAGCCCCAACCAGGAGCCGGCGGCACCGAGTGCCGGTGGCGGTGGCGCGTCCGCCGCGCTCCGGCGAAGGTTCGCCACCGTCGACAGCCAGGTGGACCGGTTCTCCTGGCTGGCCACGGCGGTGGTGGTGACCATCGCGGCGATCCTGCGCTTCGTCGGGCTGTCCAGCCCGAAGGGCAAGATCTTCGACGAGACCTACTACGCCAAGGACGGCTACGGGCTGATCTCCCGCGGCGTCGAGTGGAACTACAAGGACAACGTCCCGTCGTACGTCGTGCACCCGCCGCTGGGCAAGTGGCTGATCGGCCTCGGCGAGTGGGCCTTCGGCTACCAGGACGCGGATTCGAAGGTCTCCGTCCCCGGGCACCTGATGACCACCGCGCCGGAGTTCGGCTGGCGGTTCTCGGCGGCCGTGATCGGCACCCTGTCGGTGTTGCTGCTGGTCCGCATCGGTCGGCGGATGTTCCGCTCGACGGTGCTCGGCTGCGCAGCCGGCCTGCTGCTCGCCCTGGACGGCTTCCACCTGGTGCTGTCCCGCGCTGCGCTGCTCGACATCTTCCTGCTCTTCTTCGTGCTGGCCGCGTTCGGCGCGTTGGTGCTCGATCGGGATGCCCGCCGCAGGCGCTGGGCGCGGGCCCTGGACGACGGGCTCGACCCGAGCCAACCGGGCCGTGCCGGCCGGCCGCCGACCGGTTGGCGCACCTGGCCGTGGTGGCGGCTGGCAGCCGGGGTGTTGATCGGCTGCGCCTGCGCGGTCAAGTGGAGCGCTCTGTATTTCGTACCGGTCTTCGCGCTGCTGGTGATCCTCTGGGAGGTCGGCGTCCGCCGCTCGGCGGGGGTCCGCCGGCCCTGGCGGGACACAGTGCTCGACGAGCTGCCCTGGCTGGTCCTCGCCGGTGTGCTCATGCTGGCCACCTATGTCGCCACCTGGTCGGGCTGGCTGCTCACCGACGACGGCTACTACCGGCTCGCGTCGGCCTACCCGAGCGCCCCGCTCAGCGACCGCCCGGTGATCGGGCCCCTGATCAACCTCTTCGAATACCACCGGGCGGCGTACGGCTTCCACGCCCAGCTCGACGACGCGCACAAATACCAGTCGTGGCCGTGGCAGTGGCTGCTGCTCGGCCGGCCGGTGGCGTTCCACTGGTCCGGTGACGGCGCCTGCGGCGCACCGACCTGCGCCTCCGAGATCCTGCTGCTCGGCACCCCACTGCTCTGGTGGTCGTTCCTGCCCGCCCTGGCGGCGCTGGCCTGGCTGGGTCTGGCCCGCCGCGACTGGCGGGCCGGCGCGATCCTGCTGACCGTGGCGGCCGGGCTGCTGCCCTGGTTCTGGTTCGCTCTCGACGGCCGCACGATGTTCTCGTTCTACGCCGCGCCAGCGCTGCCGTTCCTGGTGCTTGCCGTGGTGTACGTGCTCGGCGCGCTGATCGCGCCCGCCGGGGGTGACGTGGGTGAGGTGGCACCGCTGGTGCCCGGCGACCCGAGCTACGAACGTCGACTGGTGGGCAGCATCGCGGCCGGGGCGTACGTGCTGCTGGTGGGGCTCTGCTTCGCGTACTTCTATCCGATCTTCGTCGGCAAGGTGATTCCGTACTCGGACTGGCTGTCCCGGATGTGGCTCGACGGTCGGTGGATATAAGCACCGACAGGCGACGCGCCGCACAGCGCGACGGAGAAGGGCCCGCACGCCGAAGCGTGCGGGCCCTTCTGTGACCCTGCGGGCACTGCGACCCCTGCGGGCACTGTGACCTTGCGGGGCCTTTCGACAAAGACGCGCGCCCCGATCGCCTGCCACGGGGGAAGCGGGCGATTGGGGCGCGCATGAAGAGCTTAACCACCGCGCACCACCGGCACAACGGGTCAACTTGGGTCAGATTTCCGACGGATGGTGGCCGGGCCGACTCGTACCCGCCTGCAGTTGACCGAGGGTGACCTGGCGTGGACCCAGAGCGCGGAAAAGCAAGGTCGGAGGTGGTCATCGACCTGGCCGGAGGCACCGGGGTCCGATCCACGCCCACCCAGACGATCATCCAAAGTGGATCTCACTACACTGCGGGCCGTGATCAACTTCAGACGATCGACGGCGGTCCTTCTCGGGCTGCTGGCGACCACCGCACTGGCCGGGCCCGCCCCGGCGCAGGCCGACGAGGAGCCGGTGCCCGAGCCACCCCGGGTCGAGCTGGTGCTCGACGTCAGTGGCTCGATGCGCGCCGCCGACATCGACGGGCGCAGCCGGATCTCCGTTGCCCAGCAGGCCTTCAACGAGGTCGTCGACGCGCTGCCGGCGGAGACCCAGCTCGGCATCCGGGTGCTCGGCGCGACCTACCGCGGCAAGGACAAGAAGGTCGGCTGCCAGGACACTCAGCAGATCGTGCCGGTCGGCCCGGTGGACCGGTCCGCGGCCAAAGCTGCCGTGGCGACGCTGCGGCCGACCGGATTCACACCGGTCGGCCTCGCACTGCGCTCCGCCGCGGAGGACCTGGGCCGAGGGGCCACCACCCGACGGATCGTGCTGATCACCGACGGCGAGGACACCTGCGCCCCGCCGGACCCGTGCGAGGTGGCCCGGGAGCTGGCCGCCCAGGGCACCAGCCTGGTCGTCGACACCCTCGGTCTGGCCCCCGACGAGAAGGTCCGAAAGCAGCTGCTCTGCATCGCCAGCGCGACCGGCGGCACCTACACCGCCGCACAGAGCGCCGAGGAGCTGACCGGACGGATCAAACAGCTCGTCGAGCGGGCCGGCGACACGAACACCCGCGCCCCGACGGTGGTCGGCGGCACGAACGTCTGCGACTCGGCGCCGCTGCTCGCCCCCGGCGTCTACGCCGACCGGGAGGCCTTCTCCGAGCACCGCTACTACCGGGTGCCGGTACGCCCCGGGCAGGAGCTGCGCGCGTCGGTGAGCATGGCGCTGGACCGAGGAGTGAACCGGGACTACGGGGTCCTGCTGAGGGCCACCGCAGCGGACGGCCGGGAACTGGTTCGCGGCGCTGACGCCGGCAGCGGACGGGCCGATGTGCTCTCCGCCGGGCTGCGCTGGTCGGCCAGCGCCGACGACGAGAATGCCGCGAAGGCCGAGGAGAGTTCCGCGCCGGTCGTCGAACCCACCACCGTCTGCCTGGTGGTGAGCAACTCGTTCGCCCCGCGCCCCGGCACCGCGGCCACCCCGGGCATGCCCGTGGAGTTGACCATCGACGTGGTCGCCGCCGCACCGGCACCGGACGGCCCGGACCTCGGTCGAGGCTGGGTGCTGCTCGCCCTGCTCACCGTCGCCGGGCTGCTCACCGGCCTGATCGCCGGGCTGCTCACCCGCTGGTGGGTCGCCACCTGGAGGGAGAACTGATGCGTACCGCCCTGAACCGATCGCTGGCGGCGCTGCTCGCCGCCGGCGGGGCCGCGCTGCTCCCCGCCTCGGCCGTCGCCGCCCCGAGCCCCTCCCCGGGCGCCACGCCGGTGAACCGGGCCGGCACGTCGTTCCTCAGCGCCACCCCGATCGCCGCGGGGCAACCGGTACGGGTGGACGCGTCGATCGGCGACCACCTCTACTGGGCGTTCCCGGCGAAAGCCGGCCAGGTGCACGAGATCACCGCCACCGTCACCTTCCCGAAGGGGCGCAGCGGCGCCTCCACCTGGACGGTCGACGTGTTCGACGGGCTGCGCCGGCGGCAGGCGTGCACCGCCGGGGCACAGACCCCGACCGTGGACGCGAAGGCGTCGAGCGTGGCGCTGGGCTGCACGTTGCGCGAGGTACGACCGTGGGCGGAGCCCTGGTCAGCCGATCCACTGCCCGGCACGTACGTCATCAGGCTCTCCGTGATCGATCTGCCCGAGCCGGATCTGGGCGCACCGATCGACGTGGACCTGCTGGTCGGCACGGTCGCCGACCGGGGCGCCTCGGCCGACGACGGTGAGTTGGCAGCGCCGCTGGTGCCGAACACCAAGGCGGGCACGGTGCTCAACGCCGTACCCGTGGCGGACCCGGAAGCTGGCGACGACGGTGACTCGCCGGCGGACTGGTTGCCGAATCTCGGCTCGCGGTGGGTCTGGACCGCCATCGGCGGCGTGCTCGCCGCGGTGGCCGGCGTCGTCGGCTTCGCGGTGACCAGGCGGCCCCGGCGTCGCTGAACCGCCCCGCTGGTGGCCCTGCCCGAAGGTGGGGCCACCAGCGGCTCAACCTCGGCGGGAGCCGCGTGGCAACCAGCCGATGAACCGACTCTGGAGCGACATCACCGGCGCGGCGCGCAGATCCTCCGTGGCGGCGGCGAGACAGGAACCCAGATAGACGCTGAGCATCGCGCGGTCACTCCCGTACTCCGCCAGCAGCCGGCTGCGCTTCGTCGCGCACGGCCACTCGTCGCCGCAGGAGCCGCAGCTCCAGCAGGGGGTCTTCGGGGCGTGATCGTCCACCCGCACCCCCGACCGTTCCGCACCATCGGTCATCGCACGTCCTTCCAGATGTCCACGGGACTGGCGGCTGCCCTGCCCGACCAGTTCTTGATGGTGGTCCCCCCGGAGCCATCAGGGAGGGCGCGCTGCACGTCCCTCCGGTGTTACATCTTTGCGGTACCTTCTCCCGTCGTGGGAGTCGGAAATCTGACGGTTGACAGGAGCCGCTGCTCCCACCGACCAGTAGGCTGCCGCGATGCGTGACCTGCTGCCGTCGACAGTCGCCGTGGCCGTGGCCGGGCCGGACGACTGGGTCGGCGAACTGCTCCCCGCCGAGCAGGCGTGCCTGAGCGAGCGGGCCGTGCAGACCCGTCGGCGGGACTTCGCCGCTGGGAGGGCCTGCGCCCGTCGGGCCATGACCGGTCTCGGCCTGCCACCGACAGCCGTGCCGGCCGCCCCCGACCGCGCGCCCGTCTGGCCGGCCGGGGTGGTCGGCACCATCACCCACACCACCGGCTACTGCGCCGCCGCGACGGCGCTCACCACCGATGTCCGATCCGTCGGAATGGACGCCGAGCAGCACCACGAGGTCGATCCGGGAGTACGCAGAATGGTGCTGCTGCCCGAGGAGGAGGCCCTCTGCGCACGGCTGCCCGGCGGCATCTCCTGGCCGGTCGTCGGGTTGGCGGTGGGTCTCTCGGCGATGGGCCTGCCCATGGCGCTCGGGCTGAGCGCGTACGACCTGCCGACCGGCAGCGCGCTGCTCGCCCTGGCCAACGACCTCGCCCACGGCACACTGCCGATCGGGGTGAACACCTTCCACCTCGCCGGCGTCGGGGTGGGCTTCGGCATCGGCGCGGTGCTGGTCGCCACGACCGTCCGCAGCATCCACGGCACCGTACGCGCCCAGCGCCGGCACCGGGACCTGCTCTCCCTGGTCGCCCGGGACGATCCGGCCGCCCCCGGCGCGCTGGTGCTGGATCATCCGAGCGCCGCCGCATACTGCCTGCCCGGGGTGAAGCCGCAGGTGGTGGTCAGCGCCGGCACTCTGAGCCTGCTCGACCGCGCCGAGCTGGCCGCGGTGCTCAGCCACGAGCGCGCGCACGCCCACGAGCGGCACGATCTGGTGCTGCTGCCGTTCACCGCGCTGTGCCGGGCGTTGCCGTGGTTCGGCTGGGTCCGCGACGCCCACGAACGGGTCGCCCTGCTGGTCGAGATGCGCGCCGACGACAAGGCCCGTGAGCTGCACGCGGAAGCGCCGCTGGCCGGAGCGCTGCGCCGCTTCGCCGCCGCCGGTCACCGGATCACCCCGGCCGGCGCGCTGGGCATGGGCGACCGGGATCTCGACGTACGGGTCCAGCGCCTCCTGGTCACCGACCGGCCGCCCCGGGTGCTCGGCGCCACCGCCCTCGCGGTGGCCAGCACGCTGGTCGCCCTCCCGGTCACCCTCTTCCTGTCCTGACCTGAAATAGCACGTCACACGCCGCGCCCCCGCATGGGTGCCGCGCCGCCGTGTCCCGCCGCAAGAGCGCGATCTTCCAAACCCATGACTACTACGTGCTGTAGTACCGTCTTCTACGACGTCACGTAGTAGACAGACGTGTAGAGAAACTACGTGTAGGGTGGCTACGACAAGGGAGCCAACACTACGGAGAGCCGGCCATGGACACCCTGCTCCTCGCCCGCCTGCAGTTCGCCACCACCACCTCGATCCACTTCCTCTTCGTGGTCGTCACGCTCGGGCTGGTCACCCTGCTGGTCGGGATGCAGACCGCCTGGGTGCTCACCGGCAACCCGAAGTGGGAGCGGCTGACCCGCTACTGGGGTCAGCTCTACGTGATCAATTACGTGCTCGGCATCGCCACCGGCATCGTGATGGAGTTCCAGTTCGGGCTGAACTGGAGTGGCCTGTCGCGCTACGTCGGCAACGTCTTCGGCGCGCCGCTGGCCATCGAGACGCTGGTGGCGTTCTTCCTCGAATCCACGTTCCTCGGGATGTGGATCTTCGGCTGGCACCGGCTCGGTAAGGGTGTCCATCTCGCGCTGCTCTGGGGCGTGGCCATCACCGCGTACGCCTCGGCGTTCTGGATCATGGTGGCCAACTCCTGGCTGCAACACCCGGTCGGTTACGAGGTACGCGACGGCATCGCCCACCTCACCGACTTTGGCGCGCTGCTCTCCAACCCCAGCCTCGGCATGGCGTTCGGGCACGTGGTCTCGGCCGCGTTGCTGGTAGGCGGGATGCTGATGGCGGCGGTCAGCGCCTGGCACCTGATCCGGCGTACTCCCGACTTCGTGCTCTTCCGCACCTCGCTGCGGATCGGCCTGGTCACCTCGGCGCTGGCGATCAGCCTGGTGCAGGGCTTCGGCTTCGCCCAGTTCGGCCCGGTCGGCGGCGTGCAGCCGACCAAGTTCGGCGGCCAGAGCCCGGAGGCGCAAGCGCTGATCGCCGACTGGACCACCCGGTTCGGCCCCGGCGACTACACGCCACCGGTGCTGGCCAGCGTCGGGCTGGGCTTCATGATCCTGATCGGCTTCACCCTCGGCTGCGTCTGGTTGCTGCTCCCCCTGCTCTTCCGGGACTGGATCATCCGGCTGCGCTTCCCGCTCTGGCTGGTCCTGCTCGCCCTGCCGCTGCCGTTCGTCGCGGTGGTCCTCGGCTGGATCGCCCGCGAGGTCGGCCGCCAGCCCTGGGTGGCGTACGGGCTGCTCCCCACCGAGCAGGCCGTGTCCCCGGTCGGCGCACCGGTGATGCTCGCCTCGCTGATCGGGTTCAGCCTGCTGCTCGGCACCCTCGCCGTCACCAACTGGGTGCTGCTCGCCCGGCACGCGGCGCGGGGCGCGGCCGATCCGGCACTCGGCCGCCCACCAGCGCCGCCGAGTGAGTCGACCCACCCCGAACCCGCGCTCGTCTGAGGCACTGAGGAACTGAGGAGAACACCGTGGACCTCGCCTGGTACGCCCTGCTCGGCCTCTTCTTCACCGGCTACCTGGTGCTCGCCGGCTACGACTACGGCGTCGGGCTGCTGCTCGCCCGCGGTGGCGGCCCCGCTCTGCGGAGGGAGGCGCTCACCGCGCTCGGCCCGTTCTTCCTCGGCAACGAGGTCTGGCTGGTGGCCGCCGTGGGCATCCTCTTCGGTGCGTTCCCGGTGCTGGAGGGCGAGTTGCTCTCCGGCTGCTATCCGGCCGTGGCCGGTGCCCTGGTCGGCGTCATCCTGGTCACCGTCGGGGTGCAACTGCGTAGCCGGCCCGCCGACGAACGGATCCGCGCGCGCTGGGACCGCGTCGTGATGATCGGCAGCGCACTCGCCGCAGTGGGCTGGGGGGTGGTGCTCGCCGCGCTGCTCCAGGGCGTGCCCCGTCAGGCCGACGGGCACGTCGCCGGGGTGTCGCACCTGGCCACCCCGTTCGCAGCCACCGTCGGGCTGGCCATGGTCGCACTGGTCGCGGTGCACGGAGCGACCTTCCTCGCGCTGCGTCTGTCGGCCGACGCCGCCGCAGTGGTCGGCCGCACGGCCCGCCGACTGGTGCCGGTGGCGCTCACCGCGGTCGCCCTGGCCACCGTCGTGGGCCTGCTCTCCTCCCGGGTACGCGACGCCGTCCAGCGGCCGGCGGTGGCCGTACTCCTGCCGGTGCTGCTCGCGGCGGCGCTGCTGGCGGCCCGCGCGGCGCTGGCGCGGCGGCGGCCGGGGTGGGCACTGGCCGCAACCGGCGCGGCCCTGGCGCTGCCGGTGGTGCTGGTCGGGGCGGCTCTCTGGCCCTATGTGCTGGTCTCCACGACCGACCCGGGCGCCTCGCTGACAGTGACCGACGCCGCTGCGAGCGCACCGACGCTGCGGCTCCTCGGCTGGGTGGCGCTGCCGCTACTTCCGGCCCTACTAGGCTTCCAGGCGATGTGTTGGTGGGTTTTCCGAGGACGGACCGACGGCAGGGCACCGGTGTACTGGTGAAACGCCGTCCGTTCGACCCGCGTCTGCTGCGCCGGGTCCCTGCGGCCCGGCGCGATCTTGCCGTGCTCGCGCTCCTCGGTGTGCTCGCCGCCGGGTTGATCGTGGCGCAGGCCACCGCCCTCGCGGCGGTGCTGGCCACGGCGATCGACGGTCGACTGGATCGGCCGGCGCTGGGCGCCTTCATGGTCGCGGTCGCTGCCCGCTCGGCGCTGGTCTGGGCACAGGGCACGGTCTCCGCGCGGGTCGCCGCCACGGTCAAGGCGACGCTGCGGGCCGACCTGCTCGGCGCGGTCGGCCGCCATGGTCCTGGCTGGGTGGCCGGGCAGCGGGCCGGTCAGATCGCCACCCTGGCCGGGCGCGGGCTGGACGCGCTGGACGCCTACTTCACCGGATACCTGCCCCAACTGGTGCTCAGCGTCACCGTGCCGCTGGCGGTGCTCGCCCGGGTCGTCTTCGCCGACTGGAGCTCGGCGGTGATCATCGCGGTGACCCTGCCGCTGATCCCGGTCTTCGGCGCGCTGCTCGGCTGGCAGGCCCAGGCCGCCACCGAACGGCAGTGGCGGCGGCTCTCGCTGCTCGGCGGGCACTTCCTGGACATGGTCGCCGGGTTGCCCACGCTGCGCGCGTTCGGGCGGGCCCGGGCACAGACCGAGGTGGTGCGCCGGATGGCCGACGGGCACCGCGTCGCCACCATGAAGACACTGCGGATCGCGTTCCTCTCCGCGCTGGTGCTGGAGCTGGTCGCCACCCTCTCGGTGGCACTGGTCGCGGTGCCGGTCGGCATCCGGTTGCTCGGCGGCGGGCTGGCCCTGCAGACAGCGCTGCTGGTGCTGCTGCTCACCCCGGAGGCGTACCTGCCACTGCGGGCCGCCGGCAGCCGCTTCCACGCCAGCATGGAGGGGCTCGCCGCGCTGGACGAGGCGCTGACCATCTCGGCCGCGCCCACCGCGCCCCGGGCCGCCGAGGGCGCCACCGTCCCGGACGCGCGACGTGACATCCGGTTCGAGGGGGTGACCGTTGCGTACGAGCGGACCACCGCCCTGCGTGACGTGACCCTGACCATCCGAGCCGGCGAACGGATCGCCATCATCGGGCCCAGCGGCGCCGGCAAGAGCACGTTGCTCGGCCTGCTGCTCGGCTTCGTGACCCCGACCAGCGGCCGGATCACGGTGGACGGGGTCGACCTCGCCACGGCCGACCCGGACGCCTGGCGTCGACAACTCGCCTGGGTGCCGCAGCGGGCCCATCTCTTCGCCGCCTCGCTGGCCGACAACATCCGGCTCGGCGCACCGGACACCACGCCCGACGCGCTCGCCGCGGCGGTGCACGACGCCGCTCTGGACGACGTGGTGGCCGGCCTGCCGGACGGCCTGGACACCCTGCTCGGCGAACGCGGCCACGGGCTGTCCAGCGGGCAGCGGCAGCGCGTGGCGCTGGCCCGGGCATTTCTGCGGTCCGCCCCGGTGGTGCTGCTCGACGAACCCACCGCCCGCCTGGACACCGCGGCCGAGGCGGTGGTGCTCGACGCCACCCGCCGCCTGGTCGCCGGGCGCACCGCGCTCCTGGTCGCGCACCGACCGGCGCTGCTCGCCGACGCCGACCGGATCCTGCGGGTCGAGGACGGTCGGGTCACCGAGCTGACGCCCGAACCGACCGGGAAGGCGACCCGATGAGCACGGAACACGGACCGGAGGCGGTCGCCGGCGTGGCATCGGGCGGGCGGACCGCCGCCGAGCGCGCCGTGCTGCGACTGGCCCGCCCGTACCTGGGTCGGCTGGTCGGTGCCGGGCTGCTCGCGGCCGCCACCGAGTTCGCCGGGCTCGCCCTGATGGCCACCGCCACCTGGCTGTTGATGAGCGCCGCCGGCCAGCCTCCGCTGGACCGGCTCACAGTGGCGATCGTCGCTGTCCGGGCGCTGGCGATCAGCCGTGGCGTGTTCCGCTACACCGAACGGCTCGCCGGGCACGACGCGGTGCTCCGCATGATCACCGACGTCCGGGCCCGGGTCTTCGCCACCCTCGCCGCCCGGCGTGGCGCCGCGCACCGGTCGGGGGACGTGCTGAGCCGGCTGGTCTCCGACGTCGAGGCCGTCCAGGACCTGCTGCTGCGTGTGCTGGTCCCTGGGTCGGCGGCGGCCCTGGTCGGTGTGCTGGCGGTCGGCGTGGCGGCGCTGATCTCACCACCTGCCGCCGGTGCGCTCGCCGTCGGGCTGCTGGTCGCCGGAGTGGCGCTGCCCGCTCTGGCCACCGCTGTCACCCGCCGCAGCGCGTCCCAGGTGGCACCCCTGCGCGGCGCACTGGCCACCGACGCGATCGACCTCACCCACGGCGCAGCCGACCTGGCCGCGTTCGGAGCCACCGACGTCACACTGCGTGCCGCAGCGCAGCGGGCCCGCCGGCTGGCCCGCCTGGAACGTCGGCTGGCCGCCACCGGGTTCGCGGTGGACGCGGCCGGGGTGCTGACCGCCGGGCTGACCGCCGCGGCGGTGGTGCTGGCAGCGCTGGCCGCCGACGTGTCGGGGGTGCTGGTGGGTGTCCTGGCCGTCGGCGCGCTGGCCGCCGTCGAGGTGACGCTGGCACTGGTCACGGCGGCCCGGCAGTGGACGCAGTTGCGGCCCGGTCTGGCCCGGGTGGCCGACCTGCTGGACGCCGGCACGCCGGCTTCCCCGCCCACGACCGGTATGACGGACCTGGTCGGCCCCCACGAGCTGCGCTTCGTCGACGTGACAGTGCGGTACCGGGCCGGTGCGGCACCCGCCCTCGACGGCGTCAGCCTGGACCTGCCGCCGGGGCGGAGGATCGCGGTGGTCGGCCCGAGCGGCGCCGGCAAGAGCACCCTGGCCGCCGTCCTGACCGGCACCGTCCAACCGGTGTCCGGGCGGGTCACCCTCGACGGTCACGACCTCTCGGCGTACGCCGAGGAGGCACTGCCGCGGGCGGTCGGCGGCCTGCTGGCCGAGGCGTACGTCTTTCACGCCACGGTGCGGGAGAACCTGCTGCTCGGGCGGGCCGGGGCCGACGAGGAGGCACTGACGGCGGCCACCGCCGCCGCGGGCCTGCTGGACTGGGTACGCGCCCAGCCGGCGGGTTGGGACACGCTGGTCGGCGAGGAGGGCGGGCAGCTCTCCGGTGGCCAGCGGCAGCGGCTGGCGCTCGCGCGGGCCCTGCTCGCCGCGCCGCCGGTGCTGGTGCTCGACGAGCCCACCGAAGGTCTTGATCCGGCCGCCGCCGACGCGGTGCTCGCGTCCGCTCTCGCCGCCACCCCCGCCGGGCACTCGGTGCTGCTGATCAGCCACCGGCTCAGCGGGCTGGCCGAGCTGGACGAGATCGTCGTCCTCGACGGCGGCCGGGTGATCCAGCGCGGCCGGCACGCCGACCTGGTCGCCGCCCCGGGCTGGTACCGGGACCAGTGGCTGCTCCAGGCTGCGGCCGAGCGGGGTTACCTGGCCCTCGCCCCCTGACCGGGGCTCGGGGACGGACCAGGGTTCTCCCCGACGTCAGGACTCCCTGACCCGTGGCAGGGTGGTGCCATGCCGCACCGTGAGGACGTGTTGGTCGACGAGCACCTGCGGGAGTTGGCCGCCCGGTTGCAGGGGCCGGCGCGACTCAAGTCCGACCTGCTCACCGAGGCCCGGCACGGGCTGTTGGACGCCGTGGAGGCGTACCGGGAGAGCGGTGTGCCGTCCACGGAGGCGCAGCGCCGGGCCGTGGTCGAGTTCGGCTCGCCGGCGCAGGTCCTTCCCTCCTGGCAGGCCGAGCTGGCGGTGGGCGCTCTGCGCGGGCTCTCCCTGCGGATGCTGGCGATCGCCGGGGTCGGGGTGGTCGCCGGGGATCTGACCTGGCGGGGGTCGAGCTGGAGCAGCGGCCCCCGTCCACCGGCCGGCTACCAGCTGCTCGCCAGCTCGGTCGACTGGATCTGGATGGGTTCGCTGCTGCTCGCGGTGGCCGGTCTGCTGGTGGTCGCGGCGAGCGCCCGTTCGACACGTCCGGGTCTGGCCCTGGTGCAACGCGCGGTGGGCGCCGGCCTGACCGCCATGCTTGCTCTCGCCATGATCGCCGGCTGCGCCCTGTTCGCCTGGTCGATGACTCTCTGGGACGACGCGCTGCGCTGGCCACCGATGATCATCGGTGCGGTGCTGGTGGGCGGCGCGTACTTCTCGCTGGCCCGTGCGGTGCGCGGCTGGCTGCAGGCCACCGCCCGCCGAGCGGAGTCGCTCACCAGCGTGGCCCACTGAGCCACGTCGCCGGTGCCCCGGTCCCGCCGGTGGTCGCCAGCTCGACCGGGGTCAGGCCGGGGTGGTGGGCGGGCTGCCGGGGTCGAGGAACCGGCCGACGGTCAGCTGGAAGTCGCGCCAACCCGCGCGCTCCCCGGCCAACGCTCCCCGGCCGGAATCGGTGAGCTCGTACGTCCGTCGTTCCCTGCCGTTGACGGTGCTCCAGGTGCTCGCCACGTGCCCGGCGCGTTCCAGCCGACGCAACGCCGGATAGATGGTGCCGGTAGGCAGATCCAGAGTGCCGTCGCTGCGCGCGCGCAACGCCTCGATGATGGCGTAGCCGTGCAGCGCGCCCTGTTCGAGAACGGCGAGCAGCAGAGCGTCGAGATGGCCGTGCAACGCCTGGGCCTTCATACGTAGCTACGCTACTTGTCGAACGGTCAGATCGCCAGCGCCCACCACCAGCAGGTCGAATCCGTGCGCCAGCCGGCCACCGGGGTGCGGGCATCGGTCACCCAGGGCCGCCGACTAGGGTATGTGCCCAGAGTCACTCGCCGGTCAGAGACCCCGGCGGGTGGGCAACCCGAAGCACACGGAGGTCAGCGTGGCCCGCCAGTCGCCCCAACGGCCCGACGCCGACGAGCCCGAGCTCGACGACACCACCGGCGCGGTCGAGCCAGATGAGACCGACGGCCCCTCGGCCTCGGTCGACCGTGCACTCTGGGACGAGCTGCGCATCGACCCGGTGGAGATCGCCCTGCCCGCCGGCACCGGCTTCACGCTGCGGGCATACCGGCCGGCCAGCTCGCTGACCCCGACCGACGTGACCGAGCGCGACCTGGACGACCCGTTCCTCGCCCGACGTCAGGTGATCGAGGAGGAAGAGGACGACGAGACCGTCGTCATCCTCGACGAGGACCTGGCCGAGGAGTTCGCCGACGACGAGGACGAGTCGAAGCGCCGCCGACGCGACGGCGCCACCGACACCGACGCGGCCGACGACGAGGCCGAGGCCGACGAGGACGCCACGGACGAGGCGGACGACGAGGAGGTGCCGGTCTTCCTCAGCAACCAGGGCAAGCTGCTGCTGTTCAAGACCCCCGAGTCGTTGGTCAGTTTCATCCGGTCCGGTGCGCCAAACGATCTGTCCCAACTGGACAGCTGGAATGAATTGTCCGAACGGGTGGAGCCCGCGGATATCGCGCCCCTCGACGAGGACACCTACGAGCTCGACCTCGTCGTGGAGAACCTGCGCGGCGGGCACGACTCCTGGGATTCGACCCTGCTGATCGAGGCCGGCGAGGTCGCGCGTGACCTCTCGTACGCATTGCGGCTGCCTGCGGTACTCGACATGCTCTCCGCCGGCTCCAGCCTCGACGACCTGGACGAGGCGCTGCGTGCCACCGCCAACGGTGGGATCGGCGCTTTCATGGGTCGGCGGCGGCTGAAGAAGATCGGTGCGCAGACCGCGAGTTTGGGTTGGCGCACCATTGTCGGCAAGATCTCTGCGGTGGTGGACTGGCGCGACTGACCCGTACCGGGGAGCATCAGTTGCTGGCAGAGGAAAGACCTGTCCCGGGAGGAGGACGACGCCGTGGCGCTCGTGCGCGTTTACTGCGGTCTGGCCTCGGCGGATCCGGCTGACCGACCGGCCTCCGCCGGATCGACGCTGACGTCCGCTGTGGTCGACGACGCAGGCCGTCTGCTGCATGTCTGCGAGATCAGCGACGAGGCCGCTGGCTACGCCCAGCTCGTCGCGCTGCTCGTGGAGCGGTCGGGCGGGCCGAGCGGTGCGGCCATCGCCGCCGACAGCGACGACCACACGGTCATCTCGCTGTTGAGCGCGGCGGGTCGGCCCCTGGCGATCGCCGACGACGACTCGGTGGACGACTTCGCCGAGCGGTTCGCCGACGACGACTCCCTGGAGGAGATGCAGTCGCCTCCGGCCGAACGACGGGCCGTCGGCCTGGCCCGCGCGTTGCAGGCGGGCGCGCTCTCCGCGGTCACCCTGCCGGCACCCCGGGATCTCGCCGGCTACAAGCAGGTGCTCGCCGCGCACGCCGCGCTGGCCACCGGCCGACACTCCGCCGCCGTGGCCCTGCGCGAGGTCCTGCGCGAGCTCTACCCGGCAGCTCTGCGTGCATACCCGGACCCGGCCGAGCCGGTCTCGCTGGCGGTGCTGGACGCGCTGCCCGAGCCGGGCATGCTCGGCGGCACCGTCGCCCGGGGCCGCGAGGTGTCGGTCGCGGCGGACGCCATCGCCGCGCACCTCGCCGCCGACGGGGTGGCCGACGCCGACGAGATCAACGAGGCGGTCACCGCTCTGCGGGTCGCCATCTCCGAAACGCCGCGGCGCGCCGCGGTCAACCGGGCGCTCACCTCCGCGGTGGCCGAGACGGTCCGCCAGGCCGTCGCTTCGGTGCGGGCCTGCGACGCAGGCTGTGAGGCCCTGGTCAGCGCGCTCGGCTCGCGGGTGACCGCCCCTGCCCAGGCACCCGGCCGCCGTGCCGCCGCCCGCCGTGGCGAGTCGGTCGGCGAGCTGGCCGGGATGGCCGGCAACGGCGCCCGCCGTGGCGAGCCAGCCGGTGAGCCGACCGGGCTGGCCGGCACCGGCGCCGGGCTGCGGTCGCTCCGGCCCACCCCGGCCGCCGACCCCGCACCCGCCGTCGGGCGACGCAGCCGCCCCGAGCCGATCCCCGGTAACGCGCCGCTCGCGTCGCCCCGCCCACTCGGGCCGCCCCCGGTCGCCCCGGCTCCGGTCACGCCGCCGCCGGTCGCGCCCGCACCGATGGCCCCGGCCGCCATGGCCAAGCCGCCGTCGTCCACGCTTCCCGGCCGCGCCGAGCCGGCGCCCAGCCGGATCGACGGTCCGACCAACCGACCGGTCTCCTCGCCGCCGCCCCCGCCGCCCGGGATCACCCCGATCGCACCGGCACAGCGCGGCATGGTGCCTCCGGCCGAGGCGGGCGAGCCGTTCCGGCCGACGCTGACCACCGCCGCGATCAACAACGCGCGGGCCGAACGGCAGCGGACGGTCATTCCTCCCCGCCCCAAGACGAACGGCGAGCCCCGGCCGAGCCATCTGCAACGCCCGGTGGACGAGCCACCCACGGGCGGGTTCAGCGCCACCGATCTCAGCATCCCGGTGCCGATCCCCCGTCCTGGCCAGGAGGCCGCCGCACCCCCCGGTTCCCGCGCCAACTGGCCGCTGGTCAACAGCCCGGAGGACCCGGCCGACAGCTCGCCGAACAACCCGGTGGCCTACCCGTACGGTGGCAGCCGCGGCATCGAGGCCCCGACCGACCCGGGTCGGGCCGACGGTCGGGTCACCCCGCCCTGGTTGGCGGACGACCTGCCGCAGGAGCCGCCCATGCTGCGACTGGTGGAGCCACCGCCACTGGCCGACCGGGCGCTGCGCGAGGGGCTCAACCCGTCTGCGGACGCGCACCTGGAGACCCCGCCGCTGCGGTTGGTCGACCGGGAGTTGGCCGCTCGCGGCGGCCGACCGGCCGCTCGGCCCGACCGTGCCACCGAGCACCGTCCGCCGCCGCCGATGGAGCACCGGACGCCCTCGCTGGAGCCTCGCACGCCCTCATTGGAGCCTCGCACGCCCTCGCTGGAGCAGCGGACGCCGCCGATGGAGCGCCGGACCCCTCCGTTGGAGCGCCGGACGCCGCCGGTCGAGCACCGTCCGCCACCGGTCGCCGACGAGGGTGACGGCGACCTGCTGATCTTCGCGCAGGCCAAGTCGGCCTGGTTCGTCGGCCAGGCCGAGGAGTCCGACCTGGACTGGTCGACCACGGCCGACACCGGCTGGCAGGCCGCAGAGCAGGCCGCCCGCCCCGCGGTCGGCGCCGAGACCAACGCCGGGCTGCCGAAGCGCGTGCCTCAGGCCAACCTGGTCCCTGGTTCCCCGCTGCGCGAGGAGCGTCCATTGCGGATAGTGCGCGATGCGGCAAGCCTCGCGGAGAACACCACCGGCTACTTCCGTGGTTGGCGTCGCGGCCAGGAGATCGGCGGTTTCGCGGTGGGTGGTCGACCCGGCCGCGAGGCGGCCGGTGGCTGGGACTTCAGCCGGGACCACGGCGACCGCGACGACGACCGGGAGTACGAGTACCGCTCCGCCGGTTACCAGTCCTGACCCTCGTCACACGCGACAGCGCCCTCAGTCAGCTGACTGAGGGCGCTGTCGCGTGTGCAGACGTGCCCCTGGACGCGGCAACGCCGCCTCTCGAAGCCCGCAGCTCAACGGCCCAGGGTGCGGGGGCCGGTGGCTTCCAGGGCCTCAGGAGACGGCGTAGAGCGCGCGCCGACGTAGGGGCGTCGGCGAGCAGGGTAGTGCTCCCGGTGGCGGCCTGAGCCACCACCGGGGTGCGGCGTCCCGATCAGGCCGGGGCGACGGCGCGCGTACGGCGCATGGTGAGCACGTACTCGACCAGCGAGATCAGCACGTGCTTCGTCGACTCCCGGTTACGGGCGTCGCAGGCCACCACCGGCACGTCGCTCGAGATCGCCAAGGCGTCCCGAACGTCCTGCGGGTCGTGGTACTGCATCCCGTCGAAGCAGTTGATCGCCACCAGGTACGGGAGGCGTCGGTGCTCGAAGAAGTCGATCGCCGCGAAGCAGTCGGCCAGCCGGCGAGTGTCCACCAGCACGACCGCGCCGATCGCACCCCGAACCAGTTCGTCCCACATGAACCAGAATCGGGTCTGACCCGGCGTACCGAACAGGTACAGGATCAGGTCACGGTCGATCGAGATCCGGCCGAAGTCCATGGCCACCGTGGTCGTCGTCTTGCCCGGCACCTGCCGGGTATCGTCGACGCCCACGCCAGCGGAGGTCATGATGGCCTCGGTGGTCAGCGGCGTGATCTCCGAGACCGAGCCGACCAGCGTCGTCTTACCGACGCCGAATCCACCGGCGATAACGATCTTCGCCGACGTCACGCGGCCGCTCGGGTTCGGCGGGCGGTGCGACATGTCAGAGCCTGCGAAGTCCACTCAGCACCCTCTCCAGCAGTTCAGTGCCCACCGCGTCGTCGGAGTCGTCCAGGATGGTCGGCTCGTGGACCGCGACCAGGCCGTCCGTCGCCATGTCGGCGATGAGCACCCGGGCCACACCGAGCGGGAGCTGCAGCCGCGCCGCGATCTCCGCGAGCGATTGCACGCGTCCGTCACACAGCGCGGCGATGTACTGGTGTTCGCGGCCACCACCGTTGCCACTGGCAGCGGTGCGGCCGCGCACCGTCGTCTCGACGAGCGCCTCCAGCGCGATGTCGAGCCGGGGACGGGTACGGCCACGGGTCACGGCGTATGGACGGACCAACGCTCCGGTCGGTTCGTCACGATCGGCCATCTCGCCGCTCACCTCCTTCGTACCCGTTACCGGCTCCCACCGGTGAAGCCCGTCGTTGTCGTTGTTGCGTTGGTGCCGACCTCACGATCAGCGGCGGGGCGTCAGCCCAGCATGCCCGCAGCCGCACGCGGCTGCGGAGTCAGTGCGTCGCCCACCCGGTCGACCAGCAGCGCCATCTCGTAGCCGACCTGGCCCACGTCAGAGCTGCGGGCGGCCAGCACGGCGAAGGACGACCCATCCGAGATGGACATCAGGAACAGGAAGCCATTGTCCATCTCCACGACGGTCTGCAACACCGCGCCTCCCTCGAAGCAGCGGGCTGCCCCCTGGGTCAGGCTGACCAGACCCGAGGAGATCGCGGCGAGCTGGTCGGCCCGGTCGCGCGGCAGGTCCCGTGACGACGCCAGGAGAAGGCCGTCGGCCGAGACGGCGACCGCATGAGCGACACCGGGCACCCGGTCGGCGAAGTTGGCCAGCAGCCAACCAAGATCCTGCGTAGTTGTCATCCTTCTTGCTCCTTCTGCCCGCTCCCGGCCACCGGGCCTGAGCCAGACTGCGAGGATTGCCCTCCCGGAGTCGCCTCCGGGCTGGTCGGGTTGTCCGAGGTGCTACGCCCTCGCTGCACGCCCCGGTGGTAGGCGGAGAGCAGGCCACGGACCGCCTCCGGGGAGCGCCGCTGGACCGAGGTGGTGGGCTTCTCCACCGCGCCCGGCACCAACTGCGCCATCGGCTTGCGCTTCGGCAGGCCGGTCGTGGTGGTCTCGCTCACCGGCACCGCGCCGGCCGCCGCCGAGGCAGCACGCCAGCCGTCGTCGGCAGCGGTCTGCCAGCCGTTGGTCTGCGGTTGGGGCCGGCGGTTCGGCAGGCTCTCAGCGACGCTCGGGCGACCGCCCTCGTTCGCTGTGGAGCCGTTGTCCCGCGGCGCTCCTCCGGCCGTCGGAGTGTCTGCCATCGGTGTGTTACCTGTCGTCCCGGGTGGTGTCTTGTGGACTGCCCGACCGGTGGCCTCGACCGTAGCGAACTGCTGGGTCGCGGAGTCGCCGTTCGTCGCCGGCTGCGCGCCGGGTCCCGCTTCCTCCGAACCCGGACGGCGGGTACGGAACCAAGCCGACTCGAGCTCCCGGAAGATCGGCAGCTCCATCGTCTCGTCCGCGTAGCGCTGGCGGTTCTGCGCCTGCGGTTGCTGCGGTGCCGGCCGATTCTGCGGGGCCGGCCGATTCTTCTGCGGGGCCGGAGCCGGAGCAGGAGCCGATGGCCGAGTCGGAGGCTGGGCTGCTGCGGCCGGCTGTTCGCCGGGTCGCGGCACCCGCGGCAGCTCCGTCGTCATGTCCAGGGCAGCGGCGAGCCGCTCGGGCACCGGCGGCGCCGAAGCGTCGCGGTCGGTACCCGGCACCGGCGGCCAGGCCGGCGGCGCGGGGGTGCTGGGCGCCTGCGCGGGCGGGGCCGACCGGGGTGCGAACCCGGCGAACGACTGGCTGGAGGCGGGCGGCACCGAGTAGGGCTGACCCGAATACGGCTGGCCGGACGCCGGCGACGCCGACACGGGCGACGCGGACACCGGCGGACCGGCGTACGGCTGCCCGGAGGCCGGGGCCGCAGAGACCGGCGGGCCGCCGTACGGGGCACCCGAGTAGGGCTGCCCGGAGTACGGCTGGCCGGAGGCCGGCGAGGCGGAGACCGGCGCGCCGGAGTAGGGCTGCGCGGAGACCGGCGGCGCCGAGTACGGGTGTGCCTCGGGGCTGCTCGGCAGCTGCCGTGGAATCGACGGCTGCTGGCCGGAGGTCGGGCTGTCGTCCCCGGCGCGACGCTGCGGCAGCGGGTCGATCGGCTGGCCGTTGGCGGTCCGCGGGGTGAACCCGTCACCACCGTTGACGCCGTTCGTCCCGGCAGCGCCGGTCAGGTCGGACCAGGCCGGCATCGAGCGGTAGCCACCGGAGTTGGCGGGGGTGCCGGCACCGTTGCGCGAGGCGGGCTCGAACGGCCGACCGCCGAGAGTGACCTGGTTGCCGGACTCGCTCGGACGAGGGCCGTTGCCCAGCGCCGGCAGGGCGCCGAAGGCCGGTGCGGGCCCGTTCTGCTGGGGGCCACCGGCTGCGGGCAGGGCCGGGGGCTGCTGCACCCGACCGGAGAGCGCCCGGGGCACCAGCACCGAGGTGGGCAGTGTCACGTCCGCGACGGTGCCACGGTCGGAGCCGGGGCGCAGCTCCACCCGGACGCCGTGCCGGGACGCCAGTCGGGCGACCACGACCAGGCCCATCATCCGGGAGACGGCGACGTCCACCTGCGGCGGCGTCGCGAGCCGCTCGTTGAGGTCGTGCAACTGCTCGGCGCTGATGCCGATGCCGCGGTCCTCGACGTAGAGCGAGGAGCGGTCGCCGACCCGACGGGCCTCGACCATCACCTGCGAGTCGGGCGGAGAGAACGCGGTGGCGTTGTCGAACAGCTCGGCGACGAGGTGCACCAGGTCGTTGACCGCGTGCGCGGCGACCTCGATGTCGCGGTCGATGACGCCGAACTCGATCCGGGTGTAGTGCTCGACCTCGGACTGCGCGGCCCGCAGCACGTCGATGAGCGCGGCCGGCTCACGTTGCACACGGGTGGAGTCGGCACCGGCGAGCACCAGCAGGTTCTCGTCGTTGCGGCGCATCCGGGTGGCCAGGTGGTCGAGCTGGAACAGCTCGGCCAGCCGGTCCGGGTCCTCCTCGCCGCGCTCCAGCCGGTCGAGGTGCCCGATGAGGCGGTCGACCAGGATCTGTGAACGGCGGGCCAGGTTGACGAACATGGTCGCGACGGAGGCGCGCAGTGCCGCCTGCTCGGCGGCCGTACGGACGGCTTCCAGGTGGACGGCGTTGAACGCCTCGGTCACCTGGCCGAACTCGTCCCGGCTGCGGACCGGTAGTGGCTCGGCGATCTGGTTGGCCAGCTGCACCGGGGAGAGCTGCCCGACGACCTGCGGGTCACGCAGTCGGGCAACCGCCTGGGGTAGGCCGTACTGGGCGACGGAGAGCGCACCCTGCCGCAGCTCACGAAGTGAACGGGCCATGGAGCGGGCGACCAGGTACGCGAAGAGGATGGCCAGCAACAGCATGCTGAGCAGCAGGCCGGTCTCCAGGAAGACCTGGCGCTGCACGTCCGAGCGGAGACTGTTGGCCTCGTCGACCACTTCGCCGTCGAGCTTGGTCTCGACGTTGCGGATCAGCTTGGCGTTGGCCGTCATGGCGGCTTCCCACTGGTCCGGCCCGAACGGCGCGTTGCGCATGTCGCCGGTGGTGTTGCCGTCGATCCAGCCGGTGTAGTTCTGTGCCTCCCGGCGGTCGCCGCCCGCGACCGTCTGGTCGTGGAACTTCGCGTCGTCCGGGGTGGCGACGGCCTTGAAGCTCTGCAGCGCCTGCTGCTGGCCGGTGCCACTGGCGATGTAGTCGGTGCGCAGCGCCGGAGTGAGGCGCTTGCCGCCCTTCACACCCAGCGCGCGGTGCACCACGACCCGGCGTGCGGCGAGGAACTCCTTCTCGCGGGCGACCGCCGCGGCGGCGCGCATCCGGTCGCTCAGTTCGTTGTTACCGGCGAGCTGCGTGGCCGAGTCGCGGATGGCGAGCAGGTCACTGATCAGACCCTCGTACGCCTGCACGGTCTCGGTGAGCGCGAGCTTGCCGTTGAACACCTGGCTGCGGATGCCCGACAGGTCCTGCAGGTTCTGGTCGATGCCGTCGAGCAGACCTTCCAGGCTGCCCGGCAGGTCCTCGATCTCGGCACGCTGCTGCCGGTAGGGGGACGTCTCACGGTCCACCCGGGAGGTCACCCGGTTGTAGGCCTCCTGGTACTGCGCCGTCGGCTGCGTCCCGTCCGCCCCCAGCAGCAGCACGGCGGCAGTCCGCTCATCCTGCAGACTGTCGACCAGGCTGCCGGAATAGCTCGACAGGTTGGCCAGGTCGCCGGCTCGGTTGGCATTGTTGAGCGTCTCCACGTGGTCGACAAGACCACTGGTGCCCACCACGACCGTGGCGATGGTCGGCACGATCATGATGAGACCGAGCTTGGACCAGATCGGCATGTCCCGGAGCCGGCTGGCCGGCCGGCGCAGCCGCGACAGGAAGGAGCCCGCCGTCTTTGGCCGTTTGCTCACAACACCGCCCTCGCGATTACAGCTTCAACGCGTTGCCCCGGGCAACGCCCAGCGACCGACCCGGCGGGTCGGACCCCCGAGATTCCATCACGCCGGTCGACAAGAAGAAAGCCCAGGTTGTCACCGGCCGGAGGTGTGATGAGATGTTGATGCGATTTGATAGCAGTCCGTCTGGCCGGAGTAACTGAAGGTAATGGAACATCCGCACCGCGTTGTCCTGCTCGCCGGTCCTTCCGGCTCCGGAAAGTCGTACATAGCGCAGCAAACCGGTTTACCGGTGCTCTGTCTGGACGACTTCTACAAAGACGGCGATGACCCTACGTTGCCGCGACGAAACGGCCAGGTGGATTGGGAATCGCCGCAGTCCTGGGATGCCCCCACCGCTGTGGAAATCATTGCCCGACTTGCTCGGGAAGGCCGCGCCGATGTGCCGGTTTATGCGATCGGCGCAGACCGACGGGTGGCCACCCGGACATTTGATGTCGCCGGATCGCCACTTTTCGTGGCCGAAGGGATCTTCGCCGCCGAGATCGTCGAGGAATGCCGTCGCCGCGGACTGCTCGCTGGGGCGTACGCGCTGCGCCGTCCGCGCGGGGCGACCTTCCTGCGCCGGCTCGCCCGGGACCTGTCCGAGCAGCGCAAGGCCCCCCGGGTGCTGGTCCGGCGCGGCGTGGCGCTGCTCCGGGCCGAGCCCGCGATCCTGCGTCGGCAGACCGGGTTGGGTGCGGAGGCGGCCCGCGCCAGGGAGGTGCTGCGCCGGGTGGCCGGCCTGCTCGCCGGCCACCCGCACGGCTGATGGTCAGGTCAGCACGGCTGACCGTCAGGCCATCAGCTTGGCGTACGCCGGCTTGATCACCTCGTCGATGATCCGCAGTCGCTCGTCGAACGGGATGAAGGCGCTCTTCATCGCGTTGATGGTGAACCACTGCAACTCTTTCCAGCCGTAGCCGAACGTCTCCACCAGCAGCGACATCTCCCGTGACATGGAGGTGCCGCTCATCAGCCGGTTGTCGGTGTTGACTGTGGCGCGGAAGCGCAGGTCGCGCAGCAGACCGATCGGGTGGTCCGCGATGGAGGCCACCGCGCCGGTCTGCACGTTCGACGAGGGGCACAGCTCCAGGGGGATCCGCTTGTCCCTGACGTACGCGGCCAGCCGGCCCAGCGTGCCGTCCGGGCCGATGTCGTCGACGATCCGCACCCCGTGGCCGAGCCGGTCCGCTCCGCACCACTGGATCGCCTGCCAGATCGACGGCAGACCGAACGCCTCACCGGCGTGGATGGTGAAGTGGAAGTTCTCCCGTTGCAGGTACTCGAAGGCGTCCAGGTGGCGGGTGGGCGGGAAGCCCGCCTCGGCGCCGGCGATGTCGAAGCCGACCACCCCGGCGTCCCGGTGGCGCACGGCCAGCTCGGCGATCTCCTGGGAGCGGGCGGCGTGCCGCATCGCCGTGAGCAGGGTGCCCACCCGGATGCTCAGGCCCGCCTCGACGGCCTGGGCGGTGCCCTCGGCGAACCCGGCCAGCACCGCCTCGACCACCTCGTCCAGGCTGAGATCCTGCTCCAGGTGCTGCTCGGGGGCGAAGCGCACCTCGGCGTAGACCACCCCGTCGGCGGCCAGGTCCAGGGCACATTCGCGGGCGACCCGCCGCAGCGCCGGCGCGGTCTGCATGACCGCGACGGTGTGCGCGAACGTTTCGAGGTAGCGCTCCAGGGAGCCGGAGTCGGCCGCGGCCGCGAACCAGCGTCCGAGCGCGTCGGGATCGGTGGCGGGCAACTCGTGGCCCACCTCCGCGGCCAGGTCGACGATCGTCGCCGGCCGCAGCCCGCCGTCGAGGTGGTCGTGCAGCAGGGCCTTCGGAACCTTGACGATGTCCTCATACCGGATAGTTGCGACCATGCTCAGACCCTAGTCAGCGCCCCGGGCGGACCGGGACAGGGCCGCCGGGTGTCACGGCCTCCGATCCGGTGCACGTCTAAACTGAGCGGATGGAGTGCGCCTGACGTGGATCCCCGCATCCTCGACCGGCTGCGCTGCCCGGTCTGCGGCGAACCCCTGGGGCAGGCCATCGACACGAGCGCGCTGCGCTGCCCACGCCGGCACAGCTTCGACATCGCGCGCCAGGGCTACGTCAACCTGCTCACCGGTCGTGCACCGCACGTCGGTGACACCCCCGAAATGGTCGCGGCCCGCGCGGACTTCCAGGCCGCCGGGCACTACGACGTCATCTCGGCCGCTCTCGCCGCCGCCGCGACGGAGGCCGTGGCCCGGCTCGAACCGCCGGAGCCCGACGTCGGGGCGTACCCCCTGGTGGTGGATGCCGGCGCCGGCACCGGCCGGTACCTCGGCGCGGTGCTGGCGGCGTTGCCGGACGCCGTGGGTCTGGCCCTGGACGTGTCCAAGCCGGCGCTGCGCCGCGCGGCCCGCGCGCATCCCCGGGCCGCCGCGGCTCTCGCCGACACCTGGCAGCGGCTGCCCGTGGCGGACGCCTCGACGGCCGTGCTGCTGAACGTCTTCGCCCCGCGCAACGGCGCGGAGTTCCACCGGGTGCTCGACCCGGCCGGGACGCTGCTGGTGGTCACGCCCGACACCGACCATCTCGCCGAGTTGGTGGATGCCCTCGACCTGCTGCGGGTGGACCCGGACAAGGCGGACCGGGTGACCGGCAGCCTGGGCGGGCACTTCACCCCGGTCAGTTCGGCGGTGCACCGGGCGGAGCTGGCCCTGACCCGCCGGGAGGCCGCCAGCCTGGTCGGGATGGGCCCGAGCGCCTGGCACACCGACCCGGGCGCTCTCGCCGACCGGCTGGCCGCCCTGCCCGAGCCGGTCCGGGTGACCGTCGCGGTCCGGCTGGACGCGTACCGACCCCGCTGACCTCAGGTGGAGAGGTCGACCTCTTCCCAGCCGGGGGGCTCGTCGTGGTACGGCCCGCGCAGGATCACCGCCCACTCCAGGGCCCAGCGCCGCTGCCCGATCGCGTTCGCGTCGACCAGGCCCGGTGCCCTCCGACCGTCGCGCTCGGTCTCCAGGTACGCCCAGTCCAGGCAGTAGTGCAAATCGAGCAGCGCGGCCGCGTCGGCCGGGTGCTGCGGCGCCGTGAGGATCCGCGAGCGCCAGTGCGGGAAGCTCTCCCCCTCGGCGATGTGCGGCAGCCGCTCGACCAGCCGCTCGTCCACGGCCAGGGTGGGGTCGAGCTGCTTGCTCAGCCCGAGCACCCAGGCCAGCGCGAACAGCGCGTCGTGGTGCAGCACGAACGAACGGTGGTCACCCTTGCCGCCCATCACGAACTGCCATTCCGGCGGGGTGACCATCTCGACCAGGTGTGAGCCGAGCAGCCAGCTCATCGCCGCCTGCGGGGGCATCCCGAAGCAGCGGGCCAGGATCAGGTGCAGCACCGCGATCCGCGCCTCGATCTCCGCCGTGGGGCGCAGCTCGATCCGGTCGCCCGGCTCCCAGACGAGGGGAAACTGGGCCGGCGGCAACGGCAGGCCGAGCCGGGACAACTCGTCCAGACTCGCCTCGCGCACCTCACGTGGGTCCGGGGCAGCAACGGTCACGGCGGATCTTCCTGTCTGCTCGCGCCGGCGCAAGGCCGGTTTTCCCCCCTTGGCCAGCGACAATAGCGCTCCCAGGTGACCGGCACCACGCCGCCCCGACCCGCGCTCGATCAGCCGATGCGCTCGATGACCAGCGGCGTCGTCGCGGGGGCGGTCGGCGCGATCCGTACCGCGTCGGCGGCCTCGGCCAACGCCGCCGGGATCCGCGTCGCGTCCTCGGCGCGCAACTCGTAGAGGGCGTCACCGGCCCGCACCGCGTCACCCGGCCGCTTGTGCAGGACCACACCGGCCGGCACGCTGACCGGGTCCTCCTTGCGGGCCCGGCCCGCGCCGAGCCGCCACGCCGCAACCCCCATGGCGTACGCGTCGACGGCCGCGACGTGCCCGTCCCGCTCGGCGCGGACGACCTCGACCTCGCGGGCCTCGGGCATCGGCGCGTCCGGGTCGCCGCCCTGCGCCCGGATCATCGCCCGCCAGGAGTCCATCGCCCGGCCGTCGCGCAACGCCGCCGCCGGGTCGGCGTCCGGCAGGCCCGCGGCGTCGAGCATCTCCCGGGCCAGGGCGAGGGTCAGCTCCACCACGTCGGCCGGGCCGCCACCGGCCAGCACCTCGACCGACTCGGTCACCTCGACGGCGTTGCCGATCGCCAGTCCGAGCGGTGTGGACATGTCGGTGAGCAGGGCGACCGTCCGGACGCCATGCGCACCGCCCAACTCGACCATGGTGCGCGCCAGCTCGCGGGCCTGGTCGACGGACTTCATGAAGGCGCCCGAGCCGACCTTGACGTCGAGGACCAGCGCGCCGGTGCCCTCGGCGATCTTCTTGCTCATGATCGAGCTGGCGATCAGCGGGATGGCCTCCACGGTGCCGGTCACGTCGCGCAGCGCGTACAGCTTGCGGTCGGCGGGAGCGAGCCCGGTGCCGGCCGCGCAGATGACCGCGCCGACCTCGTCCAGCTGGGTGATGAACTCGTCGTTGCTCACAGTGGCCCGCCAGCCCGGGATGGACTCCAGCTTGTCCAGCGTGCCGCCCGTGTGCCCGAGACCTCGGCCGCTCAACTGCGGTACGGCAGCGCCGCACGCCGCCACCAGCGGGGTGAGCGGCAGAGTGATCTTGTCGCCGACGCCGCCGGTGGAATGCTTGTCGACGGTCGGTCGGCGTACCGCCGAGAGGTCCAGCCGCTCACCGCTGGCGATCATCGCGGCGGTCCACCGGGCGATCTCCGGCCCGGTCATGCCGTTGAGCAGGATCGCCATCGCCAGCGCGGACATCTGCTCGTCGGCGACAACCCCCCGGGTGTACGCGTCGACCACCCAGTCGATCTGCGCGTCCGACAGCACCCCGCCATCCCGCTTGACCCGAATAACGTCAACAGCAGCAAAAGCACTCATCAAGAAAGATCTTTCCTAGTCGAATGGTGAAACCGACCCGCGGACCGCACGCACCGAGGGATTGGGCCGACCGTGCCCGGCGGAGGGATCAAGCCTGACCGCCCGGAGCCGGGCACGGTCGGCCCCGGCCCTAAGCGCAACCAGAAATCAAGACCAGCGAACCGGAATCTCCGCAGGCGGCTCACCCTCGCCGGCCCAGAAGATGGTGCCGGTGGCGTCCACCACGACCACCCGGGGCGTCCGGGCCAGACCCCAGGTGATCGCCTCGGCCGGGTCGTCCCAGCTCGGCGCCTCCTCCAGCACCCCGGTCTCGGCGCCCGCGTCGTCGCCGGCCGACCGCTCCCAGTACGCCGTCCAGACCTGCTGGCCGGCGGACATGTCCGGGTGCACGAAGACGGTGCCGCGCCCGCGCCAGGCGGCCAGTCGCTCCGGGACCACCGGCACCGGAGTCTCCCCGGTGACGGCCTCCAGGTCCTCCACACCGAAGGCGTGTGGCAGCAGCTCGGCCATCCGCAGCGGGCGGGTCCTGCTCTCGATCAGGCACTCCGGCCCGCCGTGCTCCCAGAGCAGTTGCCGACAGCGCCCGCACGGCATCAGCGGCTCACCCGTGGCGTCGACGCAGGAGAGCGCGACGAGTCGCCCGCCGCCGGTGGCGTGCAGGCTGGAGACCACGCCGCACTCGGCGCAGAGCGTCACCCCGTACGCGGCGTTCTCCACGTTGCAACCGACCACGATGCGGCCGTCGTCGACCAGCGCGGCCGCGCCGACCGGGAACGTCGAGTACGGCGCGTACGCGTGCCGCATCGCCTCGATGGCGGCAGCGCGCAACCGTGCCCAGTCAATGTCGGTCATGCCGCCATTCTGCCCAAGCGGCCCAGGTCAGAAGCGGGCAGGGCCGGGTCCACGGGCAGGCGCAGCCGTGCCGGGCATGAGTCCGACTCATCGGCCGCGCCCCCAGCAGTGGTCAACCGTCACCAGAGTCGGAGGCGTTGCCGAGGATGACGGCTCGGGGTGAAAGGGACGTTCGGCCCTGCATCTCCCGCTCGGGACAGCCAACCCTGAAGCCGAGGACGGACACGTGCGACCGAGAGGACCTGTGATGGCGAAGTTGGGGAGCTGGCCGTTGTCCGCGCAGACTCTTCGTCGGATGTACGCGGGGGGCCGCGGTAATGCGGCGGCCCGCCGGTTCGCCCGGCTGTGGGCGGCCGTGTATGCCGCCGGCCTGCACCCGAGGCGGTGGGTGACACTGGAGGTCGTGGGACGCCGCACCGGCCAGATCACCCGGTTCCCGCTGGGAATGGCCGACTGGCAGGGCGACTGGTATCTGGTGCCGATGCTGGGCGAGAACTGCAACTGGGTCCGGAACGTGCGTGCGGCTGACGGCCTGGTGATCCTTCGGCACGGGCGCGCCCGGGTCTGCCGCCTGGTCGAGGTGCCGGTCGACGAGCGTGCGCCGATTCTCAAGCGGTATCTGGCGACGGTCCCCGGAGCCCGGCCGCACCTTCCCGTCGACCGGCATGCGCCCCTGTCCGAGTTCGCGGCAATCGCGGCACGGTACCCCGCGTTCCGTGTCGAGACGGCACCCGTGAGATGACTGGCGCGGACCTCGCTGTGCCCGACGGGAGTCCCGCCGGGCACAGCTCGGGTGTCAGCCCTTGATGTACGGCTTGCCGTCGGCGGCCGGTGCGCGGACCCGGCCGACCAGCCCGGCGACCGCCAGGATGGTGGCCAGGTAGGGCAGCATGGCCAGGAACTGACTGGGGATCGAGCTGCTGATCGCGCCCAGGTAGGTGGCGAGCTGGTCGGCGAAACCGAAGAAGAGCGCGGCGAGCAGCGCACCGGTCGGGTTCCACCGGCCGAAGATCAGCGCGGCCAGTGCGATGAAGCCCTTGCCGCCGATCATGTTCTTGGTGAACGAGTAGAGCGCCAGCGTGTAGGACGCGCCGCCGATGCCTGCGACGACGCCGGCCAGCAGCACGTTGCGGTAGCGGACCCGCAGCACCTTGACGCCGAGCGTGTCGGCGGCGACGGGGTGCTCACCGACCGAGCGGGTACGCAGACCCCACCGGGTGCGGAAGAGCCCGATGTGGATCACGAGCACCAGCAGCAGCCCGAGGTAGAGGAAGATGTTGCCGCGGAACAGCGCCGGCCCGAGCACCGGGATGTCCTTGAGCAGCGGGATCTCCCAGTTGCTGAAGCGGGGCGCGCTGTTGTATTTCGCCGCGTCGGTCTGCATCAGCCGCTCGTAGAGGAAGCCGGTGACGCCGACCGCCAGCAGGTTCAGCACGATGCCCATGACGACCTGGTCGACCAGGTAGCGGATGGCGAAGACGGCCAGCAGCAGCGAGATGAACGCGCCGCCGAGGGCTGCGGCGACCAGACCCACCCAGACGCTGCCGGAGATGCTGCCGAAGAGCGCGCCGCTGAAGGCACCCATCAGCAGCTGGCCCTCGATGGCCACGTTGACCACACCGGAGCGTTCGCAGAGCACCCCGGCGAGCGCGCCGAAGATCAGCGGCAGGGCCAGGATGAACGTGCCTCGGATGATGTTGACCAGGGGCATGAAGTTCTGCCCGGCTGGCGCGGCGGAGACCTGCCAGCAGAGGAACGAGAGCACGAAGCCCACCAGCCCGATGCCGAGCACGGTGATGAACCACCGCTTCGGCACCCCGGCGAGCAGCGCCGCGCCGGCGGCGATCGCGATGATCCCGAACAGGATCGCCCCGATCGTGCCGTTGATCTTCAGTGCGGCACCGGCCGCGTCGTCGCTGAGCGTGAACCGGGCCTGCTGGTTGGTGGCGAGCGCGCCGAAGAGCACCGCGGCCAGCAGGCCGAGCCCCAGCAGCGTGAGGCCGACCTTGCGGCTACGGGTCCAGAAGCCCTCGTCGACCGGGGCGACCGCGATGTCGGGGACAGCCATGGTGGACATGAGTTACCAGCCCTTCGCCAGGCTCGTCTGCAACCGGGCGGCGCGCGCGGCCCGGAGCTGGAAGATCGCCTTCACCAGGGCCGGCGCGGCGATGAAGATGACGATCAGCGCCTGGAGCACGGTCACCAGCTCCAGCGAGATCCCGGAGTACGACTGCATCCGGTTGCCGCCGGCCTGCAACGCACCGAACAGCAACGCGGCCAGCAGCACTCCCCAGGGCTTCACCCGCCCGAGCAGCGCGACCAGGATGCCGTCGAAGCCGATCTGCGCGACCACCAGCGGGGTCAACGCGCTGGCGGTCGAGCCCAGCACCATGTTCGAGCCACCGAGGCCCGCCAGGATGCCGGCGAAAACCATGATCAGGATGTACGTCCGCGTGACGCTGATGCCGGCGGTACGGGCGGCGTCCGGGTTGGCGCCGACCGCCCGCAGCTCGAAGCCGAGCGTCGAACGGTTGAGCAGCCAGGCGACCGCCCAGGTGGCCAGCACGGCGAGCAGGATGCCGGCGTGCACCCGCAGGTTGTCGCCGAGCAGTCGGGGCAGTTGGGCGGAGGTGTCCACCGCCTTGCTGATCGCGTCGGTGCGGTTCGGGTCCTGCACACCGTTCTGCACGATCAACCAGGTGAGGAAGTACGTGGCGACGTAGTTGAGCATGATCGTGTTGATCACCTCGTGCGCGCCGGCCCGGGCCTTGAGGATGCCGGGGATGAAACCCCAGATCGCTCCGCCCAGCGCGCCGGCGAGCACCGCCACCAGCAGGTGCAGGCCGGGCGGCAGGGGCAGCAGGAAGCCGGCCAGGGCCGCCATGATCACGCCGATGGTGGCCTGACCCTGGGCGCCGATGTTGAACAGGCCGCCGCGGAAGGCCAGCGCCACCGACAGACCGGTGAAGACCAGCGGCGCGGCGTAGGTGAGCGTCTCGGAGATCGGCGCGAGAACGGCCTGCCAGCTACCGGTGCCGTTAACCCAGCCGGAGAACGCCTCGGGGTCGAAGACCGAGCCCTTGAACAGGTTCGCGTACGCCTCGCTGACCAGCGTCCAGCTGGAGTTGATCGCGTCGGACGGGCGGGAGGTGATGTACGAGTACGTGGACAGCACCGCCGGATCAGAAACGATCATCAGCACCGCGCCGACCACGATCGCCAGCACCAGCGACAGCAGGGTCACCGTGAAGGTGTTGGCCGCCCAGAGGTTGTCCATGAACAACCGGCCCAGACTCGGCTTCTGCTCCGGCTCCGGCTTGGACGCCGGGCCGCCCGGCTCGGTCGCCACCTCGGCCCGTTCGGTGTTGCCGAGCGCGTTCTGCGCGGCCTGCGCCTCGCTCGCCGGCTCCTTGTCCGGCGAGCCGGACTGCGGGGTTGGGGGGTTGGTCATGCCTCGTCCTCGCTCGCGGAACCCGGGCCGCTCGCCGGGCTCCCGTCGGTGGCCGGCCCGTCGCTGGGCACGGCGTCCGTGTTGCGCTCGTGGGCCACGTCCGGGCTGATGCCGGCCATCAGCAGGCCGATCTCCTCACGCGGGGTGTCCGGGCCGACGATGCCGATGATGCGACCGCGGTACATCACCGCGATCCGGTCGGCCAGCCCGATCACCTCGTCGAGCTCGCTGGAGACCACCATGACGGCGGTGCCGATGTCCCGCTCGCGGATGATCTGGCTGTGGATGAACTCGATCGACCCGACGTCGACGCCACGGGTCGGCTGGGCCGCGATGAAGAGCTTCAGTGGCCGGGACAGCTCCCGGGCGACGATCACCTTCTGCTGGTTGCCGCCGGAGAGGGTGCCCACCGACGCGTCGGCCGATGACGTGCGGACGTCGAACTGCTCGATCCGCTCCTTCGCCGACGCCGCTATCGCGTCCGGCTTGAGCGCGAGCCCGGCAGCGAACGGCGGCCGGTCGTAGATGTCCAGCACCAGGTTCTCCGCGACGCTGAACTCCTTGACCAGGCCGTCCACGCTGCGGTCCTCGGGCACGTAGCCGACGCCCGCGCGGAGCACCTTCTTGGGCTTCCAGCCGTCGATCCGGTCGCCGACCAGGCTGACCGTGCCGGCGAGCACCGGCCGCAGGCCCATGATCGCCTCGATCAGCTCGGTCTGACCGTTGCCCTGTACGCCCGCCACGCCGAGCACCTCGCCCGCACGCACGGTCAGGTCAACCCCGTCCACCGCGCGGATCTGCCGGTCGTCGTCGACGACCAGCCCGGTCACCTCCAGCACCGGCTCACCGGGAGTGGCCGGGCCCTTGTCCACGGTGAGTCGGACGTTGCGCCCGACCATCATCGCGGCCAGCTCGTCCCGACTGGCGTCCGGCGAGGCGGTGCCCACGGTCTTGCCGCGTCGGATCACCGTGATCCGGTCGGCGATGGCCTTGACCTCGCCCAGTTTGTGGGTGATGAAGACGATCGACTTGCCGGCCGCCTTGAGCGACCGCATGACCGTCAGCAGTTCCTCGGTCTCCTGCGGGGTGAGCACGGCGGTCGGCTCGTCCAGGATGAGCAGGTCGACGTCGCGCGTGAGCGCCTTGACGATCTCGACTCGCTGCTGGATGCCGACCGGCAGGTCCTCGACCACCGCGTCCGGGTCGACCCGCAGGTTGTAGCGCTCGGACACCTCGGTGACCTCGCGCCGGGCACGTCGGCGGTCCAGGAAACCGGCGATGCCGCCCCGGACCTGTTCGGCGCCGAGCATGATGTTTTCGGCGACGGTGAAGACCGGCACCAGCATGAAGTGCTGGTGCACCATGCCGATCCCGGCACCGATCGCGTCGGACGGGCCCTTCAGCTTCAACGGCTTGCCGTCGACCAGGATCTCGCCCTCGTCGGGCTGGTAGAGCCCGTAGAGCACGTTCATCAGGGTCGACTTGCCCGCGCCGTTCTCGCCGAGCAGGGCATGAATCTCTCCAGGCTCCACCGTCAGGTCGATGTGGTCGTTGGCGACCAGATCACCGAACCGCTTGGTGATGCCGCGCAGTTCGAGTCTCAGCGCAACCTCCTGGAGTGCGAGCGATGGTGCAGCCTAGCTGCCGTCAACCTGGCCGGAGCGGCCCGGTTGACGTGGTGCGCGATCGGCCGCTCCGACCCCACGGTCACCCGCAGGGCCGAAGCGGCCGATCGGTCGTACCTGTCCCCCGCCGACCTCCCCGATGATCTCACCGGAGGAGCCGGGCGGTTGTCACTTGGTCGGCTGGGCCTTCGAGGTGACGGTGATGGTGCCGGCGGCGATGTCCGCCTTGATCTTGTCGACCTCGGCCTTCAGCTCGGCCGGAACCTTGCTGTCGAAGTCGTGGTACGGGGCGATCGAGACGCCGGTGTTGGCCAGGGTGCCCACGAAGCCCGGGTTGGCCTGCAGCTTCTCGCCACCGGCGGCCTTGAGCACGGCCTCCTTGACGGCCTCCGGGATGTTCTTGACCACCGTGGTGATGATGGCCGAGCAGTCCGGGGTGCTCTCGCAGCCGTCGACGTCCACCCAGATGGTGCTGTACTTGCCACCCGAGGCCTTGGCCGCGGCGGTGGTGCCGAGGCCTGCGCCACCGGCGACCGGCATGATGATGTCCGCACCCTGGGCGACCAGCGCGTCGGAGACCTTCTTGCCCTCGTCCTGCTTGGCGAAGTCGTTGGTGAAGGAGCCCTTCTGGGTCTCCTTGTTCCAACCCAGCGCCTGGACGTTCTTGCCCTTGGTCTTGTTGTAGTACGCCACGCCGTCGACGAAGCCATCCATGAAGATGGTCACCGGCGGGATCGGCAGGCCGCCGTACGCGCCCACCTTGCCGGACTTGCTCATCCCGGCGGCCAGGTAACCGGCCTGGAACGCGGCCTGCGCGGTGTCGAACTGCATCGGGTAGACGTTGGCGTCACCCGGGTTGGCGTCGACGATGCCGAACGCCTGGTTCGGGTTGGCCTTGGCGATCTTCGAGGTGGCGTTGGCCATCAGACCACCGACCGCCAGGATGAAGTCGCACTTCTGGTTGACGTACTGCGTCAGGTTCGGCTCGTAGTCGGCCTCGGCCTTCGACGCCACGAACTTGGTCTCGATGTTGCTGTTGGCGGCCTTGGCCTCCTCGAGACCCTTCCAGGCCGAGGTGTTGAACGACTTGTCGTCGATGCCACCGACGTCGGTCACCATGCAGGCGCTGAACTTCTTGCCGCCACTGCCGGCGTTGTTGTCATCATCGGGGGCCTCGCCACAAGCGGCGGCGGTGAGCACGAGCCCACCTGCCGCGACGATCGAGGCGATCCGCATCCCACGCACCGAGCGCAAGACGTCTCCTTCCCATTGCACACCGCGCCTAGTGCGGTGGCAGCCCATCAGCCGACCTGCGGTGTGCCGCCGGCTGTCCCACGTTACGGACGGGAGCGTACGCCCGCGCCCACCCACCGGCCGACAATCGTGCACGACTGTTGAGCGCCTGTTACCCGGGTGTAACCCTTGCGTGGGGCACGTCACTCTTCGTGCTGGTAAGCAAGCGACGTGCCGTCCGAAACGTCCGTTTTCCCGGGGTCGGCCCTCTCCCCGGACGTTACCGCCAAAAGACCGCGACCGCCGCGTTGACCAGGGTCAGGCCGACGATCGTCAGGAAATGACCACGGTTCACCGCGTCCCGCTTCCGGGAGAAGAAGACCATGACAAAGATCAGCAGCGCGATCACCAACTTTGTCACAAGCTTCGCGGGCGCCGGCTCGTCCCCGTCGCGCAGCGGGGCGGACAGGCCGAGCCCGGTCAACAACTGGATCACCGCCCCCCAGAGCATGGCCGAGTTGATCCGTAGCCGACCGCTGATGTATTGGGCGATCGATCCGCCGAGCAGCAGGGCGAAGCCGATCAGATGGACGTAGAGGAGGATTAGTCGCAGCGCTTCCACGCCGCCCATCCTCTCCCATCAACGACGGTTTGTAGTAGGGGGTCTGGCGGTCGGCGCGTCGACTCCGGCCGCGGCACGGTCAGCCCTTGACCGCTCCGGCGGTCAGGCCGGAGACGATGTAGCGCTGGAGAAGCTGGAAGACCAGCACGGTGGGGATGGCGGTGAGCAGGGTGCCGGCCGCGAAGATCCCGAAGTTGTTGTTGCTCTGGTTGCCCTGCACCAGGCCGTACATCCCGACCGCGAGAGTCTTGGAGTCGCTGCTGGTGAGGAACACGTTGGCCATCAGGAACTCGTTGATCGTGCCGATGAAGGCCAACAGCCCGGCCACCGCCAGGATCGGCGCCACCAGCGGCAGCATGATCCGGAAGAAGACCTGGGCGTGCGACGCGCCGTCCATGGTCGCCGACTCGTCCAGCTCGCGCGGCAGCGTGTCGAAGAAGCCCTTCATCAGCCAGGTGTTCACCCCGAGCGCCCCACCCAGGTAGAGCAGCAGCAGGCCCCACGGGGTGTTGAAGCCGATCGACGGCCACAGGTCGGTGATCGTGCCGAAGATCAGGTAGATCGCCACGATCGCCAGGAACTGCGGGAACATCTGGATCAGCAGTAGTGAGAGCAGCCCGACCCGGCGGCCGCGGAACCGCATCCGCGAGAAGGCGTACGCGGCCAGCGCGGACAGGAACACCGACGCGAACGACGCCACCCCGGCGATCAGCAACGAGTTGAGGAACCACCGTCCGAAGGCGGTGCGATCGAACAGCTCGCCGAAGTTGTCCAGCGACACCCCGCCGGTGGGCACCAGCTCGGTGGTGGACAGCGTGCCGAGCGGGTTGAGCGCGGCGGACAGCACGAACAGGATCGGGAACAGGCTGAACAGCACGGCGAGCACGGCGACGACGTGCCGCCAGCCGACCTCGGCCAACCAGCGGCCACGCCGCCGACCGGTCCGGATGTGGTTGACCGTTGTCACCCGTACACCTCCTCCTGCTTGCGGGTCCGGCGGAAGCTGATCGCGGAGACCACCGCGACGATGGCGAAGATGAACAGCGAGATCGCGGCGGCGAAGCCGAACTGCGCGCCCTGCCCGCCGAAGGCGAGCCGGTAGGTGTACGTGATCAGCAGGTCGGTCGCGCCGTTGGCAGGGTTGTCGGCCGGGAAGGGCGCACCCTCGGTGGTCAGGTAGATCGCGTTGAAGTTGTTGAAGTTGAACGCGAACGACGAGATCAGCAGCGGCGACAGGGCGACCAGGAGCAGCGGCAGGGTGACCGCGCGGAAGGACTGCCAGGGCGACGCCCCGTCGACCGAGGTGGCCTCGGTGAGCTCACGCGGGATGGCCTGCAAGGCACCGGTGGCGACCAGGAACATGTACGGGTAGCCGAGCCAGAGCTGCACGAGGATGACGGCGAAGCGGGCCGTCCACTCCTGACCGAACCAGTCCACGTCCAGGCCGAACAGACTGTTGATCAGGCCGAAGTCGGCGTTGAACATGTCCCGCCAGGCGAGCAGCATCGCGAACGACGGCATGGCGTACGGCAGGACCAGCAGCACCCGGTAGAAGTTGGTGCCGCGCATCCGGGGCGAGTGCAGGACGAGCGCGATCAGCGTGCCGAGCAGGAACGTCCCACCGGTGGAGCCGATGGCGAAGGCGAAGTTCCAGACCAGGGTGCCGAGGAACGGCCCGGAGATGTTCTCGTCGGTGAGCACCCGGGTGAAGTTGTTCAGCCCGACGTTGACCTTCCAGCCCTGGGCCAGCCGCTCGCCGTCGGCGGCGACGAAAGCGCCCGCCTCCTCGTCGGCGGTCCAGGTCCGCCCGGTCTCGGTGTCCCGTACGCAGTCGCAGCCAGCCTCGTACGCCCGCACCGCCTTGCCCTCGTACGCCCGGGACAGGCCGCTGGAGCGCACCGCGCCACCGGCGGTCGGGACCACCAGGTCGGTGATCTCCTTGCTACGGGCGCTGGCCTGGCCGAAGGTCAGCACTGTGTAGCCGTCGGCGGCGGTGACCTTGCCGCCCGTGGCGACCGTGACGTCGGCGGCGTCGAGTTGGCGGAGCCCTCCGGTGTCGCCGACGGAGACCGCGCCGGTGCCGGGGTCGGTGACCAGGAAGACCAGCGGACCGGTGGCCGGGTCGCCCTTGGTGGCGATCGACAGGGCGTATTCGGCGGACCCCGGCACCTGGGTGACCGACGAGGTCTGGATCGCGACTACCGCGTCGTCCTTGCTGCCGCGGTGCCCGTCCCCGAAGTTCGTGAAGGCGGTGCTGGCGGTGTAGAGCACCGGGAAGACCTGGAAGGCGATCAGGAACAGGGTGCCCGGGACCAGGTACTTGGCCGGGACGTGCCGGCGGGTGAGGTACAGGTAGAACAGCCCGACCGTGGACGCCGCCAGCAGGGCGAGGCCGGTCCACATCTCGGCGGCGATGAGCGGGAAGGCCGCCCAGACCGCGATGCCGGCGGTCAGACCGAGCAGGAGCACCTTGCCGGCGAGCCCGGTCACGGTGATCGGGGCGTCGTCGCGCGAGCGCGTGGCACGTGGGCGCGGGGGTGGGGAGCCGGCGGGCTCCCGGCCCGGAGTCCGCGTGGCGGACTCCGGGCCGGACAGCGGCGTACTCATTACTTGATCTGGCCGGAAATGGTCTTGCCGGCGGTGGTGATGGTGCTGGTCGGGTCGGCCCCGCCGATGACGGCGGCCTCGGCCTTGCCGAACGGGTCCCAGATCGCGGCCATCGCCGGGATTGCCGGGAGGACCTGACCGTTCTTACCGGCCTCCTGGAACTTGGCCAGATCCGGGTCGTTGCCCTTGACCTGGTCGAGGGCGGCGGTCAGCGCCGGCGGCCGGGGCTCGGCGTTGTAGAGCGCGACGGCCAGCTCGGGCGTGGTGGTGTAGTTGGCCACGAACTCCTGGGCCAGCGCCTTGTTCTTGCCCTTGGCGGCGACGTAGAACGCCTGCACACCCACGAACGGCTGGGCCTCCTTGCCGCCGGCGAAGCCGGGGATGGCCGAGATGTCGTAGGAGATGTTGGCCTTCTTGACGTCGGCCACCGCCCACGGGCCGGAGACCAGGTACGCGCACTTCTTGCCGGTGAACGTGGAGATCGAGTTGGTGTCCGAGATGGAGCGCTTGAGCACACCCTCGCCCTTCTCGCCCAGCGCGCCGATCTTCTTGAAGGCCTCGATCGACTCGGGCTTGCCCACGCCCAGGTCCTTCGGGTCGTAGTCCCCGTTGGCCGCGGTGCCGAAGAGGTAACCGCCGGCGGAGCTGTAGAGCGGGTAGATGTGGTACGCGTCGCCGTTCTGGCCGACCTGGAGGCAGAGCGTCTCTGTGGCCTTCTTCGCCGCCTTGAGCTTCTTGCCGGAGGCGACCAGGTCCTCGATGGTCTTCGGCGCCTCGGGGGCCAGCTCGGTGTTGCGGATCAGCGCCAGGTTCTCCTGCGCGTACGGCACGCCGTAGAGCTGCCCGTTGAAGGTGACGGCCTTGACGGCGGTCTCGTTGAACGCGCTCTTCTGCTCGGCGGCGAGCTGCACGGGGTCGATGGCGCCGTTCTGCACGAGGTTGCCGATCCAGTCGTGCGCGCCGACCACCACGTCCGGGCCACTGCCCTGCTGGGAGGCGGTGACGAAGTTGGTCTGCAGGTCCTTGCTGACGGCCTGGACCTCGACGGTGACGCCGTTCTCCTGACCGAACTTCTCGGCGAACGGCTTGAGGGCGGCGGTGCGCTTGTCGTCCGCCCAGATCACCAGTTTGCCGCCGGCGGCCTTGGGGGTTTCCTTCGCGGCCGGCTCGTCGCTGTCGCCGCCACAGCCGGAGGCGGCGAGCGCCAGGGCGAAGAGGGCGACCACACCCGCGGTACGGATGCGCATCGGTACTCCTGTCGTCATGGCGGGTCCGCCGGGGGAAGGGCGGCCCGCCAGTGGGAACCTCTGGAAGTTCTTGCCATCCGGCGCAGGGATGCTGCGCCGCTGCTCTCGCATGTTGCGGGCACGTTAGCAAGAGGTTGCAAGTAATGGAAGCGCTTGCAAAGGACCCCGCAAGAACTTGCCGGTGGGCTAAAGTGCCGCCATGCGCGCTCGACTGTCCGACATCGCCCAGCAGGCCGAAGTGAGCGAGGCCACGGTGTCGCGGGTGCTCAACGACCGCCCCGGCGTGGCCCCGGAGACCCGGCAGGCCGTCCTGACCGCCCTCGACGTGCTCGGCTACGAGCGCCCGGCCCGACTGCGCAAACGCAGCGCCGGGCTGGTCGGCCTGGTGGTGCCGGAGCTGGACAACCCGATCTTCCCCGCCTTCGCCCAGGTCATCGAGTCGACCCTGGCACAGAGCGGTTTCACGCCGGTGCTCTGCACCCAGAGCGCCGGCGGGGTGACCGAGGACGAGTACGTGGAGATGCTGCTGGACCGGCAGGTCTCCGGGATCGCCTTCGTCTCCGGCCTGCACGCCGACACCGCCGCCAACCACGACCGCTACCGGGCACTGCTCGCCCGACCGTTGCCGGTCGTGATGATCAACGGGTACGTGCCGGGCATCGGCGCACCCTTCGTCTCCTGCGACGACCGGGAGGCGGCCGAGCTGGCCGTCGCCCACCTGGTCGCGCTCGGGCACCGGCGGATCGGTCTGATCACCGGCCCGGACCGGTTCGTTCCCGTGCAGCGCAAGGTGGCCGGTTGGCGCTCGGCGATGACGCGCCTGGCCGGTGTCGCCGAATCGGATCTGGGCCCCCTGGCCGAGCTGTCGTTGTTCGGTGTGGAGGGTGGCGAGGCGGCGGCCGGTCGACTGCTCGACCGTGGTGTCACCGGCGTCGTCTGCGGCTCCGACCTGATGGCTCTCGGAGCGGTCCGGGCGGCCCGCCAACGTGGCCTCAGCGTGCCCGGCGATCTCTCCGTGGTCGGCTACGACGACTCACCGCTGATGGCCTTCACCGACCCGCCGCTGACCACCATGCGGCAGCCGGTCATCGCGATGGCGGTCGCCGCCGTCCGGGCCCTGGTCGACGAGATCAACGGGCACGGCGCCCCGCACTCGGAGTACCTGTTCCGCCCGGAGCTGGTGGTGCGCGGCTCCACCGCAGTCGTTCCGACTTCCGCACGACTGTCTTACGCAAGATCTGCTTGACTCTTGCAAGGGCGGGCCGGCATATTGCTCGGATGATCAGCACCACCACCCCGCCGCACGCCACCGAGGACGACTGGTGGCGCTCCGCGGTCGTCTACCAGGTGTACGTCCGCAGCTTCGCCGACAGTGACGGCGACGGTGTCGGTGACCTTCAGGGCATCCGGCAACGCCTGCCGTACCTGCGCGACCTCGGGGTGGACGCGCTCTGGCTGACCCCGTTCTACACCTCCCCGATGATCGACGGCGGGTACGACGTCGCCGACTACCGCGACGTCGACCCGATGTTCGGCACCCTCGCCGACTTCGACGCGATGATCACCGACGCGCACGCCCTCGACCTGCGGATCATCGTCGACCTGGTGCCCAACCACACCTCCAGCGCGCACCGCTGGTTCACCGCCGCCCTCGCCGCCGGCCCCGGCTCGCCGGAGCGGGCCCGCTACCTCTTCGCCGACGGCCGGGGCCCGCACGGCGAGCTGCCTCCGAACGACTGGGAGAGCATCTTCGGCGGCGCGGCCTGGACCCGGACCGCCGACGGTCAGTGGTACCTGCACCTGTTCGACCCGGCCCAACCGGACCTGAACTGGCGCCACCCGGAGGTCCGCGCCGAGTTCGAGGACGTGCTGCGGTTCTGGCTGGACCGGGGCGTGGACGGGTTCCGCGTCGACGTGGCACACGGCATGATCAAGGCGGACGGGCTGCCGGACGTCGGCTTCAGCACGATGACCACCGGCCAGCGCCAGGTCGAACTGCTCGGAAAGGGCCGGCTGCCCTACTTCGACCAGGACGAGGTGCACGAGATCTACCGTGCCTGGCGGCCCATCCTGGACAGCTACCCAGGCGGTCGGATGGCGGTCGCCGAGGCGTGGGCCGAGACCCCGCAACGGCTCGCCCGCTACGTCGGCCCGGACGAGCTGCACCAGGCGTTCAGCTTCGACTTCCTCGACGCCACCTGGACGGCCGACTCGTTCCGCAAGGTGATCGACACCGCGTTGACCGAGTCGACGGTGGTCGGCGCACCGACCACCTGGGTGCTCTCCAACCACGACAAGCAGCGACACGTCACCCGCTACGGCGACGGCGTCGAGGGGTTGCGCCGAGCCCGCGCCGCCAGCCTGCTGATGCTCGCCCTGCCCGGCAGCGCCTACCTCTACCAGGGTGAGGAACTGGGCCTGCCCGAGGTCCTCGACCTTCCCGACGAGCTGCGCCAGGACCCCGCGTTCCTGCGCACCGGCGAGAGCCGCGACGGCTGCCGGGTGCCACTCCCGTGGAGCGGCGACCTGGCCCCGTACGGCTTCGGACCGGCCGGCAGCGAGGCGAGCTGGCTGCCCACCCCCGCCACCTGGCGGGCCCTCTCCGTCGACGCGCAGAGCGGCGTACCCGGCTCGACGCTGGAGCTGTACCGGGCCGCGCTGCGAATCCGCCGCGACCACCCGGCGCTGGCTGTCGACGCCAGCGGGGTCACCTGGCTGGAGAGCGGGCCGGACGTGCTCGCCTTCTCCCGCACCGCCGGCGAAACCGTGCTGACCTGCGTGGTCAACCTCAGCGGCGCGCCGGTCCTGATCGACGGGTACGGTCAGCCGCTCGTCGCCAGCGACACGCTCACCGAGCAGGGCTCCGGTCACCTGCTGCCGGTCGACGCGGCAGCCTGGTTGGAACGGCGCTGAGCGGGTAACTCGTTTTCGACCTGGTCGTCCGTCGTGCCCCGCGCCAACGGGCGACTGGGCTACCAACCCCTTGTGGTGGGGGGTGAGGTGGCGCTGGCGCCACGCGGAGTCCGCTCCGCGTGGCGCCGGTGTCCGTCCGGGCCCGGCGTGTTCACCGCCGCCGCCGTGGGTACCGGAAACCCATGGGCGTACGGATTGCGCAGTGCACACTAGACGTCGAGGACATTGACCTGATGGTGTCGTTCTGGTCGGCGGCCCTCGGCTACGACATCGAGCAGGGCGACGACGGCAGCGCCAAGCTGTGGCCCCCGGGCGGCCCGTCCGCCACGGCGCCCACCCTCTGGTTGCAGGGCTCCGGCACCGGCAAGCGGGGCAAGAACCGTCTGCACCTCGATCTGGTCGCCGACACCGACCCGCAGACCGAGGTACGGCGCCTGATCGACCTCGGCGCGCGCCATGTCGACATCGGTCAGACCGGATCCGAACAGTTCACGGTGCTCGCCGACCCCGAGGGCAACGAGTTCTGCGTGCTGGACTCCGCACCGACCCGCTGACCGTCTCCCGGGAGTCGCCGCGACCCGCTGACCGTTCCCGGGGTCACTTCGCGGTGAGCAGCGCCGCGATCCGGGTGAAGCCGGCGCGCACCTCGGCCTCGTCCGGCGGCTCCACGGGTTCGCCGTGCCCCGCCTCGTCGGCGGCGGCGTCCAACTCCTCGTCGATCACGTCCTCGAAGTCACCGTAGAGGTCGGCCCCCTCCACCTGGCGGGCCTCGTCCTCGGCGGCGACCTGCGCAGCGGCGATCTCACTGCGGATCTCGTCGGCCGACAGCGCCGGCAGCAGCGGCTCCACCACGGCCATCAGCTGCTCCTCGGCCACCACCGCCTCGGCCAGCGCCAACGCGTGCGGCCGCTCGTACGGCCCGCAGACCACCGGCTCCCACTCGTCGAGGTCACCGAGCGGACCGAAGGTGATGATCCACGGCAGGCCGAGAAGCGGTGAGTCCGCCGGCAGGTCCAGTGTCATGAGTGCGCCCACCGGCTCATCATGGTCCGCAAACGCGAGCCACGACGCCTTTCGGCTCAGTTACCGCCCGTCCGGCGGTCGATCAGCGGCCGGTCAGCCGGGGCGGGCGGCATCCAGGGCGGCACGGACCAGAGCGAGCGCGGTGGCCGGCGCCACGCCGAGCCGAGCCGCCTCGGCCGCGTACCCGGCCGCCGCCCGCTGCAACCGGTCGACGGCGTCGTCCCGGCCAGGGGCGACGAAGGTGCCGTTGCGCCCCCGGGTCTCCAGCAGCCCGGCCACCTCCAACTCCCGGTACGCCCGGGCCACCGTGTTCGCGGCCAGCCTCAGGTCGGCGGCGAGCTGCCGGACGGTGGGCAGGCGGCTGCCGACCGGCAACCGGCCGTCGCCGATCAGCTCGGCGAGCTGCCCGCGTACCTGCTCGTACGGCGGCACCGACGAGTCCGGGTCGACCGAGATCAGCACGTGGGCACCTTCCGTCATCAGCCCCCACCGCCCGGCGTACCGGGGTCGGTGTCCTCGTCGGCCGGTTTGGGCGGGGCTGCGGCCTCCGCCAGGTCCACCACCCGCCCGTTCGAACTGGTCGCGAGCAGCGCCGCACCGAACAACACCAGCTGATTGAGCAGGTAGAGGTAGAGCAGCAGACCAACGGCGCCAGCAACCACGGTGTACGCCGGATTCCGCTCGGTACGCACCACGTAGTAGCGCCCGACCGTGTTCAACAGCGTGATGCCGATCGCCACCAGCAGCACCACCGGACGAAGCCGGGACCGGCTCATCCGCAGCCGGGGCACCGCGAGGAGCAGCGCGGTGGCGAGCACCGCGTTGACCAGCACGCTGAGCACCGCGCTGATCGTGGTCAGACCGACCGACCCGGTGCTGCGCAGCAGGAACCGCAGCACCGACTCCAACGCGTCCACCGCCGCGACCGAGACGCCGAGCAGCACGAAGATGCCGATCATCACGCCCAGGTCGACCAGCCGCCGGATCACCAGGTTGCCCGGCTGCTGGTTGAGTGAGTACATCAACCGCTGCGAGGACCGGATCGCCTCCACCCAGCCGATCCCGGTGAAGACCAGGATGACCAGGCCGACCACCCCGACCGTGCCGCTGGAGTTGGCGATCTGCTGGGCGTCCAGGAACGGCAGATTCTCCTTGAGGAAGTCGGCCGCCGCAGCGCTGACATCGTCGTTGTCCTCAAGGATCGCGCCGAAGATGGAGTACGCGACCAGGGCGAGAGCGAACACCGCGAAGAAGCCGTAGTAGGCGATAGCTGCGGCCAACCGCCCGGCCAGCACCTCGGCGTACAGGGTGCCGGCCCGCCAGACGTGGTCGAAGAGGCCCGACCGGCGGCGCGCGGCGCTCACCCAGCGGTCGATGCCCGCCTCGATGCGGCCGATCACGTTCACGCGATCATCCTCGCCGATCTCCCACCGCCGTCGTGGCAACCGGCTCCCGAAGCTCACCGATCGGCGCGTCGCCGACGGTTCAGTCGCCGAGGCGGAAGTCCCGACGCGGCTGCCACCGGGCCTCCCCGCTGTGCGAGAAGAGGGTGAACGCGTCGACCTCGAACATCGCGGAGAAGTCGGCCAGGTCCTCGTACACCTTGTCCAGGGCCTCCGGCGGCACGTCCTGCGCCACGGTGACGTGCGGATGGTACGGGAAGCGCGCCTGACGCTGCAGACCTGGTGCCGCGGCGATCGCGGCGGCCAGCAGTTCGCACTCGCTGATCCCTGCGGCCACCGCGACGAACACCACCTGGGTGACCGGACGGAACGTGCCGGTGCCCCGCAGGTGCAGCGCGAACGGCAGGTGCCCGGCGGCGACGGCGGCCAGGTGCCGCTCGACAGCGGGCAGGTTGGCCGTCTGGATCTCGGTGGGCCCGAGCAACGTCACGTGCGCGGGCACCGCGAGCGGGTCGCCGGCCTCGACGCGCCGCCGGGTGAGCTGGGCACCCCACGGCTCGGGAATGTCCACCGCGATGCCGATCTGGATGGTGTCGCCGGTCGGCGAAACCCCGCCACTGCGATCCACGCTTCGCGCCGCCCCTCCGGCCACCGACCCGTCCACCTGTCCCGCGAGCTACTCGCCACGAACGGGCGGGAAGAACCCCACCCGCTCGTACGCGGACCGCAGGGTCGTCGCGGCCACCGCGCGGGCCTTCTCCGCGCCGCTGGCGAGCAGCTTGTCCAGCTGTGCCGGGTCGTCGAGGTAGCCGCGGGTGCGCTCCTGGATGGGGCGGACGAAGTCCGTGACGACCTCGGCCAACTCCTTCTTCAGGTCGCCGTAGCCGCGGCCCGCGAAAGCGGCCACCAGCTCGTCGATGCTCCGACCGCTCAGCGCCGAGTGGATGGTCAGCAGGTTGGACACACCCGGCTTGGTCTCGGTGTCGAAGACGATCTCGCGACCGGTGTCGGTGACCGCCGACTTGATCTTCTTGGCGGATCGGGCCGGGTCTTCCAGAAGGTCGATGATGCCGGCCGGCGAGGACGACGACTTGGACATCTTCGCCGTCGGGTCCTGAAGGTCGGTGATCTTGGCGGTGTCCTTCACGATGTGCGGCGCCGGGATCGTGAACGTCTGGCCGAACAACGAGTTGAACCGCTGGGCAAGGTCCCGGGAAAGCTCCAGGTGCTGCCGCTGGTCCTCACCGACCGGCACCGCGTTGGCCTGGTAGAGCAGGATGTCGGCGGCCTGCAGGATCGGGTAGGTGAACAGCCCGACGCTGGACCTGTCGTTGCCGTGCTTCTGCGACTTGTCCTTGAACTGGGTCATCCGACTGGCCTCACCGAAGCCGGTGATGCAGCCGAGCACCCAGGCCAGCTGCGGGTGCTCGGGCACCTGCGACTGCACGAACAGGGTGCTGCGATCCGGGTCGAGCCCGACCGCGAAGAGCTGGGCGGCGGCCACCCGGGTCCGTTGGCGCAGCAGCGCCGGGTCGTGCCCCGCGGTGATGGCGTGCAGGTCCACCACGCAGTAGAACGCGTCGTGGGTCTCCTGGAGAGCCACCCAGTGCCGTACCGCGCCCAGGTAGTTGCCGAGGTGGAACGAGTCGGCCGTCGGCTGGATACCGGAGAAGACGCGGGGGCGGGCGGGAACGTCGGACATGGCGATAATTCTGTCAGCAACCAACCGGGTCCGTCATGACGGGCCGGCGGGTCGGCCGCGGCCCGCCGATGTCGGGCTGCTGACCTCGCGTGGTTCGCCCGCGCCGACCCGGCGCGTCGGCCCGACCGCGACCCGGCGCTGCTGTCCGCCCACGGCCTCCCGCGCCGGCCCGGAGCCGCCGCCCCGAGCCGCCACGCTGTCCGGCTCGTGGCGCTGCCCGGCGCCCGTCTGGTGGCGTTGCCCGCTGTCGGGCTCTTGGCGTTGCTCGGCTGGGTGGACGGCGGAGACCGCGAGCCGGGCCACCCTGCGGCCGTCCAACGCGAGCACCCGCAGCAGGCAGCCGCCCGTCGTGCCAACCGGGTCGGGCGCGTCGCCCTCGTCGGGTTCACCGGGCACCGGGACCTCGTCGCCGTCCACCGGAAGCCGGCCCAACGCGGCCATCACGAACCCACCAACCGTCTCGTACGGGCCGGCGGGCAGTGCCACCCCGGTCCGTTCGGCGAAGTCGGCGAGGTTGAGACGGCCGTCCACCACGGCGGGCAGGCCGGCGCGCACCGGGTCCGGCGTGGCGTCGTACTCGTCGTGGATCTCGCCGATCAGCTCCTCGATGAGGTCCTCCAGGGTGACGATCCCGGCGGTGCCGCCGTACTCGTCGACCACCACGGCCAGGTGCTGGCCCTCTCGACGCATCTCGGTCAGTGCGGGCAGTACCCGCTTGCTGCCGGGGAGCCGCTTCACCTCCCGGGCCAGCTGACCGACGGTGACGCACGGGTCGGCGTCCGGGCGCAGCAGCACGTCACGGAGGTGCACGAAGCCGACCACGTCGTCGTGGGTGCCGTCGGTGACCGGGTAACGGGTGTGCGTCTCGGCGCGGACCAACCGGGCGGCCTCGGCGATGGTCAGCCGCGCCGGGAGGAAGACCACCTCGGTGCGCGGCATCATCACCTCGCGGATCAGGCTGGCACCGGCGACCAGGACCTCGTCGATGATGTGCCGCTCGTCCGGGTCGAGCACCGTGTTCGCAGCGACCAGGTCCCGCAGTTCGGCTTCGGAGATGCGCTCCCGGCCGGCTGCCGGGCCCGCCCCGAGCAGATCGGTGACGAGTCGGGTGGCACCATCGGCGGCGCGGACCAGCACCCGGGCGACGGCCCGGGCGAGCGGCCCGGGGTCGCGGCGGGGCGGCACCCGCACGCGTCGCCGGAGCCCGGTACGGGCCGCTTCCCGCATGACAGAGATGGTAGACACCGTTGGCCCGTCGCACCGGGGGATCACGCGGCGCGGACCACAGATGTTCGGCTCTGTTTAATCGTGAGAGATTATGATGGGATGGGGATGAGGACGGCGTCGGCGACGGTGCCGGCCGTCGTCTTAGGGTGATCACGAAGGGCCACGTCCCGGGCGGGCCAGGCAGGAGGCAACGACGTGAAACTGCTCGTCACCGGGGGCGCCGGCTTCATCGGCAGCGTGGTGACCCGGATGCTGCTCGACGCGGGCCACCAGGTCGTCGTCCTGGACGACCTGCGCACCGGTTACCGCGAGGCGCTCGCGCCGGACGCTACCCACGTGCAGGCGTCCATCCACGACGCCGCCCGCATCGTCACCCCGGACGCCGGCTTCGACGGGGTGCTGCACTTCGCCGCCCTGATCGCGGCCGGGGAGTCGATGGTCAAGCCGGAGCTGTACTGGCAGAACAACACCGTCGGCACGCTCGCCCTGATCGACGCGGTCCGGGCCGCCGGGGTGCCCCGGATGGTCTTCTCCTCCACCGCCGCCGTCTACGGCAACCCCACCGAGCTGCCCATCGGCGAAACCGCGGTCAAGGCGCCCACCAACACGTACGGCGCCACCAAGCTCGCCGCCGACATGGCGCTCACCTCGGAGGCCGTCGCACACGGGCTGGCCGCCGTCTCGCTGCGCTACTTCAACGTGGCCGGCGCCCACCTCGACGGTGACGTCTCGCTCGGCGAGCGGCACGACCCGGAGACACACCTCATTCCGATCGCGTTGGAGGTTGCCGCCGGCCGGCGGGAGAAGCTCCAGCTCTTCGGCGACGACTACCCCACCGTCGACGGCACCTGCGTCCGCGACTACATCCACGTCGCCGACCTCGCCCGGGCACACCTGTTGGCGTTGGGCGCCGCCACAGCGAGCCAGCACCGCATCTACAACCTCGGCAACGGCAACGGCTTCAGCAACCGCCAGGTGGTCGACGTGGTCCGCGAGGTCACCGGGCAACCCGTACCGGTCGAGGTCGCGCCGCGCCGCGAGGGCGACCCCGCCGAGCTGGTCGCCTCCTCCGCGCTGGCCCGCGACGAGCTGGGCTGGGTGCCCGAGAAGCCGACCCTGCACGACATGGTCGGCGACGCCTGGGCGTTCTACCGCGCGCACGTCCTGGAGCAGTCATGACCAACCCCACCGGCGACGTCGCCGAGCGGGCCTCCGAGGGTTTCACCAAGCAGTACGGCGGCAAGGCCACCGGCCGCTGGGCGGCTCCCGGTCGGGTCAACCTGATCGGCGAGCACACCGACTACAACGAAGGGTTCGTGCTGCCCTTCGCGCTGCCGCTGCGGACGGTGGTCGCCGCCGACCGACAGGACGGCGACCAGTGGACGGTCTGGTCCGAGCTGTCCGGCGAGACGATCACCTTTGGCGCGGACGACATCGCCGAGCCGGGTCGGGTGACCGGCTGGGGCGCGTACGTCGCCGGGGTGGTCTGGGCGCTCCGCGAGGCCGGCCACCCGGTGCCGGGTGCCCGGCTGGCGATCGCCTCGGACGTGCCGCTGGGCTCCGGTCTCTCCTCCTCGGCCGCGCTGGAGTCGGCCGTGCTGGCCGCGCTGCTCGACCTCGGCGGGCTGGAGCTCTCCCCCGAGCTGCAACCCCGGCTGGCGCAGCGGGCGGAGAACGTCTACGTGGGCGCGCCGACCGGCATCATGGACCAGTCTGCGGTGATCCGCTGCCGCGCCGGGCACGCCCTCTTCCTGGACTGCCGAGACGAGTCGGTCGAGCAGATTCCCTTCGACCTGGACGCGGCCGGGCTGGCGGTGCTGGTCATCGACAGTCGCGCGCCGCACCGGCACGCCGACGGTGAGTACGCTGCCCGCCGCCGCTCCTGCGAGGCGGGGGCCAGCGCACTCGGGGTCACCGCGCTGCGGGACGTGGGCGTCGACCAGCTCGACACCGCGCTGGCCCAACTCGACGACGAGGAGACCCGGCGACGGGTCCGACACGTGGTCACCGAGGACCAGCGCGTACTGGACACGGTGGCGCTGCTCCGCGCCGCCCGGGTCCGCGACATCGGCCCGCTGCTCACGGCGTCGCACGTCTCGATGCGCGACGACTTCGAGATCACCGTGCCGGAGATCGACACCGCGGTCGAGGCGGCGTTGGCGGCCGGCGCGTTGGGTGCCCGGATGACCGGCGGCGGCTTCGGCGGCTGCGTTCTCGCCCTGGTCGAGGCCGACCGAGCCGACGAGGTCGCCGCAGCCGTCACGGCCGCGTACGCCGAGCGCGGTTTCACCGCCCCCGGCACCCTGACGGTCGTCCCCGCCCCCGGAGCAACCCGCCTCCCCTAACCACCCCACCCCCACCCCACCCCACCCCCACCCCACCCCACTCCCACCCACCCCGCCGGGGTTGATCAAGAGGTTTGCGTCAGTCCGAGCCCGGATTCTGACGCAAACCTCTTGATCACCGGACGGGGTGGACAGGGGGTGGGGTGGAGTGGGGTCGGGTCGGGTCGGGTCGGGGTTCGGTTAGCTGGCTTCGACGATCATGGCGGCGCCCACCGTGCGGTTGGTCGTCTCGTCGATGATGACGAAGCCCCCGGTGGTGCGGTTACGCCGGTATTCGTCGGCCAGCAGCGGCACCGTCGTCCGCAGCCGCACCCGACCGATCTCGTTGAGCCGCAGCTCGTCGGCCGACTCGTCACGGTGCAGCGAGTTGATGTCCAACCGGTAGTGCAGCCCGCGCACGATCGCCCGCGCCGACCGGGTGGTGTGCTTGATCGCGTACCGGGCGCCGACCCGCAGCGGTGCCGTCTCGTCCATCCAGCAGACCATCGCCTCGATGTCCTGGGCCACCGCCGGCGCGTTGTTCGGGCGGCAGATCAGGTCACCCCGCGAGATGTCGATCTCGTCGGCCAGTCGTACCGTCACCGACATCGGCGGGAATGCCTCCGCGACCGGCCCGTCGGCGGTCTCCACCGCGGCGATCCGGCTGGTGAAGCCGGACGGCAGCACCATCACCTCGTCACCCGGCTTGAGCACGCCGGAGGCGACCTGACCGGCGTAACCGCGGTAGTCGGTGACAGTTGTCGACTGCGGGCGGATCACGTACTGCACGGGGAACCGGACGTCGACCAGGTTGCGGTCGCTCGCGATGTGCACCCGCTCAAGGTGGTGCAGCAGCGACGGGCCTTCGTACCAGGGCATGTTCTCCGAGCGGGCGACGATGTTGTCGCCGCGCAACGCGGAGATCGGCACCACTGTCAGGTCCGGCGCGTCGAGCTTCGCGGCGAACGCGGTGAACTCGTCGGCGATCCGCTCGTAGACCTCCTGCGACCAGTCCACCAGGTCCATCTTGTTGACACAGAGGACCAGGTGCGGCACCCGCAGCAGCGAGCACAGGAACGCGTGCCGGCGGGACTGCTCGACCAGGCCCTTGCGCGCGTCCACCAGGATCAACGCCAGGTCGGCGGTGGACGCCCCGGTGACCATGTTGCGGGTGTACTGGATGTGCCCCGGGGTGTCGGCGATGATGAACTTGCGGCGCGGGGTGGCGAAGTACCGGTATGCCACGTCGATCGTGATGCCCTGCTCCCGCTCGGCGCGCAGACCGTCGGTGAGCAGGGCCAGGTTGGTGTATTCGTCGCCACGGGCCGCGCTGACCGCCTCGACCGCCGCCAGCTGGTCGGTGAAGAGCGACTTGGTGTCGTAGAGGAGCCGGCCGATCAGGGTCGACTTCCCGTCGTCCACGCTGCCGGCGGTGGCGAACCGCAGCAGGTCCATAGCCCGGGCCTCCGGCACGGGCCCGGTAACAGCCCGGGTCTCCGCATTCGCGGACGCCACGATCTCGGTGCTCATCAGAAGTAGCCCTCCCGCTTGCGGTCCTCCATGGCGGCCTCGCTCACCCGGTCGTCACCACGGGTCGCGCCGCGCTCGGTGATCCGGGTGGCCGCCACCTCCTCGATGACCTTCTCCACGGTGTCCGCGTCGGATCGGACCGCGGCGGTGCAGGAGGCGTCGCCCACGGTGCGATAGCGCACCTGCGCCTTGAACCGCTCCTCGCCCGCCCGGGGCCGGAAGAACTCGTTGACCGCGTAGAACATGCCGTCCCGCTCGATCACCTCACGCTCGTGCGCGTAGTAGATCGAGGGCAGTGGGATGCGTTCCCGGGCGATGTAGTGCCAGACGTCCAGCTCGGTCCAGTTGGACAGCGGGAAGATCCGAATCGACTCGCCGGGGTGGTGGCGGCCGTTGTACAGCGACCACAACTCCGGTCGCTGGTTCTTCGGGTCCCACTGGCCGAACTCGTCGCGGAAGCTGAAGACCCGCTCCTTCGCCCGGGCCTTCTCCTCGTCGCGGCGGGCGCCACCGAACAGGGCGTCGAAGCGGTGCTTCTCCACCGCGTCGAGCAGCACCGGTGTCTGGATCCGGTTGCGCATGCCGTCGCCGGACTCGCGGACCATGCCGCTCGCCAGGGCCTCCGGCACGCTCGCAATTACGAGCTGCAACCCCAGCTCGGCGACCCGCTGGTCGCGGTATTCGAGGACCTCGGGGAAGTTGTGCCCGGTGTCGACGTGCATGACGGGGAAGGGGATGTTGGCCGGGGCGAACGCCTTCTGCGCCAAGCGCAGCATGACGATCGAGTCCTTGCCGCCGGAGAAGAGCAGCACCGGGCGTTCCATCTCGGCCACGACCTCGCGCATCACGAAGATGCTCTCCGCCTCCAGGGCGTCCAGGTGGGAGACCCGGTACGCCGCGGGGGTGGTCATGACTCCGGCTCGATTCGCTCGCTCATCCGATTTCCAGACCTTTCCGGTCGGGCATGTCAAGAAAGTGCGCTCAGGCTACCCGGAATGTTTCTGCAGCGCTGCAAGCAACCGGGTGGCGAGATCCTTGCGGCAGACCAGGAGGTCCGGCAGGCGCGGATCCGCCTCGTTGTATCTCAGCGCAGATCCGTCGATCCGGGAAGCGTGCAGTCCGGTGGCCGTCGCCACAGCCACCGGGGCAGCCGAGTCCCACTCGTACTGCCCACCGGCGTGGATGTACGCGTCCACCTCGCCGGTGACGACGGCGGCGATCTTCGCTCCGGCCGAACCCATCGGCACCAGGTGCGCCCCGACGTCCTCGGCCAGGTCGGTGAGGAAGACCGGCGGCCGGCTCCGGCTCGCCGCGAGGCGGATCTTCCGCTCGCCGGCCGTCGCGGCCTCCACCGTCATCGGCGGGTACGCCGGCGGGTAGTCAGTGCCCAGCACCCGGTGCTGCGCCGGCAGCCCCACGGCCCCGGCGACCAGCCCGTGCGGGCTCGGCGCGCGACGCGCCCAGAGCGCCACGTGCACCGCCCAGTCCGAGCGGCCCTCCTCGGAGAACTCCCGGGTGCCGTCCAACGGGTCGATGATCCACACCCGGTCCGCGGTCAACCGCGACACCGCTCCGGTGTTCACCTCCGCCGCCCAGGCCAACCGCGAGCCCTCGTCCTCCTCGGAGAGCACCGCGTCACCCGGCCGCCACTTCGCCAACTCCGTGCGGATCAGGTCGTGCGACACCTTGTCCCCGGCCGACTTCAGCGCACCGGCGTCGGCGAAACCCATCTCCGTCCGCAGGTCGAGCAACGCCTGCCCGGCCCGGGACGCCAACCATCGGGCGAACGCGCCATCGATCATCGGAGGACTCGTCATCTGTCCGCTCCCGTCGCCTCGCCGCGACCCGTGCCCGCACGGACCGATTCGCCGCGACCCGCGTCGCCGGTCGCGGCACGCCGAAAGGCGCAGACTACCGGCCCGCCGTTTCCGATCCGGTACGCCCCGCCCGGCCAGAGACCGTCGGGAAGTCTCTAACTGCCGTGGTAGAGGTTCTGCGTCGGCTCCACGCCCTTGACGATCACCGACTCCACCACGTCGGCGGCCCGGTCCACCAGGAAATCCACTTCCTTGCGCTCTGCCGCGCCAAAATCCGACAGTACGTAATCCGCCGGATCCTGCCGCCCCGGCGGTCGACCGACGCCGAACCGCACCCGGACGTAGTCCTTCGTGCCCAACGACTTCGACATCGAACGCAGGCCGTTGTGCCCGCCCTCACCGCCGCCGAACTTGATCCGCACCTGACCGAACTCGATGTCCAGCTCGTCGTGCACCGCGATCACCTGCGTCGTCGGCACCTTGTAGAACTGGGCCAGAGCCGCCACCGGCCCACCCGACAGGTTCATGTATGTCAGTGGCTTGACCAGCACCAGCTTCGGTCCACCGAACCCCAGCCGCGCCTCGGCCACCTCGGCCACCGCCCGCTTGTGCCGCCCGAACCGCGCGCCGACCCGCCCGGCCAGCAGGTCAGCCACCATGAACCCGACGTTGTGCCGGTTCCCGGCGTACTCCCGACCGGGGTTGCCCAGGCCGACCACCAACCACGGCCACGCCTCGTCCGTCACGACCCTGTCCCTCCCGACGTCCATCCCACCGACTCCCGATACGCCGACAGGCGCCCCCGAACATCCGGGGACGCCTGCCGCACAGTACGAACCGATCAGGCCTCGGTGCGCGCCTCGGTGGTCTCGGAGCCCTCGGCAGCGGTGTCCGCGCCCTCGGAGCCCTCGGTGGTCTCGCCGACCTCGGCCTCGGCCTCGTCGGTGGCAACCTCGACCTCGGGCAGCGTCGCCTCGAGCTGCTCGGCGGTGGGGGCGGCGGTGATCGACGCGACGGTCAGGTCCGAGTCGACGGCCAGCTCGACGCCGGTCGGCAGCTTGACGTCACCGGCGGTCACCAGGGTGCCCGCCTCCAGGCCGTCGATCGACGCCTCGAGGTGATCCGGAACCTTGGTGGCGTCGGCGGTCACCGAGAGGGTGTCGTGGTCGTGCACGATCAGGGTGTCCCGTGCGGCCTCGCCGGTCAGCTGGACCGGAACGTCGACGGTGACCTGCTCGCCCCGGCGAACCAGGATCAGGTCGACGTGCTCGAAGGTGTCACGGATCGGGTCCCGCTGGATCGCCTTCGGCAGCGCGAGCACCTGGGTGCCGTCGGTGATGTCGATCGCGAAGAGCTGGTTGGCACCGCCCTTGCGGATCGCGGCGGCGAACTCCCGGGACGGCAGCGCGATGTGCTTGGGCTTCTCGCCGTGGCCGTACAGCACGGCGGGCACCTTGCCGGCCCGGCGGGTACGGCGGGCACCACCCTTGCCGAACTCGGTGCGGGGCTCGGCGCTGATCTTTACCTCGGACACGGGGAAACTCCTGATGCTTTTCGCTGCGGCGGCTTGTCGTCTTGCGGTGCTGGGGCGAGGGGCTCGCTGGGGCTCATGCGTCATGAACGACTGCCCGGAGCACCGCGTCGATGACGGTGCCTCCGTGCGGCGCTTTTCAGCGGCCCGCCGGGCACCCTCGCCGTGGCAACCGCACCAGTCTACCCGAGCTGTTTCCAGGGTTTCCGGCAGTCCCCGTTCACGGCTCCAGACCGGCGCGCCGGTGGTGCTCCCACCAGCGCGCCGGCCCCGTTTCCACCAGTTTGACAGCCCCGCCCCCACCGGCGCGGCGAGTGGCGGAAACGGGGCTCACCGACGCGCGATGCTCAGCTCAGGCCGCCGAAGAGGGTCGTCACCGAGCCGTCGTCGAAGACCTCCCGGATCGCCCGCGCCAGCAGGGGCGCGATCGACAGCACGGTCAGCTTGTCCAACTGCTTCTCCGGAGGAAGCGGCAGGGTGTTGGTCACCACGATCTCGCTGATCGAGCTGTTCTTCAGCCGCTCCGTGGCCGGGTCGGACAGCAGCGCGTGGGTGGACGCGACCACGATCTCCGCCGCCCCCGACTCCTTCAGGATGTCGGCGGCCTTGGCGATCGTGCCACCGGTGTCGATCATGTCGTCGACGATCAGGCAGACTCGGCCCTCGACCTCGCCGACCACCCGGTTCGCCACGACCTGGTTCGGCTTCATCGGGTCACGGGTCTTGTGGATGAACGCCAGCGGGCAACCGCCCAACCGGTCGGTCCAGCGCTCGGCCACCCGCACCCGGCCCGAGTCCGGGGCCACCACGGTCATCGGCCGGCCGGCGTACTTGTGCTCCACGTACTCGGCCAGGATGTCCATGGCGAAGAGGTGGTCCACCGGGCCGTCGAAGAAGCCCTGGATCTGCGCGGTGTGCAGGTCGACGGTGAGGATGCGGTTCGCGCCCGCGGTCTTCAGCAGGTCCGCCACCAGCCGGGCCGAGATCGGCTCCCGACCCCGGTGCTTCTTGTCCTGCCGCGCGTACGGGTAGAACGGCAGCACCACGGTGATCCGCTTGGCCGACCCCCGCTTCAGCGCGTCCACCATGATCAGGGTTTCCATGACCCAGGTGTTCACCCCGTGCGTGACGGACTGCACCACGAAGGCGTCCGAACCACGCACCGAGTCCTTGAACCGTACGAAGATCTCGCCGTTGGCGAACTCGTACGCGTCGGCCGGGGTCGGCGCGACGCCGAGCACCTCGCCGATCTCCTTGGCCAACTCCGGAAAGCCACGTCCGGAAAAGAGCATCAGGCTTTTGCGGTTTTCGGCGACGATGCTGCCCATGGGCCCGTCTGCTCCCGTTTTGTCGGCGGTACCCGACCCGGTGGTGGTGGGTCGGGGACTATTCGGTTGCAGTATCTCCCGTGCCGGATGCGCCGCCCACCGTCTCGGTCACCCCGTGGATTGCCTCACTGTCGCTTGCGGTGCCGGGTGTCACGACGCACCCTTCCCGTCGCCGTTCGGCTGCGGACCCTTCGCGTCCTGGGCGCGCTGCGCCGCCTCGGCCGCAGCCGTGCCGGCGCGGCGCTTCACGACCCAGCCCTCGATGTTGCGCTGACGTGCGCGCGCCACACCCATCGCGCCCGCCGGGACGTCGTCGACGATCACCGAGCCGGCGGCGGTGTACGCCCCGTCACCGACCTCGACCGGCGCCACGAACATGTTGTCCGCACCGGTGCGCGCGTGGCTGCCGATCACGGTCCGGTACTTGTTGACGCCGTCGTAGTTCACGAAGACCGACGCGGCGCCGATGTTGGTCTGCTCGCCGATCGTCGCGTCGCCCACGTAGGTCAGGTGCGGCACCTTCGAGCCGGCGCCGATCTGCGAGTTCTTCACCTCGACGAACGTGCCGACCTTCGCCTTCTCGGCCAGCCGGGCCGCCGGCCGCAGGTACGCGTACGGCCCGACGCTCGCGCCCGCGCCGATCTCGGCGCCGACGGCGTGGCTGCGGACCACCGACGCGTCGGGGCCCACGATCGTGTCGACCAGCGTGACGTCCGGCCCGATCAATGCGCCCTCGCCGACCACGGTGCCGCCGCGCAGCTGGGTGTTCTGGTCGACCACCGCGTCGCGGTCCAGAGCCACCGTCACGTCGATCCAGGTGGTCGCCGGGTCGAGCAGGCTCACCCCGGTACGCATCCACGCCTCGTTGACCCGGTCGCGCAGCAGCCGGCGCAGCGTCGCCAGCTCCACCCGGTCGTTGCAGCCCAACGTCTCGACGTGGTCGTCGGCCACGTGCACCGCGACGGGCTCACCGACCGAGCGGAGCAGGCCGAAGACGTCGGTTAGGTATTCCTCGCCCTGGTCATTGTCGGTGGAGAGTTTGCTCAGCGCGTCGCGCAGCCGTACTGCGTCGAACGCGTAGATGCCGGCGTTGATCTCCCGGATCGCACGCTGCGTCGCGTCGGCGTCGCGCTCCTCGACGATCTGCTCCAGGCGGCCGTCGGCGTCCCGGACGATCCGACCGAGCCCGGTCGGGTCGGGCACCTCGGCGGCCAGCACTGTGGCTGCCGCGGCGGCCTGCTCGTGCGCGGTCACCAGCGCGCCCACCGTCTCGGGTCGCAGCAGTGGCACGTCCCCGTTGATCACCACGACGGTGCCGGCGCCGTCCGGGACGGCGTCCAGGGCGATCCGCACGGCGTGCCCGGTGCCGAGTTGCTCGGCCTGGAGCACCGGCGTGGCGTCCGGGGCGACCTCGCCCAGGTGGGCCCGGACCTGGTCGGCGCCGTGCCCCACCACGACGACGGTGCGGTCCGCGGCCAGCGGCGCGGCGGCGCTCAGCACGTGACCGAGCAGCGTCCGACCGAGCAGCGGGTGCAGCACCTTGGGCAGTGTCGACTTCATCCGCTTGCCCTCACCGGCGGCGAGAACGACGACGGTACGAAGGTGGGGCTGGGGCACGACGTGGCTCCCGTCGGGACGGCGGACACTCTCGCGGTCATGCTAACCGCGAGGCCCGGCCTGTCTTCCTCTTACCCCCACCGGCCCTTGAACAGGACGTAGATGGGCAGCTCGGCCGCCAGGGTTCGAACCTGAAATACGGGTACCAAAGACCCGGGTGTTGCCAATTACACCACGGCCGATCAGCGACGCGAGCAGGTCGCATCAGGGGGATGAACATCCCGCCGCTACACCTTAGCGTCCCTGCCGTCGGACGCCATCGCTCATCCCGCCGCAGAGCGGGAGCGACGCGGGAGCGCGGGGCGAGAGCCTGCGACGGGGGCCCGCTGATCAACCCGGTTCCCAGGATGTCGGGGATTCGCGGGTGCCGGGACAGCGCACGTCGAGTCGCGTCAGTGGACGACGCTGCCCCCACTTGCGCCGACGGCACCTGACCTGCGGCTTTCGACGGCCATGTGAGGAGCTTTCGAACTTCCTCGTGCGATCTACGGTGCCGTAAGTTACGGTGACGTAGGCGTAGCTTTGTGATCGTAACCATCCCCCTGCGAGGTCCCATGTCCACTGCTCTGCTCGATCCCAACACCGCCGGATCCGGCCCCAAGCCACTCACCGACGGCAGCCAGTCCACCGGCATCCTGGCCGCCCTCTGGGCTTTCGTGGTGATCCCCTTCGTCGCCCTGCTGGTCGCCGTGCCGGTGGCCTGGGGCGGTTGGCTGGGCTGGACCGACGTGGTCATCGGCCTGGTCTGGTATGTCGTCTCCGGGCTCGGCATCACCGTCGGCTTCCACCGCTACTTCACCCACGGCTCGTTCAAGGCCAAGCGGTGGCTGCGGGTGTCGCTGGCGGTCGCCGGTTCCCTGGCGGTGCAGGGCGAGATCATCCAGTGGGTCGCCGACCACCGCCGACACCACGCGTTCTCCGACATGGAGGGCGACCCGCACTCGCCGTGGCGCTTCGGCACCAGCTTCTGGGCGCTGACCCGAGGCCTGTTCCACGCACACGTGGGCTGGCTGTTCCGCCGGGAGCTGTCCAACCGTGCACGCTTCGCTCCGGACCTCATCGCCGACCGCGACATCAGCCGGGTCGACAAGCTCTTCCCTGCGCTGGTGGCCGTCTCGCTGCTCGGCCCCGCGCTGATCGGCGGCCTGGTGACCTGGTCGTGGCAGGGCGCGCTGACCGCGTTCTTCTGGGCCGGGCTGGTCCGGATCGGTCTGCTGCACCACGTCACGTGGGCGATCAACTCGGTCTGCCACGTCTACGGCGAGCGCCCGTTCGCGATGCGCCAGGGCGACCGCGCATCCAACTTCTGGCCGCTGGCGATCCTGTCGTTCGGCGAGAGCTGGCACAACCTGCACCACGCCGACCCGACCAGCGCCCGGCACGGTGTCCTGCGGGGCCAGGTGGACATCTCCGCCCGGGTGATCTGGCTGTTCGAGAAGGTCGGCGCCGCGACGCAGGTGCGCTGGCCAAAGCCGGAGCGCCTCGCCGCGAAGCTGGTGAAGCCGGTCGCACCCCACTAAAACCGGGCGGTGCTCCGACATGCCGCCTGGCAGGATGGCCGGGTGACCGAGCCACGCGGGGGGACCGGACGGCTCGGCAGACGGGGAGCCGGGCCCGATCCGGGTACGGTCGGACGGCGCGGCAGGGCGGTCGCACCGCCCGACAGTGAGGCGACGACGTGAACGGGCACAGCGGAGGCACCATTCCACGGCAGGGCGTCACCGAGCGCCAGCGAGGCGGCGACATGCCCGAGGTCAGTGACGGCGATGCCGGTGCCGGCGGCCGACGGGTGACGCCGCCGGCCCCGGCCGCGGCACCCAAGGCCAAACCCGCCTCCCGGGTCCGCATGTCGGCGGCCCAGCGGCGGGAGCAGTTGATCGCGACCGGCCGGCAGCTCTTCGCCGAGCGCGGGTTCGACGCCACCTCGATCGAGGAGGTGGCGGCCCGCGCCAAGGTCTCCAAGCCGGTGGTATACGAGCACTTCGGCGGCAAGGAAGGCCTCTACGCGGTCGTGGTGGACCGCGAGGTCCGCGCCCTGCTGGACCGGATCACCACGGCGTTGACCGCCGGGCACCCCCGAGAGCTCCTGGAGCAGGCGGCGTTGGCCCTGCTGGGCTACATCGAGGAGGACGCCAGCGGCTTCCGGGTGCTGGTCCGCGAGTCGCCGCTGATGGCCGGCACTGCCAACTTCAGCAGCGTGATGAACGACGTGGCCCACCAGGTCGAGCACATCCTGGGCGCCGAGTTCAAGAGCCGGGGGTACGACCCGAAGCTCGCCGAGCTGTACTCGCAGGCGCTGGTCGGCATGGTGGCACTGACCGGGCGCTGGTGGCTGGAGGTCCGCAAGCCGCGCAAGGAGACAGTGGCGGCGCACCTGGTCAACCTGGCCTGGAACGGGTTGTCGCACCTGGAGGCGAAGCCGACGCTGATCACCAGCCGGCGCCCCTCAGCCCGATGAACGGCCGGCGCCGTTGAGCCCGATGAACGGCCGGCGCCGTTGAGCCCGATCAGCGGCGGTGCGCGTCGGCCACCGGGTGTTTGCGGCGCTCCAGCTCCGCCTCCGCGTGCTCCGGTGGGCCGATCTTGTCGTACAGGCCGGTGCCGAGCAGGATCAGGCCGAACAGCATCGACACCACCACTGTCGACATCGAGAAGTTGAGGAAGTTCGCCTCGGTCTGGAGCACGGACATCATCAGGATGCTGGTCACCAGGAACACGACACCGGCGATGAGGTTCATGTAGTGGCCGAGGTTGCTGCGCCGCGACGCCCCGATGATCAGGACGACACCGAAGATCACCGAGGCGAGCGAGAAGGCCAGGTTGGTCCGGAGTCCGAGGGCCCAGGTGCTGGTCCGGGCGAAGAGCGGGTCACCGATCGTCTCCGCGACGCCCCAGACGCCGAAGACCAGGATGTAGACGCCGATCAGACCGGACAGGACCCGGTAGAGCGGCCGTGCCGGATGGTTCACCGGAAAGTGCGGCATACCGAGACCCCCTGAATCAACCGTTTCAGGAGGATTGTCGCCCAGGCAGAGCCGACTGTCCGGAAAACCACAATGGCGGAGGTCCGCCGACAGGCAGGACCAGGTCAGGTTTTCGCCGGAGCCCGAGCTGCGCAGGGATCAAGCCTGACCGCCCGGAGCAGCTCGGGCTCCGGCGAAAACCACCACCGCAACCAACCAAACAGCTCAGAGAACGAGACGAGCCTTCTGGAACGCCTCCGCCTCATCCTCGGACCCGACCTTGCCGTACATGCCGACCATCAGCAGCACCAGGGACGCCGCCAGCACCACGACCACGGTGGTGATGCTGAAGTTGAAGATGTTGGCGTCGGTCCGGATGAACGCGAGACCAGCCAGGCCGATCACCATCAGGGCGTACGCCAGCCACTGGTTGATCGCCACGTCGATGTTGCGGCCGAGGGCCGTGCCGACCAGCACGATGATCCCGAGCAGCACGCTGAGCAGCGAGAAGCCGAGGTTGGTGCCCTGACCGAGGACCCGGGTGTCGTCCTGGGCGAGGATCTCGTCGCCCATGCTCGCGATGATGCCGAGCACACCGAAGACCACCAGGTACAGACCGGTCAGCCCGCCGATCGCCCGGTAGATCGGCCGCGCGGGGTGGTTGACGGGGGTGTGTGCCATGTCTGTGTCTCCAACGCCGTGGGGTAGGTGTCACCGACGATTGTCTCGCATGTGGCGGTGTGACGCCGCACACGGTCCTCGCCCGGCGTGCCCGGCCCGGTCAGCTCTCCGGCAGGTCCTCGGCGAGGGTCATCCAGCTCTCCTCGATCCGCTCCCGCTCGGCGCGCAGATCCTTGAGCTGTGTGTCCAACTCGGCCACCCGGGCATAGTCGGTGGCGTCCGCCGCGAGCTGACCGAGCAGCGTCGTCTCGCGCTGGTCGAGTTTGCCGAGCTGCCGTTCCAGCCGGCTCAGCTCCTTGCGGGCCTGGCGGACCTCGGCAGCGGACATGCCACCCGCGCTCGGGCCGGTGGGCGCGGCGGTCGGGTTCACGCCGACCCGGGGGGCGGAGCCGGCCCGCTCGGCCGTCCGGGCAAGGTACTCGTCCACCCCGCCCGGCAGGTGCACCAGGCGACCGTCGCCGAACATCCCGTACGCCGTGTCGGTGACCCGCTCGATCAGGTAGCGGTCGTGGCTCGCCACGATGATCGTGCCAGGCCACGAGTCGAGCAGGTCCTCCAGCGAGGCGAGGGTGTCGGTGTCGAGGTCGTTGGTGGGCTCGTCGAAGAGCAGCACGTTGGGCTCGCCGGCGAGCAGCCGCAGCATCTGCAACCGGCGGCGTTCCCCACCGGAGAGGTCACTGACCGGGGTCCAGAGTCGGCGGTCGTCGAAGCCGAACACCTCGGCGAGCTGCGCGGCGGAGACCTCCCGGTCACCGAGCTGGACCCGGCGGGCGACCTCCTCGACGGCTTCCAGCACCCGCAGGTGCCCGGGCAGCTCGGTGAGCTCCTGGGAGAGGAACGCGGGCCGCACGGTGGAGCCGGTCCCGAGGCGGCCACCGTCGGGACGGGTGATGCCGGCGAGCATCCGCAACAGCGTGGTCTTGCCGGCGCCGTTGGCACCGAGGATGGCGATCCGGTCACCGGGGCCGACCAGCCAGGTGACGTCGCGCAGGATCTCCTTGGGGCCAGCGTGCAGCTCGACGTTCTCCAGGTCGTACACCTGCTTGCCGAGCCGCGAGGTGGCCATGCGCTGCAGGGACATGGTGTCCCGCGCCGGCGGCACGTCGGCGATCAACGCGTTCGCGGCGTCGATGCGGAACTGGGGCTTGGACGTCCGGGCCGGCGGGCCACGGCGCAGCCAGGCGATCTCCTTGCGGAGCAGGTTCTGCCGGCGGGCCTCGGTGGCGGCGGCGACGCGCTCGCGCTCGGCGCGGGCGAGGGTCCAGGCGGCGAATCCGCCCTCGTAGGCGCGAACGGTCTGGTCGGCGACCTCCCAGGTGGTGGTGCAGACCGCGTCCAGGAACCACCGGTCGTGGGTGACCACGACCAGGGCGCCCTTGCGGCCGACCAGGTGCCGGGCCAGCCAGTCGACACCGCCGACGTCGAGGTGGTTGGTGGGCTCGTCGAGGATGAGCAGGTCGGAGTCGCGGACGAGCAGCGCGGCGAGCGCCACCCGGCGGCGTTCGCCACCGGACATCGGGCCGACCGGCTGGTCGAGGCCGAGGTGCGGCATGCCGAGGCCGTCGAGGATGCCGCGGACGCCGGCGTCGCCGGCCCACTCGTGCTCGGCGCCCATGCCCTCGTTGAGCCAGGCGGTGCCGAGCACGACGTCCCGGACGGTGGCGTCGGGGGCGAGCGTGAGCTGCTGCGGCAGCCAGAGCGCGCGCAGGTCGCGGCGGTGGGTCACCCGGCCGTCGTCGGGGTCCTCCTGCTTGGTGAGCAGCCGCAGCAGGGTGGACTTGCCGGCGCCGTTGAGGCCGACCACGCCGATCCGGTCGGCGTCGTCCAGACCGAGCGAGACGTCCGTGAGCAGCCGCCCGGCGGCGCCGTACCCCTTGGACACCCGGTCCAGATTGACGATGTTCGCCACGTTCCACCCTTCATGATCAAGGCGTCCCGGTGCCGGCGGGCACCTGGACGCCTGTCTCAAGGGTACGCGGACGCCCCGGACACCCGCGCCGCGCGCCCGCAGGCCGGGTGGGACGACCCGTCAGCCGACGCGGGCGCCGACGACCGGGCCGTGCGCGACCCGCGCCTCCCGGCACACACCAGCGGCGTTCAGCTCGGCGGCGATCCGCTCCGCGTCGGCCGCGTCGGCGGTGAGGAACACACAGGTCGGGCCGGAGCCGGAGACGATCCCGGTGAGCGCGCCGGCCGCCTCGCCGGCCTTGAGGGTGTCGGCCAGCGCCGGGCGCATGGCCAGCGCGGCGTCCTGAAGATCGTTGCCGAGCGTCCGGGCGAGCACCCGGGGGTCGCGCTGACGCAGCGCGCCCAGCAACGCGTCGGTGGAGCCCAGTGGGGTGCCGGCGGCGCCGGAGTCGCGCAGCCGGTCCAACTCGCGGTACGCGGCCGGAGTGGAGAGGCCCCCGTCGGCGATCGCCACCACCCAGTGCCAGGAGGTCGGGCGGGCCAGCACGGGGCTGATCGCCTCGCCCCGGCCGGTGCCCAACGCGGTGCCACCGTAGATCAGGAATGGCACGTCGGAGCCGAGGTCGGCGGCGATCCCGGCCAGCTCGTCGCGGGACAGCCCGGTGCCCCAGAGCGCGTCGCAGGCCACCAGAGCGGCGGCGGCGTCGGCGCTGCCGCCGGCCAGCCCACCGGCGAGCGGGATCTGCTTGCGCAGGTGCAGCCGGGCGTGTGGCAGCACGCCCGCGTACCCGGCGAGGGCGTGCGCCGCGCGGATCACCAGGTTGGTGTCGTCCAGGGCCAGCTCGCCGGTGCCCTCACCCTCCATGGTCAGGGCGAGGGTGTCACCCCGACGGGCCGTCAGCTCGTCGTAGATCGAGATGGCGTGGTAGATCGTGTTGAGCTCGTGGTAGCCGTCGCGGCGCAACGGGCCCACCCCGAGGTGCAGATTGACCTTCGCGGGCACCCGGACCTTCACCGGCCCGACGGACCCGCGTCGCTCGTCCTCGCCGTCCGGTCGCCAGGCCTCGGTCACGGGGTGAGGTCCCGTACGCGCAGGCGGATGTCGAAGGGGTTGGCCACAATCTGCTCCTCGGCGTCCTCGGCGGGCACGGGCGTCAGCCTACTTCGCGGCCGGCGTACCGACCGGAGCCGACGCGGCGATGGCGGCGAACTGCTCGACGGTCAGTGACTCCCCCCGGGCGCCGGGGTCGACGCCGGCCGCGGTGAGCGCGGCGGCGGCCCGGTCCGCGCTACCGGCCCAACCCGCGAGCGCGGCGCGCAGCGTCTTGCGCCGCTGCGCGAACGCCGCGTCGACCACGGCGAAAACCCGTTCCCGGGGTACGTCGGTTCGGGGCGGTTCGTGGCAGGTGAAGGCGACCAGACCGGAGTCGACGTTGGGCACCGGCCAGAACACGTTCGGAGGCACCTTGCCGGCGCCCCGGGCGTGGGCGTACCAGGCGAGCTTGACCGACGGAATGCCGTACACCTTGGAGCCGGGACCGGCGACCAGCCGGTCGGCGACCTCCTTCTGCACCATGACCAGGCCGTGCCGCAGGGTGGGCAGCACGGCGAGCAGGTGCAGCACCACGGGCACTGCCACGTTGTAGGGCAGGTTCGCGACCAGCGCGGTCGGCGGTGGATCGGCCAGCTCGGCGGAGTGGATGCGCAGGGCGTCCGCGCGGTGCACGGTGAGCCGGTCGGCGTCCGCCCCGGCGTGCCGCGCGGCGGTCTCCGGCAGCGCCCCGGCGAGCACCGGGTCGATCTCCACGGCGTGCACGTGCCCGGCGACCGGCAGCAGCCCCAGGGTCAGCGAGCCGAGGCCGGGGCCCACCTCCAGGGCCACGTCGTCGGGGGTCAGCCCGGCGGCGGTGACGATCCGGCGCACGGTGTTCGGGTCGTGCACGAAGTTCTGGCCCAGCTTCTTGGTGGGCGCGACGCCCAGCCGGGCGGCGAGTTCCCGGATCTCCGCCGGGCCGAGGAGACCGGTCATGCCTGGCAGCGTAGCGGCGACGTCGGGGCCGACCGCCGGCCCGGGCTCACCACGGCCCGAAGGCACGGTCGCCGGTGGCGGAGATGGCCGCGCACAGCTCGTCCAGGTCACTGCCGGTGGTCGCGGCGAGCGCGCGGACGGTCAGCGGGATCAGGTACGAGGCGTTCGGCCGGCCGCGGTGCGGCGTCGGGGTGAGGTACGGGGCGTCGGTCTCCACCAGGATCTGGTCGACCGGGGTGAGTGCTGCGGCTTCGCGCAGCGCGGTGGCGCTGCCGAAGGTGACGGTGCCGGCGAAGCTGAGCAGGTAGCCCCGGCGGACGCACTCGCGGGCGAAGTCGGCGTCACCGGAGAAGCAGTGCAGCACCACCCGGTCGGGAGCGCCCTCGTCGTCGAGGATCCGCAGCACGTCCGCGTGCGCGTCCCGGTCGTGGATGACCAGCGCCTTGCCGTACCGCTTGGCGATGGCGATGTGCGCCCGGAAGCTGTGCTCCTGCGCAGCACGCCCGTCGTCGCCGGTCCGGAAGAAGTCCATCCCGGTCTCGCCGATCCCCCGGACCCGGTCGCGGGCGGCCAGCGACTCGATCTGCCGCAGCGCCTCGTCGAGGTCGGTGAGGCGGGGCGCCTCGTTGGGGTGCAGCGCGACGGTGGCCAGCACCGCGGGGTACCGGTCGGCGGCGTCCGCGCCCCACCGTGAGGAGGCGACGTCCACGCCCACCTGGACCAGCCGGTCCACGCCGACCTTGGTGGCCAGCGCGATCGCCGTGCCCACCGGGTCGTCGGATGGCCCGCCGCCGGGCACGCCGGCCTCGCTGACGGTGATGTCCAGGTGGGTGTGGCTGTCCAGCACCGGCCGGGGCAGCGGCTCGGGGGCGGGCGGAAACTCTCCGGCCCGCCGGGCGGCACGCTCTCGGCGGGATTCAGTGGGCTCGCTCATCAGCGACAGCATCACACACCGGGCCTGGCCATCTGCCCGCCACCCGACGTTCACCTCGACTACGCCGCGCGACTCTACCGTCGCCGGGTGAGCGAGCGCAGCGAGCGAACCCTGAGGCACAGCAGCGAGGCGTCTCACGCCGCTGCCGAGCGCAGCGAGGCGGCGACGTGAGCGAGCGCAGCGAGCGAACCCTGAGGCACAGCAGCGTGGCGTCTCATGCCGCTGCCGAGCGGAGCGAGGCCGTGGCGTGAGCGTCACACCTCACGCGAGCGGCGCGGCCGGCGAACGTACCGGGCTGCGCGTGGCGTTCGGCGGCGGCGTGTACCCGGCCGAGGAGATCGCCCGGGGCGCCGCGTACGAGCTGTTCAGCGCCGAGGAGGTGGCCGGCTTCGAGCGGGCGCCCCGACCGGGCAGCGCCCTGCCGTGGCGCCGGTTCGTGCACGTCACCGAGGCGAGCGCGGTGCACGGGGCGGTCGAGCCGGCCGAGGAGCCGGAGACGCCGCTGATGATGCCGGCGCACCGGGAACGCGGTTGGACGCACGTACACCAGCTCAGCCAGCAGCCGTCCGCGGCGGGCGACCCCGTCCTGACCGCGGTGCGTGCCTCGGCGGTGGTGCGGAGGGGCACCCGGATGGTGAAGGTGCTCTCCGCCCGGCAGCTCGCCGGGTACGTGCGGGGCTGGCTGCCGCACGGCTTCTGCTTCCGCGAGCACGACGTGGCGCACCTGCGTACGCCGACCGCGACCACGGTGCTGCGCACCGACGGTGACGCCGGGCGGGAAGGCTCGGACGTCGCGTACGCGCTGCGTTGGCGGGCCGCGGACCCGGGCGACTACGACGTGCCGGTCGGCGAGACGCACCGCGGTCTGACCGCGCTGGCCGCCCGGGACCGGCTGGGCCCACCGGTGCTGGGCACCGGCTTCGTGCCGAGCAACGGTCAGCTCATCCCCGAGTTCATCACCCGGGACTTCGCCGACCTGCCGATGCCGGCGAACGCCACCCTGCTCGCCTACCCCGCCGAGGGGGTGGAGGTCGTGCTCTACACGTACCAGGCGGAGCAGCGCGGTTGGCTGCGGATGGTGGGTCCGCAGTGGCGGCACCTGCTCGCCGCGGTGCCGGGCCTCTCCCCCGACCAGGAGTACGTGCCGACCGGCGACGCTCTGCGCTCCACACAGTTGGTGGGCCTCTACGGCGACACCGAGTACGAGGCGGTGGCCGACCTGCCCGGCGGGTTCCGGGTGTTGGCGATGACCCGGGCGGCCCGCTACCCGGTGGACGCGGTGGCCCGACGGCTCCGGTTCGCCCAGTGGCGGGGCGTGCCGTGCCTGGTGCTGCGCGAGGAAGCCGGCTGGCTGCGGCTGCGGCTGCGCTTCCCGGACCCGGACACCGTGGTCGCCACCGGCGCGCAGTGTCACGACCGCGGCATCTACGAGACCTGGGCACCGGGCGCCGAGGTGAGCGACGACCAGGTGATGGACACCCGGTACGTGATGTGACGTCCCCCGGCGGCCGGATGCCCTGCCGCCGGGGGGCGTCGTGCGCTCAGTCGGCCAGTCGGGCCAGCTCCTCGTCGACGATCGACGGGTCGAGCTTGCGGAACACCGGCTTCGGCGCTGCCAGCGGCCGGCCCGCCTCGATCGACACCGACTCCCAGCGCGCGCCGACGGTGTAGTCCCCGGTGAGCACCGGGTACGACGGCCCGCCGTCCAGGTCGTCGACCTGCTCGATGACGGGCATCGGGGCGTGCACACCGGTGCCGCCGAGCAGCTCGTGCACCTGCTGAGCCGAGTGCGGCAGGAACGGGGTGAGCAGCGTGTTCGCGTCGCTGATCACCTGGAGGGCGACGTGCAGGATGGTGCCCATCCGGGGCTTCTCCGCCTCGCCCTTGAGCTTCCACGGGGCCTGCTCGGAGAGGTATCTGTTGGCCTCGGCGACCACCCTCATGGCCTCACCGATGGCCTGCTTCTGCCGGTGCCGGCCGATCAGGTCGCCCACTGTGGCGAAGCCGGCCCGAGAGGTCGCGAGCAGCGCCTCGTCGGCCTCGGTGAGCCCGGCCGGGTCGACCGGCGGGATCTCGCCGAAGTTCTTCGCCGCCATCGAGACGCACCGGTTGACCAGGTTGCCCCAGCCGGCGACCAGCTCGTCGTTGTTGCGGCGGAGGAACTCGGCCCAGGTGAAGTCGGTGTCGTTGCTCTCCGGGCCGGCGGCGGCGATGAAGTATCGCAGCGCGTCGGCGTCGTAGCGCTCCAGGAAGTCACGAACGTAGATGACCACCTTGCGCGACGAGGAGAACTTGCGCCCCTCCATGGTCAGGTATTCGCTCGACACCACCTCGGTGGGCAGGTTGAGCCGACCCAGCTCGCCCGGCGCACCGTCGCGGGAGCCCTCGCCGGAGTATCCGGAGAGCAGCGCCGGCCAGATGACCGAGTGGAAGACGATGTTGTCCTTGCCCATGAAGTAGTAGGACTGGGAGTCCTTACCGGCACCGTCGGCGGACCAGTACTGCCGCCACGCCTCCGGGTCGCCGGAGCGGCGGGCCCACTCGATCGAGGCGGACAGGTAGCCGATCACCGCGTCGAACCAGACGTAGATCCGCTTGTCCGGCCGGTCCCGCCAGCCGTCCAGCGGGATCGGAACGCCCCACTCCAGGTCACGGGTGATCGCCCGGGGCTGGAGGTCGTCGAGCAGGTTGCGGGAGAACCGCAGCACGTTGGGCCGCCACCCCTCCCGGGTGTCCAGCCACTGCCGCAGCACCTCGGCCAGCGCGGGCAGGTCCAGGAAGAAGTGTTCGGTCTCGACGAACTTCGGGGTCTCCCCGTTGATCCGTGACTTCGGGTCGATCAGGTCAATCGGGTCGAGCTGGTTGCCGCAGTTGTCGCACTGGTCGCCCCGGGCGCTGTCGTACCCGCAGATCGGGCAGGTGCCCTCGATGTAACGGTCGGGCAGGGTGCGGCCGGTGGACGGGGAGATCGCGCCCATGGTGGTCTTCGGCACGATGTAGCCGTTGCGGTACATCCCCTCGAACAACTCCTGCACCACCGCGTAGTGGTTACGGGTGGTGGTGCGGGTGAACAGGTCGTAGGAGAGACCCAGGCCGTGCAGGTCCTCGACGATCACCCTGTTGTACCGGTCGGCCAGCTCGCGCGGGGTCACCCCGTCGGCGTCGGCCTGCACCTGGATCGGGGTGCCGTGCTCGTCGGTGCCGGAGACCATGAGCACGTCGTGGCCGGCCATCCGCATGTACCGGGCGAAGACGTCGGAGGGAACGCCGAAACCGGAGACGTGGCCGATGTGGCGGGGGCCGTTGGCGTACGGCCAGGCCACTGCCGCGAGAACGTGACTCATGAGCAGCAAGCCTAGTGACCCGCCAGGGGCGACCGCGAACCAATGGGGGGTGCCGGGCCGGCGGACCGGCCGGACCACCTCCACCATTGGTCCGATTTGTCGCCGACACGCGGTCGAGCTGCCCGTTCCGCCTCCCGGACCGGTGTGCAATGAACGTCGTGACTGGCAGACGAGCGGCACGGGACCACGAGGACCCTCGCACCGGCCCGACGGTCGGCGACGACCCTGGCCCCGACCCCGCCTCGCCCCGGAGTGCCGGGGTAGCACCCCAGCCCCGGTTGGTGCCCGGAGCCGACGCGGGTTCCGCGTCGCGCCCCAGTCCCAGCCCGCGACCGAGCCCCGCCCCGCGGCCCGGCGCCGACCGGCCCGAGGAGCAGCAGGCCAGGCCGTCGGGGCAGGCGGTCACATCGGGGCGGGAGGAGGCTGCGGAGCGCACCGCCACCCCGGCCCGGCCCACGCCGGGCGCGCCGGTACCCACGCCGGCCCGGCCGACCCCGGCGGCACCCGCACCGAGCCCGGCCCGACCCGGCTCATCAGGCCCCCCGGTCGGCTCGGCACCCGCCGCCACGGAGGCCGTCGAGATGGAACCCACCACCGGCGCGCCGGTGGACGCGGTGCCACGTCGAGTGCCCGTCCGCCAGCAGAGCCGCCTGCAACGGGAGGGCCGGTCCGACGGTGACACGCCGGACGACGTCGCTGCCTTCTGGGCGCCGATCGAGGAGGTGCACTGGGACGGCACCCCGGTGCGGGAGGACCCGGCGCCGTCGGGGGACCGCGGCTTCCGCCCGGTGGGCCGCCGCGCACCGAGCCGTACGGCCCCACCGCCCGATCCTCTGCCCGGGCTGGCCGCGCTGGTGACGCTGAGCCTGGTGGCGGCCTTCTTCGCCTGGGTCAGCGCCGGCCCGTTCTGGCTCGCCGTCGGGCACGCCCGGGTGGGCACTGTGGTGCTCGACGGCTGCACCGGTGACGGGCTCACCCAACGGTGTCGGGGGACGTTCACGGCCGACGACGGGCGGTTCATCGCGCACGGCGTACGGGTCAGCGGCGTACCCGCCGGGGAGAACGCGAGCGGTACACCGGTGCCGGCACGGATGACGGGCCCGGACGCCGGCACCGCGTACGCGGACACCGGCGTGGGCCGGCACCTGCTCTGGCTGCCCGGTCTGCTGGTGGTGCTGGCCTGCACGGCCGGCATCGTCCGGTGGACCGGGTCGGCCCGGCTGCCCGGCCGTCGGCACCGTCGCTGGGCCGTGACAGCGGCCGTCGCCGGCCCCGTGCTGATCACCGTCGGCTTCCTGGCCTTCGCCTGGTGAGCGCGTCACCCGGTGAACCCCGGCACGGCCGGGCGCCCGGGTCAGCTGTGCACGATGGTGTAGACGTCGCGCCGGCGCAGCGCGTACTCGGTGGCGACGTCGGTGATGGCGTCCCGGCGGGACCGGCCGGCGGCCTCCCGCTCGGCGACGGCCGCGCGCAGGGTGTCGTCGTCGGGGCGTTCCGGGGCGATCACCGGCGCACCAGCCACCACCAGAGTGATCTCGCCGCGCGGGTCTCCCTCGGCGGCCCACCGGGCCAGCTCGCCGAGGGGACGGCGGAGCACCTCCTCGTAGGTCTTGGTGAGCTCCCGGCAGAGTGCGGCTGGCCGGTCCGCGCCGAACGTGTCGGCGAGGTCGGTGAGAGCCGCACCGATCCGGTGCGGGGCCTCGAAGAAGACCAGCGTCCGTTCCTCGGCGGCGAGCGCGCGCAGGCGGGTTCGCCGGGCGCCGGGGGTGCGGGGCAGGAAGCCCTCGAAGCAGAACCGGTCACAGGGCAACCCGGAGACCGCCAGCGCGGTGGTGACCGCGCTGGGCCCGGGGGCGACGGTGACCGGCGCCCCGACGTCCAGTGCGGCCCGGACCAGCCGGTAGCCGGGGTCGGAGACGCTCGGCATCCCCCCGTCGGTGACCAGTGCCACCACGTATCCGCTCAGGATGACCTCGACCAGCTCGGGGGTTCGCCGCTCCTCGTTGCCCTCGAAGTAGGAGACGATCCGGCCGCCGACTGTGATGTCGAGGTCGCGGGCCAGCCGGGTCAGCCGGCGAGTGTCCTCGGCCGCGACCACGTCGGCGGTGCTCAGCACCTCCCGGAGCCGGGCCGAGGCGTCGGCGGGGTTGCCGAGCGGGGCACCGAGCAGGATCAGGCGCCCAGCTTCGGACTTTTCACCCACGAATTCGTCTCCTTCATCGACAGCGAATACCGGTATCAGGGACGACGGGCGCCACAGGACACCTTGGCAGCCTACGATCGCCGGGTGACGAGTGCGTCGACAGCGCAGAGCCCGAGCGCCGAGCCTGCCAAGATGGTCGAGGTGACGGGCGAGCCCAGCCCCAACCAGGAGCCGGCGGCACCGAGTGCCGGTGGCGGTGGCGCGTCCGCCGCGCTCCGGCGAAGGTTCGCCACCGTCGACAGCCAGGTGGACCGGTTCTCCTGGCTGGCCACGGCGGTGGTGGTGACCATCGCGGCGATCCTGCGCTTCGTCGGGCTGTCCAGCCCGAAGGGCAAGATCTTCGACGAGACCTACTACGCCAAGGACGGCTACGGGCTGATCTCCCGCGGCGTCGAGTGGAACTACAAGGACAACGTCCCGTCGTACGTCGTGCACCCGCCGCTGGGCAAGTGGCTGATCGGCCTCGGCGAGTGGGCCTTCGGCTACCAGGACGCGGATTCGAAGGTCTCCGTCCCCGGGCACCTGATGACCACCGCGCCGGAGTTCGGCTGGCGGTTCTCGGCGGCCGTGATCGGCACCCTGTCGGTGTTGCTGCTGGTCCGCATCGGTCGGCGGATGTTCCGCTCGACGGTGCTCGGCTGCGCAGCCGGCCTGCTGCTCGCCCTGGACGGCTTCCACCTGGTGCTGTCCCGCGCTGCGCTGCTCGACATCTTCCTGCTCTTCTTCGTGCTGGCCGCGTTCGGCGCGTTGGTGCTCGATCGGGATGCCCGCCGCAGGCGCTGGGCGCGGGCCCTGGACGACGGGCTCGACCCGAGCCAACCGGGCCGTGCCGGCCGGCCGCCGACCGGTTGGCGCACCTGGCCGTGGTGGCGGCTGGCAGCCGGGGTGTTGATCGGCTGCGCCTGCGCGGTCAAGTGGAGCGCTCTGTATTTCGTACCGGTCTTCGCGCTGCTGGTGATCCTCTGGGAGGTCGGCGTCCGCCGCTCGGCGGGGGTCCGCCGGCCCTGGCGGGACACAGTGCTCGACGAGCTGCCCTGGCTGGTCCTCGCCGGTGTGCTCATGCTGGCCACCTATGTCGCCACCTGGTCGGGCTGGCTGCTCACCGACGACGGCTACTACCGGCTCGCGTCGGCCTACCCGAGCGCCCCGCTCAGCGACCGCCCGGTGATCGGGCCCCTGATCAACCTCTTCGAATACCACCGGGCGGCGTACGGCTTCCACGCCCAGCTCGACGACGCGCACAAATACCAGTCGTGGCCGTGGCAGTGGCTGCTGCTCGGCCGGCCGGTGGCGTTCCACTGGTCCGGTGACGGCGCCTGCGGCGCACCGACCTGCGCCTCCGAGATCCTGCTGCTCGGCACCCCACTGCTCTGGTGGTCGTTCCTGCCCGCCCTGGCGGCGCTGGCCTGGCTGGGTCTGGCCCGCCGCGACTGGCGGGCCGGCGCGATCCTGCTGACCGTGGCGGCCGGGCTGCTGCCCTGGTTCTGGTTCGCTCTCGACGGCCGCACGATGTTCTCGTTCTACGCCGCGCCAGCGCTGCCGTTCCTGGTGCTTGCCGTGGTGTACGTGCTCGGCGCGCTGATCGCGCCCGCCGGGGGTGACGTGGGTGAGGTGGCACCGCTGGTGCCCGGCGACCCGAGCTACGAACGTCGACTGGTGGGCAGCATCGCGGCCGGGGCGTACGTGCTGCTGGTGGGGCTCTGCTTCGCGTACTTCTATCCGATCTTCGTCGGCAAGGTGATTCCGTACTCGGACTGGCTGTCCCGGATGTGGCTCGACGGTCGGTGGATATAAGCACCGACAGGCGACGCGCCGCACAGCGCGACGGAGAAGGGCCCGCACGCCGAAGCGTGCGGGCCCTTCTGTGACCCTGCGGGCACTGCGACCCCTGCGGGCACTGTGACCTTGCGGGGCCTTTCGACAAAGACGCGCGCCCCGATCGCCTGCCACGGGGGAAGCGGGCGATTGGGGCGCGCATGAAGAGCTTAACCACCGCGCACCACCGGCACAACGGGTCAACTTGGGTCAGATTTCCGACGGATGGTGGCCGGGCCGACTCGTACCCGCCTGCAGTTGACCGAGGGTGACCTGGCGTGGACCCAGAGCGCGGAAAAGCAAGGTCGGAGGTGGTCATCGACCTGGCCGGAGGCACCGGGGTCCGATCCACGCCCACCCAGACGATCATCCAAAGTGGATCTCACTACACTGCGGGCCGTGATCAACTTCAGACGATCGACGGCGGTCCTTCTCGGGCTGCTGGCGACCACCGCACTGGCCGGGCCCGCCCCGGCGCAGGCCGACGAGGAGCCGGTGCCCGAGCCACCCCGGGTCGAGCTGGTGCTCGACGTCAGTGGCTCGATGCGCGCCGCCGACATCGACGGGCGCAGCCGGATCTCCGTTGCCCAGCAGGCCTTCAACGAGGTCGTCGACGCGCTGCCGGCGGAGACCCAGCTCGGCATCCGGGTGCTCGGCGCGACCTACCGCGGCAAGGACAAGAAGGTCGGCTGCCAGGACACTCAGCAGATCGTGCCGGTCGGCCCGGTGGACCGGTCCGCGGCCAAAGCTGCCGTGGCGACGCTGCGGCCGACCGGATTCACACCGGTCGGCCTCGCACTGCGCTCCGCCGCGGAGGACCTGGGCCGAGGGGCCACCACCCGACGGATCGTGCTGATCACCGACGGCGAGGACACCTGCGCCCCGCCGGACCCGTGCGAGGTGGCCCGGGAGCTGGCCGCCCAGGGCACCAGCCTGGTCGTCGACACCCTCGGTCTGGCCCCCGACGAGAAGGTCCGAAAGCAGCTGCTCTGCATCGCCAGCGCGACCGGCGGCACCTACACCGCCGCACAGAGCGCCGAGGAGCTGACCGGACGGATCAAACAGCTCGTCGAGCGGGCCGGCGACACGAACACCCGCGCCCCGACGGTGGTCGGCGGCACGAACGTCTGCGACTCGGCGCCGCTGCTCGCCCCCGGCGTCTACGCCGACCGGGAGGCCTTCTCCGAGCACCGCTACTACCGGGTGCCGGTACGCCCCGGGCAGGAGCTGCGCGCGTCGGTGAGCATGGCGCTGGACCGAGGAGTGAACCGGGACTACGGGGTCCTGCTGAGGGCCACCGCAGCGGACGGCCGGGAACTGGTTCGCGGCGCTGACGCCGGCAGCGGACGGGCCGATGTGCTCTCCGCCGGGCTGCGCTGGTCGGCCAGCGCCGACGACGAGAATGCCGCGAAGGCCGAGGAGAGTTCCGCGCCGGTCGTCGAACCCACCACCGTCTGCCTGGTGGTGAGCAACTCGTTCGCCCCGCGCCCCGGCACCGCGGCCACCCCGGGCATGCCCGTGGAGTTGACCATCGACGTGGTCGCCGCCGCACCGGCACCGGACGGCCCGGACCTCGGTCGAGGCTGGGTGCTGCTCGCCCTGCTCACCGTCGCCGGGCTGCTCACCGGCCTGATCGCCGGGCTGCTCACCCGCTGGTGGGTCGCCACCTGGAGGGAGAACTGATGCGTACCGCCCTGAACCGATCGCTGGCGGCGCTGCTCGCCGCCGGCGGGGCCGCGCTGCTCCCCGCCTCGGCCGTCGCCGCCCCGAGCCCCTCCCCGGGCGCCACGCCGGTGAACCGGGCCGGCACGTCGTTCCTCAGCGCCACCCCGATCGCCGCGGGGCAACCGGTACGGGTGGACGCGTCGATCGGCGACCACCTCTACTGGGCGTTCCCGGCGAAAGCCGGCCAGGTGCACGAGATCACCGCCACCGTCACCTTCCCGAAGGGGCGCAGCGGCGCCTCCACCTGGACGGTCGACGTGTTCGACGGGCTGCGCCGGCGGCAGGCGTGCACCGCCGGGGCACAGACCCCGACCGTGGACGCGAAGGCGTCGAGCGTGGCGCTGGGCTGCACGTTGCGCGAGGTACGACCGTGGGCGGAGCCCTGGTCAGCCGATCCACTGCCCGGCACGTACGTCATCAGGCTCTCCGTGATCGATCTGCCCGAGCCGGATCTGGGCGCACCGATCGACGTGGACCTGCTGGTCGGCACGGTCGCCGACCGGGGCGCCTCGGCCGACGACGGTGAGTTGGCAGCGCCGCTGGTGCCGAACACCAAGGCGGGCACGGTGCTCAACGCCGTACCCGTGGCGGACCCGGAAGCTGGCGACGACGGTGACTCGCCGGCGGACTGGTTGCCGAATCTCGGCTCGCGGTGGGTCTGGACCGCCATCGGCGGCGTGCTCGCCGCGGTGGCCGGCGTCGTCGGCTTCGCGGTGACCAGGCGGCCCCGGCGTCGCTGAACCGCCCCGCTGGTGGCCCTGCCCGAAGGTGGGGCCACCAGCGGCTCAACCTCGGCGGGAGCCGCGTGGCAACCAGCCGATGAACCGACTCTGGAGCGACATCACCGGCGCGGCGCGCAGATCCTCCGTGGCGGCGGCGAGACAGGAACCCAGATAGACGCTGAGCATCGCGCGGTCACTCCCGTACTCCGCCAGCAGCCGGCTGCGCTTCGTCGCGCACGGCCACTCGTCGCCGCAGGAGCCGCAGCTCCAGCAGGGGGTCTTCGGGGCGTGATCGTCCACCCGCACCCCCGACCGTTCCGCACCATCGGTCATCGCACGTCCTTCCAGATGTCCACGGGACTGGCGGCTGCCCTGCCCGACCAGTTCTTGATGGTGGTCCCCCCGGAGCCATCAGGGAGGGCGCGCTGCACGTCCCTCCGGTGTTACATCTTTGCGGTACCTTCTCCCGTCGTGGGAGTCGGAAATCTGACGGTTGACAGGAGCCGCTGCTCCCACCGACCAGTAGGCTGCCGCGATGCGTGACCTGCTGCCGTCGACAGTCGCCGTGGCCGTGGCCGGGCCGGACGACTGGGTCGGCGAACTGCTCCCCGCCGAGCAGGCGTGCCTGAGCGAGCGGGCCGTGCAGACCCGTCGGCGGGACTTCGCCGCTGGGAGGGCCTGCGCCCGTCGGGCCATGACCGGTCTCGGCCTGCCACCGACAGCCGTGCCGGCCGCCCCCGACCGCGCGCCCGTCTGGCCGGCCGGGGTGGTCGGCACCATCACCCACACCACCGGCTACTGCGCCGCCGCGACGGCGCTCACCACCGATGTCCGATCCGTCGGAATGGACGCCGAGCAGCACCACGAGGTCGATCCGGGAGTACGCAGAATGGTGCTGCTGCCCGAGGAGGAGGCCCTCTGCGCACGGCTGCCCGGCGGCATCTCCTGGCCGGTCGTCCTGTTCAGCGCCAAGGAGACCGTCTACAAGGTGTGGTACCCGGTGGTCGGGACGTGGCTCGGCTTCCGTGACGCCCAGCTCGACGTCGACCCGGACGCCGGCACGTTCACGGCCCGCATCGCACCGGCCCGGGTGGACGCTGCGGCGGTCGAGGCTCCGCCGACAACCATCGCCGGCCGGTTCGTGGTCGCCGGCGGGCTGGTCCGCACCGCCGCAGTGCTCCCGCTGGGCTGATTCCCGGGCACCGTCCAGGCTGACCGGATCGAAGCGAGGGTCGCCGCCGACGGTGGGACGGAATCCGGCGCGGCGACCGGGCGATCGGCCACGCACGGTAGCGTCGGCGGGTTCCCGAACCGCACGTACCGAGGCGTCAAGGAGTACGGTGACCCACCCCCAGCCCCCCGCCGGGCCGCAGGACCCCCAGCACCCGAACCCGGAGCCACCGACGCAGCCGTCCCCCGCGGCACAGCCGCAGTCCACTGTCGAGTCGACGGTTTCGCAGACACCATTGCCGCCCAGCCCGTGGTCCGCGGCGGGGAGCGCGTCGCAGCCGCCGTTCTCGGGCACCGCGTACCCGACGGCCGGCGGTGGGTACGTCGGCGCTGGCGGAGGTCACCCGGCAATCGGCGGGCCGGGTCATCCACTCCTCGCACCGCCGGCGGCACCGACGCAGGGCTCCAAGAGGACAGTCGTGGCCGTCGCCATCACCGCGGCCGTCCTCACCCTCCTCAGCTGCGCCGGCGCCATCGTGGCGGTCGTCTTCGGCGCCAACCGGGCCGCGGACAAGGTGACCGAGGCACGTCCCACCCCCGCGGCGACCCGGGGCACGGCGCAGCCGTCGGCCAAAGCTCCCTCGTCGACGGCCAGCGGCGACACTCGCAACATGGCACCCGGAGACACCCTGGTCATCGATGGTGACGGCGGCACCATCGAGATCACCGTGACGAAGTTCAGCACCGCCACCAAGCCGTGCGCTCCCTACGGCCTCAAGCCCGACGAGGGCATGTACGTGATCGCCGACGTGACACTGACCGTCACCAAGGGCACCGCTTCGGCGAACCCGCTCTTCTTCGAGTGGGTGGCCGCCGACGGCACCGAGGCCAACGCGATCGCCGGGGCCTTCTCCGGATGCGGCAAACCGATGCCCCCCGCCGACGACCTGACCGCCGGCACCAGGCGCACCGGCAGCGTGGTGTTCGACGTACCCGACACGTCCGGGGTGCTGGAGTACCAGCACAGGTTCGAGACCGCCGGCTCCTGGAAGCCGTGACGCGCTGACACGACGTGAGGCCGACCCCGACGGGTCGGCCTCACGCTGTCGCGAGTCGGTGGGTCAGCAGCCGGTCCAGCGCACCGGGGTCACCCGGTCGGCGAGGACGTTGCGGACGCCGAGAGAGGTGGCCAGCAGACCGGTGGCGGTGGCTGCGAGCATCCTGCGTCGAGTGCTTCGATTCATCCTTGCTCCCCGTGATGGGCCCGGGCGCTTCCGGGCGGTGATTGATACCGGTTGCACAGTTGGATGGGCTTCACGGTTGCGGTGTGTCGGGGACGAGACAGACGCGCGTCTACCCCGCCCACGCCTCGGCGTCGGTGACGACCGGCCGGCCGGTGCGTACGGATTCTTCGATGGCGAGACTGATCAGGTGGTCCTGGCAGGCTTCGGCGAGGGGATACGGGGCCGGGCCCTCCTCCCGCGCCCACGCACCGGTGCGGGCCACGATGTCGGCCACCGCGATGTCGTCGTCGGACATCCCACTGCCGACGAACGGGTTGCGATAGACCACGTCGCCGTCAAAGCTGATGTGCTTCAGGTCGAGCCCTTCGAGGTTGAGGTCGAGACCGGTCTGGCGTCGGCTCAGCGACGACTCCACCGGCGTGGTGGGGTCGACCAGGCGAACGACCCGGTCGTCCACCAGCTCGCCGAGCGAACCCCGCACCACCAACCGGCGGGTCCGCAGCGGGTTCCACCACTGGTTGTCGGTGAAGTCGTACAAACCCATCCGCCCGCCGAAGTCGATTGTCGCGAGGGTCGTGGAGAGCTGCTGCGGGGTGTCGTCACCGCTCCAGCCAGCCGGCGACAGCGGGTTGGCCAGCGGCGCGACGAAGGCGCGCGCGCTGACCTCGGCGCTCTCGTGACCAACCCCGAGCAGGCCACGGATCAGCGACACCGCGTGGTACAGGTGGGTGGAGGAGATCTGCACCGACGTCGGCTCGCCGAGCACCCCGGCACGGACCACCGCCAGGCGGGCCGCGTGCCCCGGCATCAGCAGGTACTGCTCGGCGACCTGCACCAGACCGCTGCGGCCGACGTCCGCCCAGAGCGAGCGCAGCCCGGCCACGTCGGGGGCGGGCGGCGTCTCGGCGAGCACCGGTACGCCGGCCGCGACCAACTCGCGGGTCACGTCGGGAGTCACCGGCCAGGGCACCGACACGATGACGAAGTCCGGTCGCTCGTGGGCCAGCAGTTCGGCCGCCGTGCGGAAGGTCGGCACGCCCCACTCGGCCGCCACCTCGGCACCACGCGATTCGGTACGCGTCACCACCCCGGTCACCCGCATCCGATCGGGCAGCAGTCGAGCCAGCCGCAGGAAGAACTCACCCCGCCAGCCACTGCCGACGATGCCGAACCGGGTCTGGGCCACCGAAGTCATCTGGGCTCCTCACGTAGAGGTCCGGATGCTAACCGTTTCGCAGCCACCTTCTTCGCTACGGTTGTGCTGATGACCATCGACCCGTTGCGCGCGGCCCGACAGTAGGGGTGGTCGACCACCTGCCGATCCGAGGGGACCCGGGAGCAGCGGATGCTCACGTACGATCCGTTTCCGCGTGTCGCGGCAGGGGGGACGGAAGCTGTGCAGACCGACGAACGGCCCGCCAAGAGCAATGGCAGCGAGCATCACGTCGACCATCACCGGAGGGTCGTTGGCACGGCGGTGGGCGTCACCGTCGCCCTCGCGCTCGTTGGCGGCATCCTCCTCAGCCGCCGCGTGCCCGACCAGGCCACGACCCAACCCCCGGCCGCGAACACGGCGCCGGCCGCAGCGCCGCCAGTGACGTCGGCCATCGGCTGGAATGCGGCGCTGGTCGCCCGCAACGACACCACCATCACCGTGTACGCCAGCCCCGGCGACATGCGCTGCAAGGATGTCGTGCAACCACAGGCCACGGTCACCGAGCAGACGGACACCCAGGTCGTCGTCGCGGTCAACGGTCGCATCATCGACGCCAACGACTGCTCGACCAGCGGCATCCGGATGCCCCTCGTCGTGTCGCTTCAGAAGCCCCTCGGCGATCGGGTCCTCCGCGACGCCGCCAGTGCGCTGCCACCACCGACCTTCTCCGAACGCGAGCTGCCGGACCTGGCCTCCGACAAGAGATGGAGTCCACATTCGAGTCAATGCGACGAGGGCTTGTGTCAGGGCTACAACGGCCCGAACGGCTCGACACTGTTCACGGGTGCGGGCCGCACGGTCGGAGGGGAATCCTCGGCAGCCGTCGGCACCGTCTCCATCGGCTCACGCGAGGGCACCATCACCGGCAGGCCGGAACGCTCCTGGCAGGTGCAGTGGGAGGTCGGGGACGTGACGTACTCGCTGAGGCTGACGCCCGCCGAGGGCGGGACTTTCAGCCTGAAGGAGTTCCGGGCAGAACTCGCCAGGCTGAGGTGGACCTGACCTGGCGAGCTGGATGGCGGGCGGTAATCCGGCCGGCTCGCCCACACCTGGCTCCACGCCCGCTCCTGCGTCGAGTCGAGAGGTCCGTGCCGGGCGGCGTCAGCGTGTTCGCCCAGCAAACGGTGCAGCCCTGACGCCGCCTCGACGTCCCCTGCGCTGATCTCGTGCAGGCCCTCACGGTCCGCGACAGGGGCGCGCATCGCGGCATGAGGGCGCCTGCGTGGCATCATCACGTCATCGGGTAAGTCCGTGCGGCAGACCGCTGAAAGATTCGCTCGAAATCCGCCGTGATGGGCTTCCTGATGAAGCGGAGCGGTCGGTGACCACCACCGCCAACCGGTCGAAATGGGGTTCACAGGGGAGGCACTGATGACGGAGTGGCCGGATCCGACGGTGTATCTGCCGTACATCGTGGAGATCGAGCAGGAAGATGGCGAGGTTCGGTCGTACCCGGCCCATTTCGTGACAATGACACCGGACTTCGTCTTCGTCCGTGATCCGGCTGGCGGGTCGGCGAGTCTTCCGACGCGCTCGGTGCGTTCGATCAGGGTCGCGGTGCAGGATCTGCCGGCAGACCATGACTCGTTGCGGGCCGAATATCCCAACGCCTATCAGCCCTGGCACCCGTTGGACGAATTGAGCCTCGAAGACATGCACAAGTCGAGGGGGACGTTCGCGTACGCGCAGCTGCGCCGCCGCCCTCCGGCGCATCTCGTCATCAAGGCGCGCGAGCGCGGCTACGACCCCACCGCCATGCTGAACGCCATCGAGAACGAGTCAGAACCCGAGCCGCACTCGTTGGAGGCGCTATATGCGAGGCGCTCCGCTGGGAACGACTACCTCGTCATCGTCAAGCCGGGAACCGATCCCTATCAAATACTCAGTCGGCACCAGCTTTCGCCCAACAGCTTGTACCGCATCGGCGCCTCTTGGGGATTCGGCGCCAGGCTCACCGGCCTGCAGTTGGAACAGTCGCCGAGGGCCGGGGTTCCGGCACTTTCCGAAGACTCCGACATCGATCGCGTCGAGCCCGACCCCGAACGGCTTGCACCGCATTTCCGTGCTCCACAGGAACGGCGCGTCGATGGTGAGTACATAGTCCTCGTTCGTTGCAGCGGTGATCCGCTCACCGTCGCCGCGCGAGCCGGGGTCTCCCCGAGCAGAGTGTTCGACTTCATCAACAGCTTCTCCGCCGACATGACTGACGCTCAGGTTCGAACTCTGCGCCGGGACCCCGACGTAGTGCAGATCGAGGACAATGCGACTGTCGAACTGGACGACTGATCGTGCGGCTGGGCTTGATGTCTGACTCCGCCACGATGATGGGCGGAATGCGCTTGCAGCCGACGATGCGCTGTTCTCGGGCATGTGAGTGCGCCTAGGCGCTCAGTGTCACCCTCGCGGCGGACCTGACGCGACGCGGCCGGTTGGCCCGATGAGGGCACCTTCCACTCTCTGCGGCACTACTTCGCCACCCGCCTGATCACCTCGGGTGCCGATCCCACCGACGTGCAGAACGCGCTGCGGCACTCCAGCCTGCGGATCACGCTGGAAACCTACGTCCACTGGTGGCCGAAGAAGGACCCCCGCCGCAACATCATCAGCAGGGCCCTGCGCGACGCGAGCGCCAAACGAAAACGAGGCCCGAAGGCCTCGAATTCTCGCTGATTTGTGCCGGATCTGTGCCCGCCGATCTTGGTCGGCGGGTTTCCCCAGGTAGTACGTCGTGCTGGTGGAGCTGAGGGGATTTGAACCCCTGACCCCCTCGATGCGAACGAGAGGCTGGCTGCCTGTCCGAGCACGCCCGAGCGGCGCTTACCACCAACGCGCGAAGGGTCGGCGGCGTGCCGCCGATCGAGTGGATCGCGTCGGTGTCGCTCACCGGTCAACGCCGAGCGGCCGACTGCGGCCGGTACGGGAGAACGGTCGACTGGATTCGCGATGCGGCGGTCGCGAATGACAGGTCGCGGCTATGCGTGGGGCGAGGCGGTTGTCTTCGCGGCCGGTGTCTGGTCGAAATCGTCGCGGTTACGGACGATGTCGCCCTGGTGGCTACGAACCCAGTGCACGAGTCCGTCCACGGCCTCGCTCAGTGAGCGGCCGAGCGGTGTCAGGGCATATTCAACCCTCGGAGGTACTTCCGGGTACGCGGTCCTGGTCACCAACCCGTCGCGGGTGAGGGCGCGCAGTGTCTGGCTGAGCATCCGCTGGGAGATGCCGGCGACCTGCTCGTGCAGCGCGGTGAAGCGCAGCGGGCCGGACGCCAGGACCGTAATGGTCAGCAGCGTCCACTTGTCGCCCACCCGCGCCAGCACGTCGCGGACGAGCTCGATCGTCTGGACGCAGTCCGGCGCGACCCCGCGCTGCGCGAGTTCGGCACCACGCAAGTGCGTCATGGCTTTGTTCCTCATGCGTCAGTAGCTGACTTTTAAGTGCGTATCGGAGAGCCGGACTAAAACCCTTGGGCGCACGTTTCTTACTGATCGTAACTGACGTGCGGCCACCCCTTCGTGGTCGTGACAGCGGGAGGACAGCATGGTCCGGCACGACACCTTCACGATCTCGCGGCACCTCGACGTACCACCGGGCGAGGTCTTCACCGCGTTTGCCGACACCGCGATCAGGCGGCGGTGGTTTCGGCTCCCCGGCAGCGAGGCCTCCTACGAACACGACTTCCGGGTGGGCGGAGGCGAGACGGCGCGCAGCACCTACACCGGGCTGGACACCGCGCCCGAACGGCTGGAGTACCGGTCGCGATACATCGACATCGCGGGCATCCACCGGATCGTCTACGGCTACGAGGCCGTCGTCGACGGCGAACTGCGATGGACCTCGCTGGTCACTGTTCGGCTCGACGCCGAAACGGACGGAACCCGCCTGGAATGGACCGAACAGGTGACGTTTCTCAGATACGAGGGCGACGGCAGTGTGGACCTGGCGCACCTACGCGGCGCAAGTGTGCTGCGGCTGAACGGCCTCGACGCCGCGCTGCGATCCGGACGCCGGCGTCAGCAACGGCAGTGAAGCGCTCGTCGGATGGAGGTACTGATTCGCGCAACACAAGTTCTCGACCGTCAGTAATCCTCGGATCAGCAGGAACGGACGACGCATGACGAACATCGGGATCATCCTCGGCAGTACCCGGCCCGGCCGGGTCGGTCACCAAGTGGCCGAGTGGGTAGCTGAGCAGGGCGGCCAGCACGACGGCATCGATGTCGAGTTGGTGGACATCGAGGACTACGGTCTGCCGATCTTCGACGAGCCCCAGTCACCGCTACTCGGCTCCTACTCCCACGCACACACAAGGAAGTGGAGCACCAAGATCGCCGAGTTCGACGGATACGTCTTCGTCACCCCGGAGTACAACCGATCGATCCCCGCGGCGTTGAAGAACGCCATCGACTACCTCTACGGCGAGTGGAACAACAAGGCGGTGGGCTTCGTCTCCTACGGCAGCAACGTCGGCGGCGCCCGCGCGGCCGAACACCTGCGCCTCATCACGGCAGGTCTTCAACTCGCCGGCGTACGCACCCAGGTCAGCCTGTCACTCGCCACCGACTTCGTCGGCTTCACCACGTTCACCCCCGACGGCCGCCACAACACCACGCTCCACCAACTCTTCACCGAGGTGACCGCCTGGGCCGACGCGCTCGCACCACTGCGCCGACCCTGACCACTCAGACCGCTCACGATGACGGTCAGGCCGCCGCCCAGGCGATGGCCTGACCGTCCCGACAGCCTCCGCAAACGGATCCAGATGCTTGACCAACCAGGGCGATGAATGACGGAGAGTGCGTGACCGCGAATGTCGTGGCCGGGCTGACCCCAGCCGTGGCCCTGTTCCGGTCGTTCGCGGATGAGACTCGGCTGCGGATCGTGCGGCGGCTCGCCGCCGGGGAGGCGCGGGAGGTGGACCTGACCCTCGAGTTGAGCCTGGCCCAGTCGCGGCGTCGTTCGACATTGCCCCATGCCACGGTCTGGGGCTCCGTCCGGCGGTCAAACGACGGTCAAACGATCAACGGTGGGTTCCCGTTGAACGAGAACCCACCGTTTGACCTGCTGTTTCGTGGTGGAGCTGAGGGGATTTGAACCCCTGACCCCCTCGATGCGAACGAGGTGCGCTACCAGTCTGCGCCACAGCCCCCCGCCGGCGAACCGGCTTCGGTCCCACCCGGCTTACACCGGGCGGGCCGGCAGCAAGGCTAACAGGTCGTCGGTCCCCACCGCGAATCCGCCCCCGGCGCGGCGCTCCGACCCTCCGGCTTGATCCACTCGCCTTCCCGAAAATCGGGGCATCCGGGACGCCACGACACCCCGACTTCCAGAAACCCGAGTCGATCAAGCCGGGAGCACGACCGAACCAGGCCGAGTCGGGCCAGGCCACGCCCGACCACGCCACGCCCGACCAGGCCAGGCCCGCGCCAGGCCGCGCCCGACCACGCCAGGCCAGGCCCGACGAGGCCAGGCCACGCGCGGCCAGGCCACGCCCGGCCGTCGCCGGCTCAGGCGCCGCGGCCGGCCTCGTAGGGGCGTCCGCGTAGGCCGCCCGAGCGCCGGTACGAGACCGACCCACCGTTGACTGCCGCCGGCAGGTCTCCCGGGCGGTCCAGGCCCATCGCGGCTCGGCGTACCCCCTCGCGCTGGGCGGCCAGGCGGCGTTGCGCCTCCCGGCGGGCCGCCGCCCGGCGGGCCTGTTCCCGGCGCACCTCGGCCTGCCGGGCGGCCAACCAGGCCGCCTCGCGGGCCCGGGCGCGGCGGCGACGACGCCCAGCGAGGGCCTGACCGCGCAGGTGGACGACGTACGTGGCCAGGAGCAGGAAGGTGACCGAGAAGCCGATCCAGAAGCCGGGGCTGACGAACAGCACGCCGACCAGCTCGACGACGTTGAGGAGCAGCAGCGCGGCGAGCACCCGCCGGCGCCGGTACACGGCGGGGGTGTGCTGTCGGCGCGGCGGCGGGCGGCGGCGGGACCCCTTGGGTGCGGGTGGCACGGCGCGCAGCCGACCGGAGCGGCGGGCGGCTGGGGGCGCGGAGACCGGCGCACCCAACACCCCCGTAGTCGCGTTCTCACTGAGGGTGACGACCAGCGAGCGCGGTGGGTGGACGGGTTGCCGTCCGGGCACAGTGCGGCGCCGTCGGCGGCGCTGGAGCACCCGCGCCGTCGACTGCGCCCGCTCCGCCACCAGCCGCTCGGTGGCGTCGTACCGGCGGACCAGCGCCGGGGCCAGGGCGAGCAGGCCGGCGGCGGCGAGGACGGCGAGGAGCACCGAGGTCGGCACCCTCACCCCTCCCGTCACCGAATTCGTCGCAACCGCCACCGAACCGCAGGATCTTCCACCGATCGCGCCTTGGTGCGTGGATCGTCCGGCCGGGGAGCGCTTGCCGCAGCTTGCAGTTACTTGAGGTTACGGCGCGCCGACCGGGATGCCACCGCGCCGCGCCGATCCCGCCCGTGGGACGACTCAGCGGGCGTTGGCGCGTACCCGGTGCCAGCGGGCCAACAGGCCGCCCTCGGCGGCGATCTCCTCGCTCGTCATCGCGTATCCGATGTGGTCACGCCAAGCGCCGTCGATGTGCATGTAGCGCACGTGGTACGACTCCTCGCGGAAGCCCAGTTTCTCCACCACCCGCCGGGACGGCCGGTTCTCCGGACGGATGTTGACCTCCACCCGGTGCAGCCCGCCCGGGCCGAACGCGTGGTCCACGGCGAGCGCGAGCGCCGTCGGGATCACACCTCGGCCGGCGACCCGGGCGTCCACCCAGTAGCCGACGTAGCCGGAGCAGAGCGCCCGCCGCACGATGCTGCCCACGTTGATGTGCCCGACCAGCCGGTCCCGGTCGGCCTCGCGCAGACAGACCGCGAACGGCATTCCCTCACCCTCACGGGCGGAACGACGCTGGTCACGGTGCACCCAGCGGAACGCGGCCGGCGAGTTGAGGTCGTCCCAGGCGCCGGGCAGCGATGATTCCCAGGGTGCCAGCCAGGCCCGGTTGGCCCGCCGTATCTCCGACCATGCCGCCGCGTCGGAGCGCCGGTAGGGCCGCAGCAACACCGGGCCGTCCGCCAACTCCACCGGCCAGCCCGGTGCCCGCGGGGGTCCGAAGAGACTCACCCGCACAGTCTCCCGCGCGGGACCGTGTCGCGCGCAAGTGGACCCACCGCGTGGACCCGATGACCGCGCGGCGCCCGAGTGGCCAGCCGGCGGATCGACCGGGTCACCGTCACCGGCGGCGGTCCAACAGCAGGACGTCCACCGTGGAACCGGCGGCGGCCGTGGTTACCCGCTCGCCGAGCACCAGCAGGCCGTTCGCCTCGGCCAGCCCGGAGAGCGTGAACGGCCCACCGCTGAGAGGCTGGACCGTGTATCCACCGCCGCGTCGCTCGGCGACGTGCGCCGGCCGGAACTCGCGCAGCCCCGTCGGCGACGACACGGTCTCCAGCAGGTGCGCCCGCACGCTGGGTCGGAATACCGGCTCGGCGCCGGCGAGCAGTTGGATGGCGGGGCGGGCCAGCACCTCGAAACCGATCAGCGCAGCGCCCGGGTCGCCGGGCAGGCAGACCACCGGCACCTCCTCGGCGCCGACGGTGCCGAACCCGAGCGCGGTGCCGGGATAGAGCGCCACGTCGGTGAACGTGACCGGCCCGGCCCGGCCGCCCTCGCGGCGGGACAGGATCCGGCGCACCATGTCTCCGGGGCCGGTGCCGGTGCCCCCGGTGGTGATGATCAGGTCGGCGCGCAGGGTCTGGTCCTCCAGCAGCCCGCGCAGCCCCTCCGGGTCGTCGTCGCAGATCCCCACCCGGTACGCCAGTGCGCCCACCTCGGCCGCGGCGGCGGTCAACGCGTGCGAGTTCGCGTCCACCACCTGCCCGGGCTGACTGCCCCGACCCACGTCGACCAGTTCGTCGCCGGTGGCCACGATGACCACCCGTGGGCTGGGCCGGACCACCACATGCCCGATGCCGGTGGCGGCGAAGACCGCGACCAGGGCCGGCGAGACGTACGTGCCGGCGCGGGCGAGCAGAGTGCCGACGGGCAGTTCCTCACCGGCTCGGCGTACCCCGTACCCCCGTTTGGGGGTGCGGAAGATCTCCACAGCGGCCATGCCCTGGTCGGTCCACTCCACCGGAACCACCACGTCCGCGGCGACCGGCAGCGGCGCTCCGGCGGCCACCGAGAAGCACGAACCCGGGGTGAGCCGGACCGGCCGCCAGCTCGCGGCACCCAGATCGCCCACCACGTTGAGCCGGATGGTCCGGCCGCCGGGCGTGCCGGAGGGGGCCGGGACGTAGCTCGGGCCCCGACCCCCTCCGGAAATGTCCTCCCAGCGGGCCGCGTAGCCGTCCACGGCAGCCTGGTCGAAGGCCGGGAAGGCGTGCGGCGCGACGACGTCCTCGGCGAGGACGTTGCCGTGCGCCTGGGTGAGGTCGAGGTCGAGTGGCGGCAGCGCGCGTAACCTGCGCAGCACGCTGCCCAGGTAGTCGGCGAGCGGCGTCAACTCGTTCGCGGCCGCCTCGGCGTCGGCCGTCGCGGTCATGTACCAGATCCGCCCGCCGCGTCGGCCTTGACGAAGTCGGCCAGCCACGAGCGGAACTCGCTGCCCAGGTCCTCGCGTTCGGCGGCGATCTGCACCACCGTCTGCAGGTAGCCCAGCGGCATGCCGGTGTCGTAGCGGGTGCCCCGGTAGACGATCGCGTGCACGGGGGTGCCCTCGGTGCGCAGCAACTCCATCGCGTCGGTCAGCTGGATCTCGCCGCCGCTGCCCGGCTTGGTCCGCCGGATCGCGTCGAAGATCTTGCCCGGCAACACGTAGCGGCCGAGCACCGCGAGGTTGCTCGGCGCGTCCTCCGGCTGCGGCTTCTCCACCATCCCGGTCACCTTGACGACCTCACCGATGTCGGTCAGCTCCGACTCGGCCGGCTCGACGGAGGCGATGCCGTACCGCTTGGTCTCGGCCGGGTCGACCTCGAAGAAGGCGAGCACCACACCGCCGGTGCGGGCCTGGAGCTCCAGCATCGCCGGCAGCAGCGGCTCCGACGGCTTGACGAACTCGTCGCCGAGCAGCACCGCGAAGGGCTGGTCGCCGACGTGCGACTCGGCGTACCCGACGGCGTGGCCGAGCCCGAGCTGCTCGGGCTGCCGGACGGTGTAGATCTCGGCCAGCTCACTGGGGCGACGCACCGCGGCCAGCCGCTCGGTGTCACCCTTCTCCTCCAGCCTGGTCTCCAGGTCTGGGCGACGGTCGAAGTGGTCCACCATCGACGTCTTACCCCGACCGGTGATCAGCAACACGTCACCGATGCCGGCCTGGGTGGCCTCCTCGACGATGTACTGCAGAACCGGCCGATCCACCACCGGCAGCAGCTCCTTGGGCACCGCCTTGGTGGCTGGCAGGAACCGGGTGGCCAGTCCGGCGGCCGGGATGACGGCCTTGACCGCCAGGGGACGGCCAGTTGCGGCGACCGTCGATGAGGGGTTCGCTGAGTGCTCCGACATGCCGCGAGACTATCGGCCACGGCTCTGTCGCGGCGGGTGTGGCCCAGAAGACGCGCCGCCACCCGGCCCCGGCCGCGCGGCGTCCGGGCCGGCCCGCGCCCCGCCGGTCGCGCTGTCCGGGCCGTCGTCGGCCGGTTCCGGCCGCGCGTGCGTCGCAGATGATTCCGGTACGCCCACAGCCGGCTCCGACCGGGCGGGCCCGCCCGGCTCCCGGATGACCTGCGCGGGTTGACCGGCGCGCGGCAGCCCGTCGGGTGGACTGACCGCGCAGGCGAGCACCGGTATCTCCCGCGTCGGCACGTCCGGGCGCACCTCGGCGACCCGGTACGTGTCGCGGCCGGCCGCCTTGGCTGCGTAGAGCGCGTCGTCGGCGGCCTCCAGCACCTCCCGCCCGGTGCTGCCGTTGTCCGGGTAGACGGCGATGCCCACCGACACGGTCACCAGGACCGGCCCGGCGTACGCCTCGACGGCGATCGGCGTCTCGCGAACCGCCGCGCCGAGTCGCTCGGCCACGATCGCCGCGCCCCGCGCGTCGGTCTCCGGCAGCAGCAGCACGAACTCCTCACCGCCCTGACGGAAGGCCAGGTCGACCTCGCGGATCTCGCCGCGCACCCTCCGGGCGAACTCGGCCAGCACGGTGTCCCCCGCAGCGTGCCCGTACGTGTCGTTGACGTCCTTGAAGCGGTCGAGGTCCATCGCGAGGATGCTGAGCATCCGCCCGAACCGGCTGGCCCGTTCCACCTCCCGCCGGATCGACTCGCGCAGGTAGCGGTAGTTCCACAGGCCGGTGAGCGGGTCGGTGAGCGAGAGCCGCTGCGCTTCCTCGTGCACCCGCACGTTGTCCACCGCCACGGCCGCGTGACCGGCGAAGGTGCGCAGGGTGACCAGGTCGTCGTCGTCGAACTCGTCGGCGCCCAGCCGGTCGTACAGGGCCAGCACGCCGAGTGCCGCCGCCGCTCCGGCCTCGTCGCCGGACCCGCTGAGGGTGGGCGCGGCGCCTCCGCCCGGGGCCGCGAACGGGACCGCGACGTACGTGCGACAGCGCGGCTCACCCGACGGAACCTCGCTCGGCTCCACCCTGCCCCGCTGTGGTTCCCCGGTGGCGGCGACCGCACCGACCACACCGACCCCCACCGGCACCCGAAGCGTCGACGACCCGTCCGTGTCGCCCTCCGGCCACCGCCCGTCCAGCCCTTCGGTGCACTGGGCGACAAGCACCCCGCCCGCCTCCACCAGCAGCACCGCGCCGGCGCGCGCGCCGGTCGCGCCGATGGCGCTGTGCAGGATCACCCGCAGGATGCGTTGCAGGTCGTGCGTGCTGGCCAGGGTGTCGCCGAGCACGGCGAGGTGCCCACGGAGCTGGTCGCGGTTGCTGGTCAACGCCGCGACGTAGGAGCCGGTCTCCCGGGTCATCCGGTTGAACGCGGCGGCCAGCCGACCCAGCTCGTCGCGGCTGCGGACCGGCACGCGGGCGGTCAGGTCACCCTGGGCCACCCGGTCCACCGCACCGGCCAGTTCCACCAGCGGCCGGGTGGTCACCCGGGCCAGCCGCCAGGCGGTCAGCACGGCGAGCAGCCCGGCCAGCACGACCACCCCCACCAGCGTGGCGTGCAGCCCCGGCGGCCGTTCACTGGGCACGGAGAGCACCAGTGGCAGCGGCTGCTCGTCGGACGGCCCGATCCTCCGCACGTACCGGCCCTCGGTGGTTTCGGTGACCCGCTCGCCTTCGACGGTGCTGGCGGCGGCCAGCACCGCGTCGCGTACCTCCCGGGACTCTGTGGTGTGGGTGACCCGCGCGGCGCTCGCTCCGCTGTCGAGCAGGGTGACCGCCACCCCGGTCACCGCCGCCAGCCGGGCCACGAAGGCCGGGTCGACCAGTTGCGCGGCGGTCACAGTGCCCCGCAGCGTGCCGGCGCGGTCGCGCAGGTCGACGTGGGCGGCCAGCGCCCGGACGGGGCTGGCCGAACCGGTGGTCGAGCCGGAGCAGTCCCGCCACGGGGTCGGCGGCGCGTCCGGCGAGACGTAGCTGACCTCGCCGGTCAGGTCGGTGATCAGCACCGCGGCGGCCAGACCTCGATCGACCAGTTGGGCGGCGCCGACGGCCGGCTCGGCGGTGAGCGCCACCGCGTCGGCGGTGGCCCGCAGCTGCTGGCAGAGGGCGTCGACCGAGGTACGCACTGTGGACGCCGCCACCGCCAAGCGCTCGGTGGAGCGGCTGCGGTCGACGGCCGCGAGCGTGGAGGCGACGAACAGCGCGCCGAGCAGGACCGGCCCGAGCACCACCACGAGGAAGGCTGCTGTCAACCGCCCGCGTAGCGTCACTCGGTCCCCCCGGAAGTTCCGCCTCCGTTGCTTGCGATGCTGACACAGTGCAACCGTGGGAGAGGCGTTGCGTCAGGAGTGTTGCGTGCCGGAATTTTCTTATGAAGCGGAAGTGACCCGTACCGCGAAGCGGGAAGCCCGCGCCGACCTGCTCGCCCGCCGCCGCTCGCTGCCCGGCCCCGCCCGGGCCGCCGCCGCCGGGCGCGTGCAGGCCGAGCTGGTCGCCCTGGTACGCAGACTGCGCCCGCGCAGGATGACGGCGTACGTGCCGGTCGGCTCCGAACCGGGCGGCGCAGACCTGCCGGACGCACTGCGGGCGGCGTTGCCCACCGACGCCCAACTGCTGCTGCCCGTGCTCCTCGACGACCTCGATCTGGACTGGGCGGCATATACCGGGCCCGAGGACCTGATCGCCGCCGGTCGGGGTATGCGGGAGCCGACCGGCGCCCGCCTCGGGGTGACCGCCGTGGCGGACGCGGAGCTGGTGGTCGTACCGGCTCTCGCCGTGGACCACCACGGCCGGCGACTCGGACGCGGCGGCGGCTCGTACGACCGCGCGCTCGCCCGGGTGCCCGAGTCGACGCTGACCGTGGTGCCTCTGCACGACGGGGAACTGGTCGAGGCGCTGCCGGCGGAGGCACACGACCGGCTTGTCCGCGCGGTCGTCACACCCGCCGACGGAGTGCGTACGCTTGACGGCGGCCCGGGTGCGGCGCATGGTGTCGCGCCCCACACGTCCGCTGGACGAACCCGGGCCGGATGACGCACCATTGGCACTCGAATAGGTCGAGTGCCAACTGGCTGAGCCCAGATCCGGAGGAGAACGTGCCCACGTACCAGTACGCCTGCACCACGTGCGGTGAGCAGCTCGAGGCGGTGCAGTCCTTCTCTGACGAGCCGCTGACCGAGTGCCCGGCGTGTCAGGGGCGGCTGCGCAAGGTCTTCAACTCGGTCGGCATCGTCTTCAAGGGCTCGGGCTTCTACCGCACCGACTCGCGGGCGTCCGGCTCCGAGACGACGGCCGGCGGCACGGCCACCAAGCCCGGCAAGTCCGAGTCGTCCTCAGGCGAGGGCTCGGGGTCGTCCGGTTCCTCCTCGTCGGGGTCGTCTTCCGGTTCGGGATCGTCCTCGGGTTCCGGGTCGTCTTCGGGTTCGGGTTCGTCGTCCGGTGGGTCCTCTGGTGGGTCCTCTGGCGGCTCGTCGTCGGGTGGGTCGAGCGGCGGCAAGTCCACGGCGGCCAGCTCCGCGTCCTGACCCCGTCGGCCTGAGTCCGGCGGCTTGACCCCGCCGGCCTGAGCCGCCGGCCTGAGCCGGCGGCCTGACCCGTGATCCACTCGGGTTTACGGAAACCGGCCTGTCCCGGCTGCCCTGACACCCCGACTTCCTTGAAGTCGAGTCGATCAAGGCCGTGCCATAGCAAATCGGGCCGGCCGGTGGGCGTTGTCCACAGGCCGGCCGGTTATCCACAGGCGCCGGCCGAGGGCCGACCAACTGCTGTTGGAACGGCCTAACCTGCCGCCGAGGGTGTCGCTGCGACGTCCTCGGACGGGAGGCGGCAGCAACGATGGGCGATCCAGATTCCGCGCGGGCATTGCGTCCGCTGCGCCGGCTCACCCTGCCCGGCGGGCGCACCCTGCTCCGGGCCGGTCTGGTCGCCGTACTGCTCGGCCTGGCCGCTGCCATTCTGCACACCCCGACCAGTTGCCCGCCGACGGCCGAGCCATCCCGTGCGCCGACGGGGGCCGACGGCACGGCCGGGCGGTTCGACGAGGGCGGGCCGACCGACCCCGGTGGGGCAGGGTCCACCGGTGACAGCGACACGGCCGGGCCACCGCCAACCGGAGCAGCCGCCGGAGACAGCTCGACCACCGGAAGCGGCACCGCCGGAGACGGCAGCACTGGCCGGGACGGCACGACCACCGGGAGCGGGAGGACCAGCCCGCTGCCGCTGCCCAGTGGCGCTGTCGGGGTGCCGGTCCGGTTGGCCGAGCCGGCCGCGCTGGCGGTGGCCCGCCCTGGGACCCGGGTCGACCTGCTCGCCGCGACACCGGGTGGGGCGGGCACCGAGGCGACGTTGCTCGCGCCCGCGGTGCTGGTGCTGGACGTGCTGGGCGCCGACGCGACCGACGGGTCCTCGGCGCTCTACCTGGCGCTCCGCCCCGACCAGGCGAAACGCGCCGTCGGGCTCCCCGAGGGCACTCGATTCGCCATCGTCGTACGCGGTTGAGCGCTCACCGCACCAGCGGGGTCACTCCCAGTGCGGAGGGCGTTCGGCGAGCAGCCAGTCATCGTTGCCACCCGACCGCTCGCCCCAGCCACGGTCGGTGTCGTCGGAGGTCTGCTCGGGCAGCACCACGAAGTCTTCGCTCAGGTCGACGGTGCGGTCGTCGTCGTCGCGTACGCCCTGCTTGCCGGGGTCCTCGGTGCTCACGAGCGGCAAGACTAGCGCAACCGGGTGCCTCCCCCACGTCGTTGACCCTCTGCTCCTGGGCACTGTCGCCGACGGTGGCACGCCGGTGAGAAACGACCCGCCCGCTCCCCACGTTGGTAGCGTCGGACGGCGTGACGACCCCCAGCGGTGGCAGCACCCCGGACGACTACTGGCGACGGCCCGGCACCGGTGCCGACGCGGTGCCGAACCATCCCCCCACCACACCGCCGAGCCGCCCCACCAACCCACCCCCGAGCGGCCCCACCGATCCAGCCCCGAGCGTGCCCACCGGCCCACCCCCGAGCGGGTACGCCGGGCCACCCCAGAGCGGGTACGCCGGGCCGCCGCCGAGCGTGCCGCCGCCGAGTGGTTGGCGTCCACCCGTACACCTTCAGCCGGCACCGCCGCGGCGGCTGCCCCCGCAGGACATGGCCGACCTGGACGCGGCCGAGCAGCGCTCGCAGCGGGTCACCTACGGTTTCGGCGCGGCGGCCGCTGTGGTGCTGGTGGTCCTGTTCTGCCTGCTCTGCTCGCGGGTCATCTTCTAGAGCGGCGGGCAGAGCAGGTCAGAGGGTGGTGCCCCAGACGGCCTCGGCGCCGCTGTGCCCGGTCAGGTAGACGTAGACCAGGGCGGCGATGGACAGCGCCACGACCGCCACCGCCAGCACCGGAGTGACCAGTGCCGGCAGCTGCGGCACCCGGGGGTGCCCGCTGGTGACGACCAGCAGCAGGATGGCCCCGATTCCCAGCGGCACGACGATGCGGAACAGGATGTCGCCGTAGCGGGAGTGCTCGAAGATCTGGTCGAGGATCTGCCCCTGGAAACCCCGGGCGACCAGCGCGTCGGTGAACACCTCTCCCGACTTGACGGCCACGAAGGCGGTCACCGGTGCGACCACGGCAAGGAGACCCAGGGCCCAGTCCAGCCGGTGCCGCCACCGTGGCAGACCGACGTACGCGATGGCCAGCACCGCCAGCAGCGGCACGAACACGACGACCGCGTGGACCACCAGGACGTGTGCCGGTAGACCCAGGATCTCCTCGAACATCGAATCCTCCAGGTGGATCACGGTCAGGGGTTGGTCAGCGTACGGTCCGCCGATCGTCCCGAGGCTCTCGACCGGAGACACGTGCGACGCGACCATCGGGTTCACCGTCCCGGGTCGTGAGCACGATCTTGCCGTGCTGTGTCGGTGGCCACCCGGGCCCGGCGACGGTTGTCGATGCTGGTCGCGCGTGCTGTCATTGGCCAATGTCCGGTGCCGAGGAGCTGCTGCGATCGAAGGGCCTGCGTGTCACGCGGCCACGCCTCGCGGTGCTCGACGTGCTCGACGGCGGCGGTCACCTGGAGGTCGACGAGATCACCCGGCGGGTCCGTGAACGCCTCGACTCGGTGTCCACCCAGGCGGTCTACGACGTGCTGGGTGCCCTGTCCCGGGCCGGGTTGTCCCGCCGGATCGAGCCGGCCGGCAGTCCCGCGCGTTACGAGGCGCGCGTCGGCGACAACCACCACCACGTGGTCTGCCGGGGCTGCGGCGAGATCGCCGACATCGACTGCGCGGTGGGCAGCGCGCCGTGTCTGGAGCCGAGCGTGTCGCACGGGTTCGAGGTGGACGAGGCGGAGGTGACCTTCTGGGGTCTCTGCCCGGGCTGCCGGGCGCGTCGCTCCGCCGAGGTCTGACCACCCGACGTCTGACCACCCGACGTCTGACCCGCCGACGTCCGACCCGCCGACGTCCGACCCGCCGACGTCTGACCCGCCGGCACCGACGGGACGTGCCCGACGAGGTCGGGGTGACCGTGGCACTCTTGGACGGTGGACTCCGATGACCTCGGCCTCTTCGGTCCGGGTTCGGTCACGTGGAAGGTGCACGAGGAGCCGATCCTGATCGTCGCGGGCCTGCGCTCGCTCTACCTCCAGGCGTTGCATCCCCGGGCGATGGCCGGGGTGGCGCAGAACAGCAACTACCGCGCGGACGCCTGGGGTCGTCTGGCCCGCACCGCCACCTACGTCGAGACCACCGTCTACGGGACCACCGCCGAGGCGGAGACGGCCGGGGCCCGGCTGCGCCGGCTGCACGACCGGCTGCGGGCCACCGATCCGCTCACCGGCGAGGAGTTCCGGATCGACGAGCCGGACCTGCTGCGCTGGGTGCACGTCACCGAGGTCGAGTCGTTCCTCAGCACGGCCCGGCGGGCCGGGCTGCCGCTCACCGACGAGGAGGTGGACGGCTATTACACCGAGCAGCGCCGGTCCGCCGCTCTGGTCGGCCTGGACCCGGCCACCGTCCCGGGCACCGCGGCCGAGGTCGCGGAGTACTACAGCGCCGTACGGCCGGAGCTGCGGATGACCCGGGAGGCCGCCGAGACGGCGATCTTCCTGACCGCCCCGCCGTTTCCGTGGAAGCTCAGCCTGCCAGCCCGGTTGGGGCTCAACCTCGGCCCGCCGCGGTGGGCGTACCTGGGGATCGCCGGCACCGCGTTCGGACTGCTGCCGGGGTGGGCTCGTCGGATGTACGGCGGGCTGGGCCTGCCCACCACCGCCCTGTCGGCGGACCTGTCCGTGCGCGCCCTGCGGCTCGCGTTCGCTGCCGTGCCCCGTCGCTATCTGGAGGGGCCGTTGATTCTGGCCGCCAAAGAGCGGGCCGCGCGTCACGCTGCCACCACGTTGGCCGGCTGACCCGGCGTCCGCCGCCGGGATTCAGCTGTCGGTGTGCCGGTCCACGGCCGCCCATGGTTCCTTGCCGGGCACCTGCGCGCCGGTCGGGCAGTGCCGCCGGAAGTCACACCAGCCGCAGCGCGGGCCGGGTGCCACCGGGAACGCCTCGTCCGCGTCGGCGCCGTCCGCGACCGCCCGTTCGGCGGTCATGATGTCGCGGGCCGTCTCCTCCGCGCGGGTCAACTGCCGGGCCAGCGACTCGACGGTGTGGTCGTGGCCGGCGACCGTGCCGGTCGGCAGGTGGTGCAGCTCCACCCGACGGCACGGCCGCCGGAACACCCGCTCGGCCGCGTACGCGTAGAGCGCCAACGCCTGCGAACCGCGCGCGTCGTCGGTGTCCAGCCCGCTGCGACCGGTCTTGTAGTCGACGATGACCAGCTCCGACCCCTCTGGCCCGGGCCGGGAGTCGATCCGGTCGGCGCGACCGTTGAACGCCAGCACGGCGGTCTTGACCGCCACCACCCGCTCCACGCCGAGCGGGTCGGAGTCGGCCTCCAGCGTCTCGACGTACGCCTCCAACCAGCCCAACGCCCGCCGGTAGGCGGCCCGCTCCTGCTCGTCGTCGCGGTAGCCCTCGCGGACCCAGGTGCCCTTGAGCAGGGTGGCCAACGCCTCGGGGCGACGCCGGTCGGCGGGCAACGCATACCAGTTCTTCAGGGCGGTGTGCACGCTGGCGCCGAGCGAGTTGTGCGCCCACGGCGCGCCCTTGGGTGGCGTCGGCCGATCGACGTAGGAGTAGCGGTAGCGGCGTGGGCAGTCCGCGAAAGCGCCGAGTTTGCTCGGTGTGCAGACGAACAGGCGCTCCGGCATGCCCTCGAAGCCGAGCTGCTCGGCACCGCCGGCGCGTTGTTGGGGAGCCCGGCCACCGGCCGCCGGCCGTCCCGCTGAGGAGGATCGTCGCACGCCTGCGATCCTGCCACCCACCCCCGACACCGCTGGTGTGCCGGTCAGGTCATGTTGACGTACTGCGTGACGAAGGCGAACACCGCGTCGGCGATGAGCTGCACGGCGATCGCGGCCAGCAGCAGACCGGCGATCCTGGTCAGCACCTCGATCCCGCCGGGACGCAGGATCTTCACGATGCCGCCGGAGAAGCGGAGGACGATCCAGACCGCGAGCATCACGGCGAGGATCGCCACGGCGATCGCGGTGAAGTCGGCCAATCCGTCGGCCTGCTGGACGAAGAGCATGGTGGCCACGATGGCACCGGGGCCGGCCAGCAGCGGGGTGCCCAGCGGCACCAGGGCGATGTTGGAGGTGGCTTCCGAGCTCGGGCCGTCGGTCTTGCCGGTCAGCAACTCCAGGGCGACGAGTACGAGCAGCAGCCCACCGGCCGCCTGCAACGCCGGCAGGTCCACGTGCAGGTAGTCCAGCAGGGTCTGCCCCGCCACCGCGAAGACCACGATCACGCCCAACGCCAGCGTGACGGCCTGCCAGGCCGCCCGGTTACGGTCGCGGGCGGGCAGCGGGCCGGTCAACGCCAGGAAGATCGGCATCATGCCCGGCGGGTCGGTGATCACCAGCAGGGTCACGAAAACCTCGCCAAACAGCTTCAGATCCACGTGATCAACCTAGCCGCGCTGAGATTCCCCAAAATGGGGATCAGCCGGAAGCGACCTCGGTCACGCCTTCGGCGACGATCCGCTCGTACGCCTCGACGCTGGTGCTGAACTCGCCGAGCTGGACGGTCTTGTGCGTGCCGTGGAAATCCGAGGAGCCGGTGACGAAGAGGCCCAGGTCGGCGGCGAGCGCCCGCACGTGCGCACGCTCGGCCGGGCTGTGGTCCTCGTGGTCGGCCTCGAGCCCGGCCAGCCCGGCGGCGGCCAGCTCGGCGATCAACTCGTCGGGCACCACCCGGCCGCGTCGGGTGGCCCGGGGATGGGCGAAGACCGGCACACCGCCGGCCGACCGCACCAGCCGGATCGCCCGGAACACGTCGATGTCGTCCTTGGGCAACCGGTAACGCTCGCCCAGCCAGTCCGGGCCGAACGCCTCCCGGGTGCTGCCGACCAGGCCGACCCGGATCAGTGCCTGGGCGATGTGCGGCCGGCCCACAGTGCCGCCGCCCGCTCCGGCCAGGATGTCCGGCCAGCTCACGTCGATGCCGTCGGCGCGCAACAGCGCGACGATCCGTTCTCCGCGATCTTCCCGGGCGGCCCGCACCCGGGCCAGCTCGGCGACCAGTTCCGGGTGGTCCGGGTCGAACAGGTACGCCAGCAGGTGCAGCGGCACCGCCGGCTCGGTGCCGGACCAGCGGCAGGACAACTCCGCCCCCCGGACCAGGCGTAGTCCCGGCGGCAGCGCGCCGACGGCCGGCGCCCAGCCGGCGGTGGTGTCGTGGTCGGTGATCGCCAGCACGTCCAGCCCGGCCTGGGCGGCCGCGCGGACCAGCTCCGCCGGGGTCAGCGTGCCGTCGCTGGCCGTCGAGTGGGTGTGCAGGTCGATCCGCGGGGCGGCGCCGGTACGCGAGGTCACCGCACGACGCTACCCAGGGATAGCCGAGCCCGCCTCGCGAAGGTCGTCCCGACGGCGTCAGAAGCTGCTCACCAGGACCGGCCGCTCCCCGGCGGGCAGGCCGGGCACCGGCTCGGGGTTGGCGGGCTCTCCTGCCCGTACCCGCGCGGGGTCGACCCGGACCAGTGCACCGGCCTCGTCGAGGTAGGAGGCGTGGGAGTCGTTGTTCCAGACGATCGTGCCGGTCATTGGCGGTCCGGCCGGAACGGCGGTCGTGACCGGCCCGAGTTGCCGCAGGTCGACCAGGAGGGCACGGTCGACCTTGCCCACCCGTCCGTTCACCAGCAGCCACTGTCCGTCGGCGGAGATTCCGCCGACGCCGTCCTCGCTGAGGTCCGGCCCGCAGCCGGAGTCCACCGGGGTCAGGTGGCGCGTCGGGTCGAGCACGGCCAGGCAGGTCCCGCCCGGGTCGGTTGCGGCGATCTGGCCGACCAGCCGCCCGTCGGGCAGCGCTCCGTAGACGTGGAGGGTCTGTCGGTCGACGGCCGCGGGCAGCGGCCCGGCGCCGGGTCGCCAGAGGGTGTGGCCGGCGCTGGCGGGGTCGAGTCGGACCAGCACGTTGTCACCGACGAACCGGACGGGCTGGGCGTCCGCGGGCGCGGGCGTGCGAACCGCGCCGATGAGCTGGGTGCCGACCACCCCCGCCACCAGCAGGTCGCTGCCGTCACGCCAGGCGACCTGGCGGCTGTCCGGTGCCAGGACGATGGGGCCCGCCCCGGCCAGCAGGACCTGCACCAGGCCGTCGTTCTGCACCACCCAGAGGGATCGGCCGGCGGTGCTCGCCGTGCCGACCACCAACCAACCGGTACCGCCGGGCAGGAGCTGGGCGTGTTCGGCCGGCCCGACGTCGGGTAGCACCAGCCGCTTCCCGTCGGCGCTGACCAGCGTCTCGCTCACCAGCAGGGACGCGGACGTTCCCGGCGAGGGGCCGGGGCCCGGGGCGCTGACCGTCGGGATCGGCCGGCTGGACGGGTCCGGGTCACCGATCACCACGATGGGCGCGCCGTCCCGCCTGGTCTCGGCACCGAGCTGGGCCATCCCGGCGCTCAGCAGCACGGTGACGGCCGCCGCGAGGGCGAGGCCGGTTGCGGTGCGCCGACGACGGATCCGGTTCGCGCGGCGGATCGCCTGACCCGCCGGGTCGGCTGCGAGGGGGCGGGCAAGGGCGACCTGGTGCGAGAGGGTCTCCCGCACCGCACCTTCCAGCTCGTCAGGCCGCACGTGGTTAGAACGCCGCGGGCCGTCCGTCAGGTTGTCGGACCGGCCCGGGAATCCGCTCACTGCTGCTCCCCGGAGCCCGTGCCGACGGGCACGGCCGCCGGGGCGGTGGGCAGCACGACCGGCGGGCCGATCGGACGCGGAGCGACCGGTCGGGGCGCGGCAGGGCGGGGAACGGCTCGACCTTCCGCCTGCCGGGGTCGGCGCGGCGCGGCGGCACCGGTGGTCGGGTGCTGCCCGGCCGGGGCGCCACGTCGGGGGGCGCCGGCAGCGGCCGGACGACCGTCGGCAGCCGGTGGTGCTGGCCGGCCGGCGATGCCGGCAGCGGCGGCGAGCTCCGCTGCGTCGGCTCCCAACCGTCGGCGCAGCGTGGCCAGGGCTCGCGACGCCTGGCTCTTCACCGTGCCCGGTGAGATGTCCAGCATCGCGGCGGTCTGCGCCTCCGACATGTCCTCGTAGTAGCGCAGCACCAGCACCGCCCGCTGCCGGTTGGGCAACTCCCTGAGGTGCCGCCACAGCAGGTCACGGTCGAGCTGCTGCTCGATCTCGTCGACACCGGCGCGTTCGGGCAGCACCTCGGTCGGGCGTTCGCCGTGCCAGCGGCGCCGCCACCAGCTCGTCGACGTGTTGACCATCACACGGCGGGCGTACGGCTCGACCGCCTCGATCCCACCGAGACGCTTCCACGCGAGGTAGGTCTTGGTCAGTGCCGTCTGGAGCAGGTCCTCGGCAGTGGCCCAGTCTCCGGTGAGCAGATAAGCGGTGCGTAGGAGCGCGGCGGAGCGGGCCGCGACGAACTCGCGGAACTGCTCCTCCAACGAGTCCTTGCTCGCCACCGCCCACCTCCACACCCCAGTCGTCCTGGCAGAGTGCCACGTCAGAGGCGTTCCGGTCCATGACGAAAGGTGCGCACTTACTCCGATGTTCGGTCGAAAACCTTCACGCCCCGTCGTCGGCCTTGGCCTCGTCGGCTTCCTTGCCGAGCCGCGCCTCGACTGCCTGCGGCTCGTACATCTCTTCGACGACGCGCAGGTAGAGCTCGTTCGGGTTGGGCAGGTTCTTGATCTCGCGGAGCGCCTGCTCCTGGCCGGCGGACTCCAGCACGAAGGTGCCGTAGTTGAGCGCTCGGCCGGTGGGGGTCTGCTCGTACTTCATGTCGGTGACCCGGACCAGCGGCATCATGGCCACCTTGCGGGTGACGATGCCGTTGACCACCATGACCCGCTTGTTGGTCAGGATGAAACGGTCATACCACCAGTCGGCGACCTTCCACGCCACCCAGCCCATCACCGCGAACCAGAGCAGCACGGCGATGGTGGTCAGCGCACCGACGTCCTGCCCGGCGAGGAAGCCGGAGAGGTAGCCGAGCACGAAGGTCGCCGCGACGCCGATCAACAGCGGGTTGGTGAGGTGGATCCAGTGCCGCTTCCACTCACCCCGGTAGCGCTCGGTGGGGAAGAGGTAGCGGGCCACCAGCGAACTGGGCTCGTCTTCCAGTGGCAGCACCCGCCGGGGAGTCGAACCGGTCGCGTCGGCGCGCAACCCGGCCAGCTCGTCCTCGGAGATCTGCGGCGGCTGGTAGCTCGCCTCCGGATCACGGATCCACCCTCGACCGGAGCGACCCTGGCCGGCATAGCCGGGACCGTCGCCATAGCCGACGTCGTCCGAAAGGGACGGACCGTCGGACAGGCCGGGACCGGCCCCGTAGCCCGGGCCGTCATCGGGCCCGATCCTCGGGATCGGCTCGGTGTCACGCTCGCGGCGTTCCCGGTCGGGGTCGTCCGGGTCGAAGGGTGGACCGGAGGGGCTGCCCATCGGCTGCTAGGCGACGAGACTGGTGAAGAAGTCGCCGAACCCTTGGGCGATGTCCATGACGCCGCCGCCGAGTGACTTGAACACATCCGCCGCAGAGTTTGGCCGGTAGGCGACGAAGAAGATCAAGAATGCGATTCCGGCCCAGGTGAGGACCTTCTTGACCATGGCGGGCCATCCTCTCGCGCGGCGCCGGGTCCCATTACCGCAGCGGCACCCAGAGTATCAGTGTGGCGTCGTACAGTGAATATCTGCGTCCGTTCTCCGTCAAACCGGGAGACTTGTCAGGCTCTCCCAGGTAAGTGCGGGGACGGTGCGCCGTACACGAGCTCGGGGGGAGTCCACTCGGTCAGGTCGTGTAGGACGACGTCTTCCGCGAGCAGGTGACCCGCACTCGCCGGCCAGGCTATCGCATGGAGCCACATTCCCCGAGCTTCGCCGGCGTACGCGCTTCGATCCGTTGGAGAATTCACCAACCACAGTGGAGTCGGATGCCCGGCGACCCTGATCCTGGCCTGCCCAACGTGGTCGGGGTGACCCGGCCCCGGGTCGGTCAACGCGTCCACCAGCTCCGGTCCCGGGTCCGGCCCGGCCAGTCCGGCGAGTCGCGTGCCCAGGCCGACACCCGGCTCCTCGGCCACGAAGACCAGGTCGGCCGGACCACCACCGAGCGGCGCCGGGCCCGCGCAGGCCACCGCTGTCGCCCGCACTCCCGTCCGGTCGTCCCCGGCGTACGCCACCCCGGTGAGGGTCCAGCCGGGCGGCAGCGGCCACGGGCACCACAGGGGCGTTCCCGGCGGAGCCGCGGTCGCGGTGATGCGTTCCACCACGCTCGCCACGATCTCCGCTCCGATGTGCTCGGGCACGTGCAGGGGCGGCACCGGGCCGCAGCGCAGACACCTCGAGTCGGTGTGCATCAGATCCGGCGCCCTTACCGGGCCCCCGCATCTCGGACAACTCACCGCGACACTCACATCCCCACCGTTCTCCGGTACCGCCGGCCCGTCAAGCGGGAACGCCCGATTCGGCACCCGGGCGCGGGTCAGTCCGGCGGCGGGCCGGCGTGGGCACGAATCCAGGCGTGCATCGCGATACCGCTGGCCACGCCCGCGTTGATCGACCTGGTCGAGCCGTACTGGGCGATGGAGTAGAGCTGGTCGCACGCGGCGCGGGCCGGCGCGGAGAGCCCCGGGCCCTCCTGGCCGAACAGCAGCACACAGTCCCGGGGCAGGGTGCCGGTCTCCAACGGGCGCGACCCCGGCAGGTTGTCGATGCCGAACACCGGCAGCCGGCGCTCGCCCGCCCAGGCCACGAACTCCTCGATCGTCTCGTGATGGCGCACGTGCTGGTAGCGATCGGTCACCATCGCACCGCGCCGGTTCCACCGTCGCCGTCCGACGATGTGCACCTCGGCGGCGTTGAACGCGTTGGCGTTGCGGACCACCGTGCCGATGTTGAAGTCGTGCTGCCAGTTCTCGATCGCGACGTGGAAGCCGTGCCGGTGCCCGTCCAGGTCGGCGACGATCGCCTCGTGGCGCCAGTAGCGGTAGCGGTCGACGACGTTGCGCCGGTCCCCCTCCGTCAGCAACTGCGGGTCGTAACGGGGGTCGTCCGGTGGGGTTCCCGGCCAGGGGCCCACACCCACCTCAAGCTGGTCGTCGGTCACGGTCATCAGAGGGTACGGACCACGTCTGCGCTCGGCGCGACGACCTGCCGGTCAGCCCAGTCCGAGCGCGGCGCCGAGCCGGTCCAGGAAGCGCCGGTCCGCCGGGCTGATCGGGTGCTCCGCCCGGCGTTCGCCGGGGCTGGGCACCGCGCCGCAGACGCGGGCCGCGACCGACTGCACCCACTGGCGGTACGCGGCCGAGTCGGCGGGGTCGGCGCGCCGCCCCAGCACCCGGCTCGCCGCCCGGCAGGCCGCGAGCAGGTCCACCAGATCGGTGAGCCGCTCGACGGGCTGCGGGGCGCCGTCGTGACGGGCGTAGATCGCGGCGACCACCGCGCGGACCAGATCGCTGTCGGAGGCCCGGCCCGCGGCAACGGCATCCAGGCCGGCCAGTCCCGCCAGGACACCGCGTTCTGTGCGGCCCGGCCCCGGGGCCACCGCGGCCACGAGAACCCGGCCGGGCAGACCGGTGAGCAGGTCCCACTCGGCGGCGGAATAGACAGCTGTGGTCAAGGGTGCGGCTCGGCGGCCGGCAGAGGGCGGCTCTCCGGCGACGGAGTGGCTCATCGAAACCTCCATCGCCAGCATATGCCCCGTAATGGGAACAGGGCTCCTTCCCCGGCAGAACCCGCTGCGGGGGAAGGAGCCCGGAGGCTGGCTGCGGCCGACTCGCGGCGACGCTCAGCGCGGCTCGGGGAAGCTGGGCCGCTCCGGATCCACTCCCTCGGGCACGGCGCTGGCCGCGTACTCCCGTTTGGGGACCATGACCTTGCGCCGGAAGACGCAGACCATCGTGCCGTCCTGGTTGTAGCCGCGGGTCTCCACCGACACCACGCCCCGGTCGGGCTTGGAACCCGACTCACGCTTGTCCAGCACCGTGGTCTCGCCGTAGATCGTGTCGCCGTGGAAGGTCGGCGCGACGTGCCGCAGCGACTCGACCTCCAGGTTGGCGATCGCCTTCCCACTGACGTCGGGCACCGACATGCCGAGCAGCAGGGAGTAGATGTAGTTGCCGACCACCACGTTGCGCTTGAACTGGCTGGCCGTCTCGGCGTAGTGCGCGTCCATGTGCAGCGGATGGTGGTTCATGGTGAGCAGGCAGAAGAGGTGATCGTCGTACTCGGTGACGGTCTTGCCCGGCCAGTGCCGGTAGACCGCGCCGACCTCGAACTCCTCGTAGTAGCGGCCGAACTGCATGCTGGTCCCCTTCGACGGGTGGCGATGGAGTTCGGCACAGCATGCCTTACCGAAGGTTAAGGCGACCGGCGGGGCGCGACGGCGGCGGAAAAGTCACACCGGTCACTCAAAACGGGGGGAGACGCAATGAGCGGCGGGGCCCTCCCCGGCACCCGCCGCCCACGCTCTGATGCCGAGAAGTGTGCCCTACGACAGCGTAGGTTCGACAGAGATCGGCGTCACATTTATCTTTTTGTAACACTACTCTCAGTGACGATTCGGAGGTTGATCAGCGATCTCCGCAGGCCGGATACCTGCTTGTCAAGGCTCAAGTTACCGATTCGTACTGCTCAATCGGGTGGATCTCCCTGGAAACGCTCCCATCACCGCTGGTCACGCAAGTGCGTCATGCATTTGCGTTCCGCAGGCCGGGACAGACAGACGTGGGTCGATGACCCTCGGGCCCCCCGCCAGCACGGAGGACGTTTCGTGCCCGACCGCCCGGGAATTCGATACGGTCAGCCCTGGTTCTACGGGACGTAGACAAACCGCGGTGATCGGAGAGTGCAATGGCAACCGTTGAGCTGACCTCGGCGAACTTCGACGAGGTGACCGGCAACGACGGCATCGTCCTGGTCGACTTCTGGGCCGACTGGTGTGGTCCGTGCAAGCGGTTCGCCCCGGTCTACGAGCGCTCCTCGGAAAAGCACCAGAACATCGTGTTCGGCAAGGTCGACACGGAGGCCCAGCAGGAGCTGGGCGCCAAGTTCGACATCCGGTCGATCCCGACGATCATGGCGATCCGCGACGGCGTCATCGTCTTCGCCCAGCCGGGCGCCCTTCCCGAGTCCGCACTCGAGAACCTGATCGAGCAGGTCGAGGCTCTGGACATGGACGACGTCCGTAAGCAGCTGGCCGAGCACAACCACTGAGTCGCCGACGGCGACACGCGAGGCCGGGCCCGGTTCGGGCCCGGCCTTCGTCGTTATCCGGAGGCGCGCACATGATCACCTTCCTGGGCAGGCCGGAGTGACCGTCGGTGGGACCCGGGGCAGCCGGTACATCCCGTATCGTCACGACCCGATGGAGACCCTGACCACCCGCGGGCGCGTGACCCGGCTCGGCGCGACCGCACTCGGCCTCGCCCTGCTGATCGTCGGCACCTTCTGGGGCAGCGACGACGACTTCCCGTTCGGCCCGTTCCGGATGTACTCCACCTCGAATCCGCCGAACGCACCCGCACCGGACACCCGCGTCGAGGGGGTGAACAGCTCCGGAGCCGTTATCGACCTCAACCAGGACGCGACCGGCATCCGTCGCGCCGAGATCGAGGGTCAGCAGGCCCGCTACGCCGCCGACCCGACGCTGCTCACCGAGGTCGCCGACGCGTACGCCGAACGCCACCCCGACGCCCCAGCGCTGGTCGAGGTCCGCATCGTCATCCGCTGGCACGGCATCCGCGCCGGTCGACCGACCGGGCAGCACACCGACCAGACCGTCGTCCGCTGGCAGGCAAGCCGATGACCCGCTGGTTGACCGAGGCCGTGCCCCGGGGCCGGGTGGCCGCCTTCCGGACCGTGATCTACCTCTTCGTCGCCGCCGACCTGGTGATCTTCACCCCCTGGGTGCGCACCCGCGTCAGCGTGCCCGGCGACCTCTACCGGCCGCTCCTGATCGGCCGCCTGCTCCCCCTGCCGACGCCAACCGAGACGTTGGTGACGGTGATCTTCTGGTCGTTGCTGGCGCTCGCACTCCTCGCCGCGACCGGCCGGGCACCCCGCCTGCTCGGCTGGGCGGTCTGCGCGCTGTACCTGGAGTGGATGATCATCGCGATGAGCTACGGGAAGGTCGACCACGACCGGTTCGGGCTGCTCATCGCGCTGGCCGTGCTGCCCACCGCCGGCCGGGCCCGACACGGCGACACCACCCGCACCGAGGCTGGCGGCTGGGCCCTCCGCGTCACCCAGATCGCGGTGATCTGCACGTACTTCCTGGCCGCCTTTGCCAAGCTGCGCTTCGGCGGGCTGGACTGGCTGACCGGCTCGGTCCTCGCCCGCGCGATCATCCGGCGCGGCACGGACCTGGCGGACCTGATCGCCCAGGTGCCGTACCTGCTGATCGTCGCCCAGTTCGGCATCGTGGCGTTCGAGCTGCTCAGCCCGGTGGTCTTCTTCCTGCCACCCCGCTGGCGACACGCCATGGTCGGCTTCTTCTACTCGTTCCACGTGGTCACCATCGCGACCATCACGATCTCGTTCGCGCCACACCTGGCCGCGATGACCAGCTTCCTGCCGCTGGAGCGGGTCCGCCCGCTGGTCTGGGCCCGCCGACTCATCGGCCGTGGCAGCCCCGCACCGACCTCGACGGACCTCGACACACTGCCGGACCAGGATCCCGTCGGCGCCAGCGCGGGCCCAGCACCGCTCGGCGATCAGGCCCCGGTCGTCGGGCGCCCCGCCGGGCCGTAGAGCCGTTCACGGGCCTCCTGCGGCAGTGCGCAGGCCGCCGTGCCGCCCGGCAGGCGGTGCCGGTTGCGCGCCACCCAGCGGTACACCGGCCAGGCCCCGGCGCGCACCGGCGGGAACCGCAGGCCCGCCCCGGCGACCCGCCAGACCGGGCCACTGTCGGCGAGCAGCTTCGCGATGGCATCCGGACCGGCGGCACGTGCGCCGTCCGCCCCGACCCACTGCACCGCCTCCTCGCACTCGGCCACGGTCAGACCGAGCGCGTCCAGGTCGGTGAACTGCCAGGGCACCACCCGCGCACCAGTGGGGATCCGGCGCGCAATGAACTCGGCGCACTGCGTGCAGAACGCGCAGTCCCCGTCGTAGACGAAGGTCGACGTCTCCATGCTGTCCATCCTCCCCTCTCCGACCACCCGAACGACCACCGGTGTACGGCGGGTCACTTGCACTCCACTCGTACGCGTGTTCGAATAGTGGCCATGCGCTGGGACAACCTCACCGCTCCCCCGGTCGAGGGAGACCCCGAGCGGGCAGCGCCAGCGACGCCACCCCTGCCGCTGGCGCTGCCCGGCGCCATTGCCCGCACCTTCGACACCCCCGAGTTCGCCGGGATGACCTTCTACGAGGTGCAGGCCAAGTCCATCCTCAACCGCGTGCCCGGGCAGTCCCGCGTCCCGTTCGAGTGGACCATCAACCCGTACCGTGGCTGTTCTCATGCTTGTGTTTACTGCTTCGCGAGAAATACTCACACTTATCTCGATCTCGATGCCGGTGCGGACTTCGACCGGAAGGTGATCGTCAAGGTCAACGCCGGTGAGCTGGTCCGGCGCGAGTTGGCCGCGCCGAAGTGGCGGGGCGCGCACGTGGCGATGGGCACCAACGTCGACTGCTACCAGCGGGCCGAGGGCCGCTACCGGCTGATGCCGCAGATCATCGCGGCCCTGCGGGACTTCGCCAACCCGTTCTCGATCCTCACCAAGGGCACGCTGATCCTTCGCGACCTGCCCCTGCTGCGTCAGGCCGCAGAGGTCACCACGGTGGGCATCTCCTTCTCAGTGGGGTTCGTCGACGAGCAGCTCTGGCGTTCCGTCGAGCCGGGCACGCCGCATCCTCACCGCCGGCTGGACGCGGTCCGGGCGCTCGCCGACGCCGGCTTCTCCGTCGGGGTGCTGATGGCCCCGATCCTGCCTGGCCTCAGCGACAGCGACGAGTCGATCGACGCCACCGTGTCGGCGATCGCCGCAGCCGGCGCTACCAGCGTGACCGCCCTGCCCCTGCACCTGCGTTCCGGCGCTCGGGAGTGGTACGCGCACTGGCTCGCCCGGGAGCACCCGCACCTCGTGCCCCGCTATCGCGAGCTCTACCGGGCCGGTGCGTACGCCCCGCAGGCGTACCAGCGGGAGTTGACCGCCCGGGTGCGGATCGCGGCACGCCGGCATGGGCTGCACCGCGGCGAGCGGGGCGACAACCGCAGCCTGCCCGAGCCGCCGCCACCGCCGGCTGCGGAGCAGTTGACTCTGCTCTAGTCGGCTCAGAGCTACAGTCGGCGGGTGCGTACCGCTTCGCAGATCCTCGCCGACTCCGCCGTGATCGCCGTCGTGGGTGCGTCCCGCGACCCGTTGAAGGCCGCGCACGGCGTGCCGTTGCAGATGCAGCAGCACGGCTGGCGCATCATCCCGGTCAACCCGACCGTCGACGAACTGTTCGGGGAACGGGCGTACAAGTCGCTGGCTGACATCCCGCACCCGGTCGACCTGGTGGACGTGTTCCGGCCGGCGGCCGACGCCGTGCAGGTGGTCCGGGACGCGGCGGCCATTGGTGCCCCTGCGGTCTGGCTGCAACTGGGCATCGTCTCGGCCGAGGCGCGGCGGATCGCCGAGGAGGCTGGCATGGACTACGTGGAAGACCGCTGCCTCATCGTCGAACGCGCCGCCGCCGGCCTCACCCGCCTCGGCTGACCCACCCCGCTCCCGCGATCATGGAGTTGTGGTGCCAGCTTCGTGGGTTGGTCCTGGCGGTCCGCAGGGCCTGACCAGAGAGCTGGCGAGCAGCAGAGCGAGGCGTCCGTCGGCGCGGACGGCCTCGGCGGAGAGCGTGATGCCTCTGAGTCATATTGATGCCTCACAGTCATCACGCTCTTGACCGAAGGCACGGACAGACCGACCGAGCGACGGGCAACCGATCAGCAGGCGCGGGTCAGAGCTTGTACTCCTTGAGCAGGCCGCGGGAGATGATGGTCTTCTGGATCTCCGAGGTGCCCTCGCCGATGAGCAGGAACGGGGCCTCCCGCATCAGCCGCTCGATCTCGTACTCCTTGGAGTAGCCGTAGCCGCCGTGGATGCGGAACGCCTCCTGGACGACCTCGGCGCAGTATTCGGAGGCGAGCAGCTTGGCCATTCCGGCCTCGACGTCGTTGCGCTGGCCGGCGTCCTTGAGGCGTGCGGCGTTGACCATGAGGGCGTGCGAGGCCTCGATCTTCGTACCCATCTCGGCGAGCTTGAAGGCGATCGCCTGGTGCTTGGCGAGCGGCTGGCCGAACGTCTTGCGCTGCTGGGCGTAGCTGACCGCCAGCTCGAAGGCGCGGATGGAGATGCCGCAGGCGCGGGCGGCCACGTTGACCCGGCCCACCTCGATGCCGTCCATCATCTGGTAGAAGCCTCGGCCCACCTTGTCGGCGCCACCGAGGATCGCGGAGTCGGGCACTGTCACCCCGTCGAGGACCATCTCGGTGGTCTCGACGCCCTTGTAGCCCATCTTTTCGATCTTGCCGGGGATGGTGAGGCCGGGGGCGGTCTCGCCGAAGCCCGGCTCCTTCTCCAGCAGGAAGGTGCTCATGTTGCCGTAGACCGACTCGGCGCCGGTGTCGGTCTTGACCAGGGTGGCCACCACCGAGGAGTACGCCCCGTTGGTCAGCCACATCTTCTGGCCGTTGAGCACGTAGTTGTCGCCGTCGCGGACAGCCCGGGACTTGATCGCCGAGACGTCGGAGCCGGTCTCCGGCTCGGACATGGAGAACGCTCCGCGCACCTCGCCAGTGGCCATCTTCGGCAGGAGGCGGGCCTTCTGCTCGGCCGAGCCGTGCTGGGAGATCAGGTACGCCACGATGAAGTGGGTGTTGACGATGCCGGAGATCGACATCCATCCCCGGGACAGTTGCTCCACCACCAGCGCGTAGGTCAGCAGCGACTCGCCCAGGCCGCCGAACTCCTCGTCGATGGTGAGGCCGAACAGGCCCATCTCACGCATGCCGTCGAGGATGTCGGTGGGGTACTCGTCGGCGTGCTCCAGCCGCTGGGCGTGCGGAATGATCTCCTTGTCGGCGAAGTCCCGAACGGTCTCCAGGATCGACTGTTGCACATCGGTCAGGCCGGGCGTCTGGGCGAGTCGAGCCATCACAGCCTCCGGGGATCCGCGCACTACTCGTGGGTAACTGAACGCTGGGTCAGTATCGGTCTCCGGAGCCGAAGAGGCCAAGGTGACCAGTCCACACAACCGCTGTGAAAAGGTTCACCGCTGCGGGTAGCGTCCGGCAAGAGGGACTTTTCCGGCACCGGCAGGAGGAGGACAGCTGTGAGCTACCCACCGCCGTCGGGACCACCGTCAGACGAGCAGCCACCGTCACCCTACGAGCCGCCCCGGGACCAGTCGCCGTACGCGCCACAACCGGACCAGCCGGCGTTCGAGCTGCCGGCGGAACGCTCACCGTACGGGCCCCCTGCGGACGATCCGTCGCCGTACGGGCAGCAGGGGCCGCACCAGTCGGGGCACTGGAGTCAGCAGCCGCCGTACCCCCCGCAGGGCCCCTACGGTCAGTACGGCCCGCCGCCGTCCGGGCCGGGTCGGGGCACCAACGTGCTGGCGATCCTGTCGCTGGTGTTCGCCTTCGCCTTTCCGCCGGCCGGTGCCGTCCTCGGCCACGTGGCCAAGCGGCAGATCCGCACCAGCGGCGAGGAGGGTGGCCAGCTCGCCACCTGGGGGCTGATCCTCGGCTACGTCTTCACCGGGCTCACCCTGCTGGCGTGCTGCGGCTGGCTGGCCCTCGTGGCCCTGGGCAACACCGGCGACAGCGGCGGCTACTGACCGCCGGCCACACTCAGGCCGCCGGTCAGCGGAACCGGGCCTCGCGGACGCTGTTGCCGCCGTCCACCACCAGCATCTGGCCGGTGATGTACGAGGCGGCCGGCGAGCAGAGGAAGCTGATCGCCGCCGCGACCTCGTCCGGAGTGCCCGGTCGACCGACCGGGGTGCCGAGCCCCTGCTTGATCTCGGCCATCGTGGACGCGGCGGTGTAGATGGTGCCCGGTGCGACCGCGTTAACGGTCACGCCGTCGGCGATCATCTCCATCGCCAACGCCCGGGTCAGCCCGACGACGCCGGCCTTCGCCGCGGCGTACGCGGCCTCGGTGGGCAGCGCGTTGACGGGGCCGGCGGTGGCCGACAGGTTGACGATCCGACCCCAGCCCCGCTCGGCCATCCCCCCGATGAACGCCCGACTGCACAGGAACGCCGTGGACAGGTTGCGGTCGATCTCGCCGCGCCACTCGTCGTAGGTCAGCTGCGCGACCGGCCGCAGCACTCCCTGGCTGGCCCGGCTGGCCAGGCCGGCATTGTTGACCAGCACCTCGACGTCGCCCAACTGCTCGGCGACCGCGTCGGCCAGCGCGCCGACCTCCGACTCGTCGGTCAGGTCCGCGACGAAGCCGGTCACCCCCAGCTCGCCAGCGCGTTCGTGGATGCGCCGGGTGGTGGAGACGATGGCCACCCGGGCACCCAGGTCGGCGAGTCGGCGCGCGGTCGCGTACCCGATGCCGTCCGGGCTGCCCGCGCCGGTCACCAGGGCGACCCGCCCATCGAGCCGCATGGTCACCGGGTCGGCCAGCGCGACCGGCTCGTCGGGGCCGGGGCCGCCTGCCGGCGCGGCCGCGCGGGCACGTCGGGCCCCGCCCGGGCGGCTGACGTCCCGTCTGGGTCGGCTGCCGGAGCGGTCCGCGGCGCGCGCGTCGAATGCCATGTCGAGATCCTGCCCGTTACGACCGGCTCGAAGCAACGCGGCACCCGGGAGCGGGGTCAACGGTTTTGGTCACCCCTGGCTACCCTGACGGCGCACCCGACCTGACGGAGAGATCGCATGACCAACCCCCCGCCCTCTGGCGGCTGGCACGACCCGGCGTGGTCGGGACAGCAGTCCGGTGACCCCACCCTCCCGGTGAGCAGTCAACCGGCACCCACCCAGCCGATCGAAGTCAACCCATACGCGCCGACCGACCCGTACGCGCCGACCAGTCCGTACGCGGGCGGCGCGCCGCAGATACCGACCCAGCCCGGCCCGTACGCGGCCACGCCCGGTTACCCGCCGCCTGGCTACCCGGGTTACGGGTACCCGCCCGCACCGAAGCAGAACGGCCTGGCCATCGCCGCGATGGTCGTCTCGATCATCGGCGCCCTCGGCCTCTGCGCGTACGGCCTCGGTGGCTACATCGGCGCGATCGGCGCGATCCTCGGCCACGTGTCCCGTAAGCAGATCAAGGAGCGTGGTGAGGGCGGCGAGGGCTTCGCCACCGCCGGCATCATCGTCGGCTGGGTCGCCACCGCGCTGGCGGTGCTGGCCACCATCGTCATCGTGATTTTCATCGTCTGGGCCGCGAACCAGGACACGTCCAGCTACGAGAGCGGCAACTACTGAGTTCGGCGAGCCGCCCCCGGGTGCGACCCGGGGGCGGCTCGGCGGTTCATTCGGCCGGTGGGGTGAACGACGAGGTACGGCTCATTCCGGCGGCCCGGCCCTTCGCGGCGACCACGAGCGCCATCTTGCGGGACGCCTCATCGATCATCTCGTCGCCGAGCATCACGGCGCCCAGCTTGCCGCCGGCCTCCGAGGTGTAGTGCTCGTACGCGTCGAGGATCAGCTCGGCGTGGTCGTAGTCGGCCTGCGCCGGCTGGTAGACCTCGTTGGCGGCGTCGATCTGACCCGGGTGCAGCACCCACTTGCCGTCGAAGCCCAGCGCCGCCGAGCGCTTGGCCACCTCGCGGAACCCGTCGACGTCCCGGATTTGCAGGAAGGGGCCGTCGATGGCCTGCTTGTCGTGCATCCGGGCGGCCATCAGGATCCGCATGAGGATGTAGTGGTACGGGTCGCCCGGGTAGTCCGGGATCAGCGCGCCGACCACCAGGGACTTCATGTTGATCGACGCCATGAAGTCGGCCGGGCCGAAGATGATGGTCTCCACGCGCGGCGAGGCGGCGGCGATCGCGTCCACGTTGACCAGCCCGGCGGCGTTCTCGATCTGCGCCTCGATGCCGATCCGGCCGACCTCCAGGCCGAGCGTCTTCTCGATCTGGGTGAGCGTCAGGTCCAGCCACTGCACCTGGGCGGCCGTCTGCACCTTCGGCAGCATGATGCAGTCCAGGTTCGCGCCGGCACCCTCGACGACGTCGATGACGTCCCGGTAGGTCCACGGGGTGGTCAGGTCGTTGACGCGGACCACGCGGGTCTTCCCGGCCCAGTCCCCCTCGTTGAGCGCGGCCACGATGTTCTTGCGCGCGTCCGGCTTGGCCAGCGGGGCGACGGCGTCCTCCAGGTCGAGGAAGACCTGGTCGGCCGGAAGGCCCTGGGCCTTGCCGAGCATCTTGACGCTGGAACCCGGCACGGCGAGGCAGGACCTGCGGGGGCGACCGACTGCGGCCATGGATGCGCTCCTTCCAGCGTCCGGCGGGCATGCCGACGCCACCTGACGACAGAGTTGAGAACTTAACGATCCCAAAGGGCGTTGTGACGCCACGGTAACCTCGCGCCATGACCGGGGTGAATGGACCTGTGGAAGATCTCACTGGGCGTCGGCTGGTGGTGGTGACCGGGGCAAGCTCCGGCATCGGGTTGGCCGCCGCCGTGCAGCTGGCCTGCCGCGGTGACCAGGTTGTGCTGGTCGGGCGGGACCCGGCGCGCCTCCAGGCCGCAGCGGAGCGGGTACGGGAGAACTCGGGCGAGCGTCCGGAGTTGTTCCGAGCCGACTTCGCGGTCCTGGACGACGTGCGACGGCTCGCCGAGCAGCTACGGGCCGCCTACGACCGGATCGACGTGCTCGCCAACAACGCCGGTGCCATCGCGCTGCAACCACTCACCACCGTCGACGGCTTCGAGATGTCGATCCAGGCCAACCACCTGGCCCCGTTCCTGCTGACCAACCTGCTCGCCGACCGGGTGGGCCGAATCGTGGTGACCGCCTCCGGTGCGCACCGCTTCGGCGCGCTCGACCCGGACGACCTGAACGCGCCGCTGCGCGGCTACCGGCCGATCGGCGCGTACGGAACCAGCAAGCAGGCGAACATCCTGTTCACCGCCGAGGCGGCCCGACGCTGGCCGGAGATGTCCGCGTACTGCTTCCACCCCGGGGTGGTGCGCACCCGGTTCGGCAACGACAGCAGGCTGGTCGCGTTCGGCATGCGGTTCATGCCGTTCCGCAGCCCGGAGAAGGGCGCCGAGACCCTGGTGTGGCTGGCCAACCAGGACCGGTCCCGGCTGACCAACGGCGGCTTCTACGCCGACCGTCGCCCGCGTCGGCCGTACCGCAAGGCCAGCGACCCGCGGCTCGCCGCCCGACTCTGGGAGGCGAGCGCGAAGGCCGTCGGCATCGCTGGGTAGCGTGGCCGCCATGCTCACTCTCGTCGCGCTGGTCGAGTACGCATCCGGGGCCGAGGCCGCCGGGCAACGCTACGAGGACGCCGTGCTGGCCTTTCTCGGGCGGCACGGCGGCCAGCTGGAACGGCGGCTGCGTGGCACCGACGGGCAGACCGAGGTGCACGTGATCCGGTTCGACGCCCGCGCCGGCTACGAGTCGTTCCTCGTCGATCCGGAACGGGCCGCGCTGCGCGCCGCGCTCGGCGAAGCCGCACCGACGACCCGGGTCATCGAGGTCCACGAGGTCTGACCGGAGGGACCTGCGTCTTCCCTCACTTCATCACAGGGTGGCGGGCGAGAACAAGACTTGATCTTGGAGTGGTCGGCAACCAACATCGAGGCATGGAATTCGATGCGACCGCCACCGCGCGCCGGGCCCTCTGGATCGGCGGCGGGCAATGGGCCGGCAAGTCGACAGTCGCCGTCAACCTGGCCATGCGGTTCGGTCTGACGGCATACCTCTACGACCGGCACGACGCCCGAGGGCACGACGACCGGCGCATCGCAGACCGGGTCCGGCACGGCGAACCGCCGGCCGGTCCCGATCCGGAGACGACCTGGGTACGCACCGAGCCAGCCCGAATGGCTGCCGAGACACTGGCAGGTTTTCCCCGCCGCTTCGCGTGGGTGCTCGACGACCTCAGCGCGCTGGTGCCCGGCCGCCGGGTGGTGGCCGAAGGCTGGGGGCTGCGACCGGAGTTGGTGGCACCGGTCGTCGGATCGGTACGGCAACTGGTGGTGCTGGTGCCCACTGCCGAGTTCCGCGCCCAGCAGATCGCCCGGCTGCCGCGTGCCAGCATCGCCGCAGCGGGGGTCAGTGACCCCGAGCGGGCCCTCCGCAACAGGTGGGCAAGGGACGAACTGGTGGCGGCGGACGCAGTGGCGCAGGCCGCGCGGCTGGGCGTCCGGGTGGTCCAGGTGGACGGCAGCCTCGACGGTGATCAGCTGACCGATCTGGTCGCGAACCACTTCGCCGCGTACCTGTGAAGGCCGTCAGTCGTTCAGCGGGGTCGGGTCGGCCGGCAGCGCGGTGGGTGCCGGCCGGCGAGCGGCCCGGGCGCCGCCGAGCACCACCACCGCCACCCCGGCCAGCAGCAGCGCCATCCCGAGCAACGCGTACGGGCGGGGAACCTGACCCAGCCAGGCCCAACCGAGCAGGGCCGCGCCGGGCGCCTCCAGCAGGATCAGCACGCTCACCGTGGTCGCCGGGATCTTCTTCAGCGCGTAGTTGAACATCGAGTGCCCGAGCAGTTGGGCACCGACCACGAGGGCAAGGATGGCCAGCCAGGTCCGCCCGTCGAACCCGGTCAGCCGTACGCCGCCGATCAGGCACATGACCAGCAGGAGCAGTGCACAGATCCCGTAACAGATGGTGGTGTAGGTGGTGGTGCTGATGCTGGTCCGCGCCCGCTCACCGAAGGCGGTGTAGACGGCGGCGAACATGCCGCCGGTCAACGCCAGCACGTCGCCGAGGACGGCCCTGCCGGAGACCCCCACGTCCACCCCGGTGGCGATCGCGGCGCCGCCGACCGCCACCGCGATGCCGATCCACACGATCCGGGGCAGCCCACGCCCCTGGGCGCGCGCGATCAGCCCCTGCCAGACCGGCTGGGTGGCGACCAGGGCGGTGGACGTGGCGACCGAGGTGAGCTGGGCGCTCGGCACCCACGTCGCGAAGTGACCGGCCAGCGCGACCCCGGACAGGATGCAGAACAGTCCCTCCCGCCGGCCCACGCCGGTGGTCAGCCTGCGGAACTCGGCGCGACGGCGGGCCAGCGCGAAAGGGCTCAGCACTGCCACCGCGAGCAGGTTGCGCCAGAACGCGATGGCCAGCGCGGGTGCGGCGGCGTACGCGATCAGTGGCGCGGACGACGACACGGCGACCACGGCCAGACCGACCGCGCCGGTGGTCAGCGGATCCAGGGACGGCCGGGGTGAAGGTGGGGACACGGGACGTAATCCTCACACGTATGACGGACAACACGCAGGGTCATCACTCCGTTACGATCACGCGGGTCCGCGCCGCCAACCCCCGACCGCCCGGAGGCGCTCCCCCATGCCCACCTACCAGGCGGTGCTGTTCGATTTCTTCGGCACCCTCACCCGTTCGGTGCAGCGCGGTGTCGCGCACACCGACACCGCCGAGCTGCTCGGATGCGACACCGACACGTTGACCGAGGTGCTGGACCGCACGTACTACGAGCGGGCCACCGGTCGACTCGGCAACGCGGAGGCGACCCTTCGGTGGGTGTGCGCCCAGGCCGGCGTACACCCGAACGACACCGCGGTGCGGGCGGCCGTGGCGTCCCGGCACCGGGCGGTCCGCGCGGACACCTGGCTGCGGGCCGACGCCGTGCCGGTGCTGGCGGCCCTACGCCAGCGCGGCCTGCGTACCGGGGTGATCAGCGACTGTACGCACGAACTGCCGGCCTTCCTGCCACAGCTCGCGGTCGCCCGGCTGCTCGACGTGCGGGTCTTCTCGGTACAGGTTGGACGGTGCAAGCCGGACCCGGCGCTCTACCTGACCGCCTGCCAGCGGCTCGGGCTCGCCCCGGGCAACTGCCTGTACGTCGGTGACGGCGGCAGCCAGGAGTTGACCGGCGCCGAGCGGGCCGGGATGACCGCGGTCCGGCTCGCCGCGGCGGACCTGGCCACACACATGGTGTTCAACGCCGACCTGGACTGGCGCGGCCCCACAATCGGCACCCTGCGCGAGGTGCTCGCCCTGGTCGACGTCGACGCCGAGGTGGTGGGCGCCGGCGGCCGGACGGGTTGACGCGCCGATCAGCGGCGACGAACCCGGTGCAGGCGGAACGGCTTGCGGGTGGCCCGGACGGCCGGTGTGGGCCGAGGCGGCTCGGCCTGCGCGTCGGCCGGCAGGTCCGCGCCGGCCAGCGGCGTTCCGGCCGGGGTGAGCCGGTTGACCGCGCATCCGTCGGCGGCCCAGCGGGCCACCAGATCAGCGGTCGGACCGGGCGCGTTGAGACGCTTCGCCGCCACCAGCGGCGCGGTGGTGTCCCACGCCTCGGTGCCCGGCTGCACCCGGCTCACCTGTGCCGACCAGGTGACGATCCGACCACCGTGGTCGCCGCGCAGGGAGACCTGCGCCTCGGTGGCGTCGGCCAGACCCGGCGCTGCCTGCTCGCCCGGCCCGCTGACCACCAGGAGAGCGCCCTCCAGTGGGGCGCACCAGAGCGCGAGCGCCGGCCCACCGGAAACGCTGACCCAGGCCACGGCGGCCTTCTTCATCGCCTCGTCGACCAGCGGCGTCGACCCGCGCGCGTCGTCAGTCACCCTCGCATCCTGCCGCACCTTGGCCGCTGACGCGTAGGCCGGCGGCGCTTTGGTGCGATCAGCCCACGAACGGCGGCACCGCGATCTCACCGCGCGCCACCGGCATCACCTGACCGGCGACGGTCGCGCCGACCGCCACACCGTTCGCCGCGGTGACCGTGCAGGCCAGCGAGGACGGGCGGTTGATCTCCACACCCTGACGGACCGCGTAACGGGACAGCCCTTCGGCCGGCAGCTGACCGCTCGCCACCAGCCAGACACCGAGGCCGAGGGCCGCCGAGCCGGTCGCCGGGTCCTCCGGGACACCCATCCCCGGCACGAAGACCCGGGCGTGCGCGGTTTGCGTGGCGGCGTCCCAGGAGAAGACGCTGACGTGCGACACCCCATAACGCTGCGCCGCCGTCGCGTTCACCCGCGCGCGGGCCACCGACTCCGGACGCACCGGGAGGTACGGGAACTCCAAACCGCAGCCGGCGACGCGGGGAGCGGGCCCGATGTGGTCGTCCGCGAGCAGCCCGGCGATCTCCAGCAACGGCTCCGGGTCCAACTCCGGCCCGAGAGTCGGCGTGCCCCCGGTCAGCGTCGCCCCCGACGCGGTCACCTCGATCGGCAGCACCCCGGCCTCGCACTCCTGGGTGACCTGTCCCACACCGAACATGCCCCGGCGGCTGGCGGTGACCGCCGCGCCGACGCTCGGGTGCCCGGCGAACGGCAACTCCTCCACCGGGGTGAAGATCCGGGCCCGGTAGGTGGCGCCGACCTGGGTCGGTGGCAGCACGAACACCGTCTCGGACAGGTTGAACTCCAACGCGAGCGCCTGCATCTGCTCGGTGGCCAGCGCTTCCGCGCCGAACACCACGGCCAGCGGGTTGCCGGCGAAAGGGCGGTCGGTGAAGACGTCCACGATCTCGTAGGCCAAGGTCGACATGTTGATAAACACTAGGCGCTTAGGCTGGTGCCCGTGAGCACGCCGACCCGGGTCTACATCGCCCGTCTCGCCGGAGTCGCCGTCTTCGACCCGAACGGTGACCAGGTGGGGCGGGTTCGTGACGCCGTGGCACGGCTGCGGGCGACCAAAAGGCCCCCGGAGGTGGTGGGCCTCGTCGCCGAGATGCCGATGCGCCGCCGGATCTTCCTGTCCATCAACCGGATCACGTCCATCGACGTGGACGCCGTCGTGCTGGGCTCCGGCACCCTCAACCTGCGCCGGTTCGAGAAGCGCCCGAACGAGCTGCTGGTGCTCCAGGAACTGCTGGACCGACGGGTACAGCTCGACCCGGGCGGCCAGCCCGGCGCCGTCGTGGACGTCGCGATGGACTGCAGCCGGGGCGGCGAGTGGTCGCTGACCCGCGTCGCCGTACGGGAGCAGACCGGTCGGCTCAGCCGCCGCGGCCACCTGCACCAGGTCGAGTGGGACCGGGTGCGCGGGCTCAGCGGCATCGCCGACAACCGGGGTACGGCCAACCTGCTCGCCGTCCTGGAGGACATGCGCCCGGCCGACCTGGCCAACGCGCTGCAGGACCTGCCCGACGCCCGGCGCAACGAGGTCGCTGCCGCGCTGGACGACGAGCGGCTGGCCGACGTGCTCAGCGAGCTGCCCGAGCACGACCAGGTGGAGATCCTCGCCGCCCTCGACCGGGAGCGGGCCGCCGACGTACTGGAGGAGATGGACCCGGACGACGCCGCGGACCTGCTCAACGAGCTGCCCCCACCGGAGCAGGACGTGCTGCTGGACCTCATGGAGCCGGACGAGGCCGACCCGGTGCGTCAGCTCCTGAAATACACGCCCGGCACGGCGGGCAGTGTGATGACCTCGGAGCCGGTCATCCTGCCGCCGGACGCCACCGTCGCCGAGGCGCTGGCCCGGATCCGGGAGCCACAGCTCTCTCCCGCCGTCGCCGCACAGGTCTTCGTGACCCGGGCGCCGCAGATCACCCCGACTGGCCGCTACCTGGGCATGGTGCACTTCCAGGCGCTGCTGCGTGAGCCGCCGGCCGACCTGCTGGGCAAGGTGGTGGTCAACGACATCGACCCGCTGCGCCCCACCACCCCGTTACCGGAGATCACCCGTCGGATGGCCACCTACGACCTGGTCGCCATGCCGGTGATCGACCGGAGCAACCGGCTGGTCGGCGCCGTGACAGTGGACGACGTGCTGGACCACTCGCTGCCCCGGGACTGGCGGGACCGCGACGCCCTGACCGGCCCGGGCACCACCGACGTGGGGCTGGACGGCGCGGATGGCTGAGCAGCGGCGGAACGAGCGGCTCGACCAGCCACGCGAGCCCCGGGGCATCAAGCTGCCCCGGTTCGACGCGGAGGCCTTCGGCCGGTGGTCCGAGGGCATCGCCCGGGGCATGGGCACCGCGAACTTCATCGTCGTCATGACGGTGGTGATCGCGATCTGGTTCGTCTGGAACACGTTGGCCCCGACGGACCTGCGCTTCGACCCGTACACCTTCACGTTCCTGACCCTGGTGCTGTCGTTGCAGGCCAGCTACGCGGCGCCGCTGATCCTGCTGGCCCAGAACCGGCAGGCCGACCGGGACCGCGTGGCCCTGGAGGAGGACCGGCGGCGAGCCACCGCGCAGAAGGCGGACACCGAGTACCTGGCGAGGGAGATCGCCGCACTGCGGATCGCGATGGGTGAGGTGGCCACCCGCGACTTCCTCCGCTCCGAGCTGGCCCGGCTGGCCGAGGAACTGGACGAGGCGGGGCAGCGCCGGCAACGGCTGGAACGCCGCCAGCAGGACAAGGACATCCGGCAGGAGAAGCGCGGCAGGCGACCGACCGACGGTGTCGGCCTGGACGAGCCACGCGACGACCTGGACGGCGACTTCGCCCGGGAAGCCCGGCCGGACGGCACCGGGCCGCGCCCAGCGGACGGCTGATCAACGGGTCATCGATTGGCTCACACCGCCCCGGCCAGCGGCGGCAGCGGATGCCCCGCGACGTAGCATTGCGGGCATGTCAGCACCCGTGAGCACCGTCGAGGACGCGATCCAGGCCGCCCTGGCCACCGTCAACGACCCGGAGATCCGCCGGCCCATCACCGAGCTGGGCATGGTCCGCTCCGCCACGATCGGTGCCAGCGGTGTCGTACGCGTCGAGCTGCTGCTCACCGTCGCCGGCTGCCCCCTGAAGGACAAGCTGCGTAACGACATCACCGCCGCCGTCGCAGCGGTGCCCGGCGTCACCGGCGTGGAGATCGACTTCGGTGTGATGACCCCCGAGCAGCGGCAGGGGTTGCAGTCGCAGCTGCGCGGCGGAGGCGCCACCGAGGAGCCCGTCATCCCGTTCGCCCAGCCCGGCTCGCGCACCCGTGTGTACGCGGTTGCCAGCGGCAAGGGTGGCGTCGGCAAGTCCAGCGTGACTGTCAACCTGGCAGCGGCCCTCGCCGCCCGCGGGCTCTCCGTCGGCGTGGTCGACGCGGACATCTACGGCCACTCGGTGCCCCGGATGCTCGGCACGGAGGCCCGGCCCACCCGCGTCGAAGACATGATCATGCCGCCGCAGTCGCACGGCGTGAAGGTGATCTCCATCGGCATGTTCACCTCCGGCAACGCCGCAGTGGTGTGGCGCGGCCCGATGCTGCACCGGGCGTTGCAGCAGTTCCTGGCCGACGTCTACTGGGGCGACCTGGACGTGCTCCTGCTCGACCTGCCCCCGGGCACTGGCGACGTGGCCATCTCGCTGGCCCAACTGCTCCCCAACTCGGAGATCCTGATCGTCACCACCCCACAGACCGCCGCCGCCGAGGTGGCCGAGCGGGCCGGTGCGATCGCCCTGCAGACCCACCAGCGGGTCGTCGGCGTCATCGAGAACATGTCCTGGCTGGAGCTCCCGGACGGCTCACGGATGGAGATCTTTGGTGCCGGGGGTGGCACGGCCGTCGCCGAGTCGCTGAGCCGGACCATCGGCGCCCAGGTGCCACTGCTCGGGCAGATCCCGCTGGACACCCGGGTCCGCGAAGCCGGCGACGCGGGCAACCCGATCGTGCTGGCCGATCCGGAGTCCCCGGCCGCGCAGGCACTCAACTCCGTCGCCGACCGGCTCGCGATGCGCCGTGAGTCGCTGCTCGGCAAGCCGCTCGGCCTCAAGCCCGCCGGTCGCTGACCACCACGACACCGCCAGCCCGTCGGCCACTGTTGGCCGGCGGGCTGAGTCGTGTCTGCGGGTGGGCAGTCCAGCCCCGGCGTGGCCGGCACGGCCGCCACGGTCCGCGTGGTCGGCACGGCCCGCGTGGCCGCGTGGTCGGCACGGCCGCGCGGCGCATGGTCAACTCGGGTTTCTGAAAGTCGGGGCGTTCCGCGCCGATTTAAGGCCGACTTCCTGAAACCCGAGCTGATCAAGGCGAGCGCAGGCCGCGCGAGCACGACGGCAGGCCGCAGAGGCAGAGCCGAGCGCGGGCCGAGCACGCGGGGTCGGTCAGGTGGCGTCGTCGTAGCTGACGCGGGGGGCCGGCGCCGAGGGGCTGGTGGTGGCCGTGCCGGGCCGGGCGCCGTCCGACCTCAGGTCGGCGGAGCTGGCCACGTCCTTGAGGTCGTCGTGCACGCTGCTGACGTCGGCGCGCAGGTTGTCATAGACGCCCTGCAACGGCTTACGGATCGCCGCCTCGTCCTCCTCGCTGAGGAGGTGCTTGCGGATGAACGCCTTCGGGTGCAGGTCCTCCAGCTGGATGTCGGTGCCCAGCTCGCGACTCAGGTCACCGGTGGCGTTGCGGGCCATGTTGCGCAGGTTGCGCACCAGCCGCAGGCCGTCGGTGATGACTGCGGGCAGCCGGTCACCGAAGATCAGCAGCGCCAGGAGCAGCAGCGCTCCGATTTCCCACCAGTTCAGGTTGTCGAGCATCCCGCTGGCCTCCTCTCGGCGTCAGCAGCAAGACTACGCACGCCGGGAGGCGTTCGGGCAAGGGGTGAGCCGCTGTTCACTTCGCGTCCGCGGCGAGAGTTACCGAGGTGTTCTGCCGGTCGGAGCCCCGCCGGAACTCGACGGTCACCACCGATCCAGGCGCGTACTTGCGTACCAGCGCGGTCAGGTCCGTCGGCTCGGTCATCGGCCGGCCGTTGATCTTGAGGATCACGTCGCCGACCTTCAACCCGGCGCCGGCCGCCGGGCCGGACGGCTCCACCTCCGCCAGTCGCAGGCCACCCCCGAGAGCTCCGGTCGGGCCGTCCACGCGGGCGCCGATCACCGTACGCCGGGCCTTGCCGGTGCCGATGATGTCCTGGGTCACCCGTTTGGCCTGGTTGATCGGGATGGCGAAGGCGAGGCCGATGTTGCCGGCCTCCTGCCCCTCGGCGACCAGTGACTTGATGGTGGAGTTGACCCCGACCACCCGCCCGGCGCCGTCGACCAACGGCCCGCCGGAGTTGCCGTGGTTGACCGCGGCGTCGGTCTGGATCGCCGCGTAGTAGCGCACCGGCCCGCCCGGCTCACCGGCCTGCATCGTCCGGTCCAGGGCACTCACGATGCCGGCGGTGACCGTGTTGGCCAGCGAGAGCGGTGAGCCCATGGCGAGCACCGGGTCGCCGACGGCCAGCGCGTCGGAGTCCCCGAACTCCACCGCCCGCAGGCCGGGCCGACTCACCTTGATCACGGCGATGTCCGATTCCGGGTCCTGACCGACGATGGTCGCCGGCGCGGTGCTGCCGTCGTTGAAGACCACCGAGGCCTTGCCGGTGCCGCCGGCCACCACATGGTCGTTGGTGATCACATGACCGTCGGCGGTGGCGATGAAGCCGGAGCCCTCACTGGTGCCGCCGAGACTGCTCACCCGCACGGTGACCACGCTGGGCAGGACCCGCTCGGCGACACCGGCCAGTGACTCCGGTTTGCGCTGGGCCAGCGCCGGGGCCTCCGCCGGCGCACCGCCGAGCACCACCTCACCGGCCCCGCCGCGGACCGCGAACGCGTAGCCGAGCGCGCCGCCGAGGGTGCCGGCCAGCAGTGCGGTGAGTACGGGGATGAGCAGCAGGTGACGCAGCGTCGGTCGGCCCGGCGCGTCCGGGTCGGTGACCACCTCGGGCTCGGCGCCGGTCGCCACCACTCCGGGCACCACCACCGCGGTCGGCGCAGCCGGGTCCCGCCATGGATCAGCAAGCGCGTCCGACCACCAGGGCGACGCCCCAACCGTGCCGGACGTGCCGGGTGCCGGCCAGCTCGACGAGGGCCCAGCCGGGCCGTAGGTGCCAGGTGCCGGCCAGGGCGACGCCCCGGCTGAGTCGTACGTGCCAGCTGCGGGCCAGGGCGACGCCCCAGCCGGGCCGTACGTGCCGGGTGCGGGCCAGCTCGACGAGGGCCCGACAGGCGGCACAGCGGCCCCGGGCGTCGTCGGCGGGTGCCCTGGTGCCGGGCCGCCGGCTGACGGCACGATGGGCACGTTGCCAGCCCCTGGCGTGGTCGGCGATCCCGCCGGAGGGGTCCCTGCCCCGGGCGGTCCCGCCGGGGTCTCACCGCCCCGGCGCCAGTCCCAGCCGTCGGTCACGTCGGTGCCTCCCAGTCCGTCCCCGGATCCCGCGCCGCGTCGCCCGGCCACGGGCCGGTTCGGTCGCGGCTGACGGGATACCGCCTCCAGGATTGCACGGATGCCCGCGATGGAGTCACCGCTTGCCCCGGTGATCGCAACAGGCGGAGGCGCGGCTGCGCCTCATGACGGTCGCCTCTACGCTCACAGTGCCAACCCGCCCCCGCACCACGCACCGCCCCCGGAGGTGCCCCATCGCCACGGTCGCCGGTTCCGGCAGTTCGACGGCACAGGCTCAACAGTTCGCCGAGTCGTACGTCACCGAGGACCTCGTTCTGCGCACCGCCCGCAGCCTGGCCCGGGAGGTGGGCCTCGACGCGGTCACCCCCGGCGCGGGAGCGGCGCTGCGGCTGCTGGCCGCTGCCGGCAACGCCCGCGCCGTGGTGGAGATCGGCACCGGCACCGGGGTGAGCGGCGTCTGGCTGCTCCGCGGCATGCGCGCCGACGGCGTGCTCACCACCATCGACGTGGAGGTGGAGCACCAGCGGATCGCGCGACGGATCTTCGCCGAGGCGGGCTTCGCCGCCGGCCGTACGCGGATCATCACCGGTCGCGCGTTGGACGTGCTGCCCCGGCTCGCCGACGGCGCGTACGACCTTGTCTTCGTGGACGCGGAGGCGACCGGCTTCCACGCCTGCGTGGAGGCGGCGCTGCGGTTGTTGCGCCCGGGGGGCGTGCTCGCGCTCAACGGTGTGCTTGCCGGCGGCCGGATCGGTGACCCTGCCGCTCGGGACGCGGAGACGGTGACCGTCCGCGAGACGATCAAGGCGGTCCGGGAGTCGGAGCACTGGATCCCCGCTCTGCTTCCGGTCGGCCACGGGGTGCTCGCCGCGGTGAAGTGCTGACCTGGTCAGTCGACGCTGGCCAGCCAGCGCAGCAACCAACGGACGCCCCAGCCGGTGGCGCCTCGGCTGACCTCGGCGTGGTCGCCGTCCGCCCAGGACGGGGCCGACATGTCCAGGTGCAGCCAGCGGTCGCGTAGGTCGCCCGTGAACTCACGCAGGTAGAGGGCGGCCAGCACCGAGCCGGCACCCTGCGCCGGCGCGCTGTAGAGGTCGGCGATCTCGCTGCCCAGGTATTCGACGTAGTCGCCGTGCAGCGGCATCCGCCACACCGACTCGCCGGCGGCCTCGGCCGCGGCCCGCACGTCGGCGGCCAGCTGGTCGTTCTCGCTGTACAGGGCGGCGGTGCGCTTGCCCAGGGCTACGGCGTTGGCGCCGGTGAGGGTGGCCAGGTCGAGCAGCAGGTCCGGCTTGAGCTGCTGCACCGCGTACGCGAGCGCGTCGGCGAGGACCAGCCGGCCCTCGGCGTCGGAGTTGGTCGTCTCGCTGGTCGTGCCCCCGTAGTGCCGGACGACGTCGCCGGGGCGGAACGCGGAGCCGCTGACCATGTTCTCGGCGAGCGGGGCCAGCGTGGTGACCCGGACCGGCAGCCGCAGCATGGCGGCGCCCAGGGTGGCGGCCACGACGGCGGCGGCGCCGGCCATGTCCTTGCGCATCAGTTTCATCGCCGGCACCGGCTTGATCGAGATGCCGCCGGTGTCGAAGGTGATGCCCTTGCCGATCAGCACAACGTGCGTACGCGCGTCGGCGGGGTGCCAGTCCAGTTCGACGAGTCGGGGGCCGCTGGCCGAGCCGCCGCCCACGGCGAGGATGCCGCCGAAGCCCTCGGCGGCCAGCTCGTCCGGGCCACGGACCCGCAGCCGCAGGTGCGGCAGGTCGGCTGCGGCGGAGGCCACCTGCTCGGCGAACCACTGCGGGTTCTTCAGCGAGCTGGGGGTGTTGGTCAGGTCACGGGCGAGGTGGGTCATCGCCGCGGTGGTCTGGGCCGTGGCGACGATGGCCTCGAACGCGCCCGGGTCGGCCAGCAGCAGATCGACGCTGCTGAGCGCCGCTGTGGTGCCGGCCTCGGTCATCCGGAACCGGTATGGGGCGAGCAGCAGCCCCTCGGTGAACCCGCGGACGGCGGCCGGAGTCACGCCCTCCGGTAACGCGATGGTGATATGGATCTCATCCGCAGCGGAGCGGGCCAGGGCCGCGCCAGCCGTCCGCCAGGCCGCCTCGTCGCCGTCACCGATGCCGAGCAGCAGCAGCCGGCCGGGAGTGCGCCCGGGGCGGAGCTGGGTGTGGATCTCACCGGCCCGTCCGCTCAGTCGGGCCGCCGGCACCAGCGCGGCGGCCTCGTCGGCCGTGCCGTCCGGGGGTGCCACGGCGGTCGAGACGGGCTCGGCCGAGGTGTCACCTCCCGCTGCCGCATCGGCGGTGCGAACAGGCAGGACGAGCACGTCGAGCCGGTCGGGCTCGGCGATCAGACGGATGGCGAGCACGCGGGACCGTACCTCCAGGAAAGTGTCGCGGAGCGGAACCGAGCCCGCCTGCCCGCGCTGATGAAGACCCTGAGCCACCGGCGTTACCGGTGGCTCAGGGTCGCAAGAACGCTCCGGGCGGCGTGAGCCGCCCGGACCACTCCTTACTCAGCCGGCCGCTGCCTTCAACGCGTCACCGAGCGCGTTGGCCTCGTCGGGAGTCATCTCGACGACGAGCCGGCCACCGCCCTCCAGCGGGACCCGCATGACGATGCCCCGCCCCTCCTTGGTGACTTCCAGCGGACCGTCGCCCGTCCGCGGCTTCATCGCCGCCATGTTGTCTCCCCTCAGACCTACACCAGGGTCGGTGGGTTGCCCCACAGCCACTTCGTCTCGACCACCCGCAACGGTCACGGGGGTGTCGACCAACGATTTTCCCTGATGAACACCGCCGGACCCAAACCGGAGCAGCATTGATGTAACAGCATCTAGCTTATCTTGAGAAGGCCTGTCACAATGTGCGGTCATGCAGGCACGGTCGGCACTCTTCGACCTGTACGGCGACCACCTCCGTCCGAGGGGTGGCCGTGCACCGGTTGCTGCCCTGGTCAAGCTGCTGGCGCCGCTGGGAATCGCACCGCCAGCCGTTCGCACCGCAGTGTCTCGGATGGTGCGCCAGGGCTGGCTGGAGCCACTCCGATTGGTCTCCGGACCGGGATATTCGATCACACCGAAAGCAGCCCGACGACTCGACGAGGCAGCGGCCCGGATCTACCGGACCGGCCGGGTCACCTGGGACGGCCGGTTCGATCTGCTGGTGCTGGAGGCCCCCGGCTCCCGACGGGACCGGCAGCGGCTCGCCTCCAACCTGAGCTTCCTCGGCTACGGCACCCTCGACGAGCAGACCTGGGTCGCCACCCGCCCCGCCGAGGACGTGGACCTGCTCCTCGCCGAGGCCGGCATCCGGTTCGAGCGGTTCACCGCCTCGCACTTCGCCGGCACCCCCGGCGCGATGGGTGTGGTCCGGCGGGCGTGGAACCTCACCGAGATCGGCCACGCCTACGAGCGGTTCGTCGCGGACCAGCGCCCGCTGCTCGCGGCGGTCACCGTGCGCAGCAGCGACGAGGAGGCGTACGCGACCCGGTTCCGGCTCGTGCACGCGTGGCGTACGTTCCTGTTCCAGGACCCGCAGCTGCCCCCGGCGCTGCTGCCCGAGCGCTGGCCCGGCACCGCCGCGGCCAGTTTCTTCGACCGGCACGCGGCACGTCTGCGTCCGGCCGCCGACCGGTACGTCGAACAGTGCCTCGACGCCGGCAACCGCCTCGTCCGACAGAAGGGTCGTTAGACACGTGACCGAGCCGCTGCTGGTCGACCGGACCGACGCCGTCGTCACCCTCACGCTGAACCGGCCGAACGCGATGAACGCGCTCGACGTGGCGCTCAAGGAGGCGCTGCGGGACGCCCTGGCGGAGCTGGAGACCGACCGGTCCTGCCGCGCGGTCGTGCTGGCCGGGGCGGGCGGATCGTTCAGCGCCGGTCAGGACCTGCGCGAGCACGTGTCGACCCTGGAGAACTCCGCCAGTGACCCGCTGGGCACCGTGCGGGCGCACTACAACCCGATCGCCGCCCGGCTGGCCAACCTGCCCAAGCCGGTGGTCGCCGCGGTCCGTGGGATGGCCGCCGGGGCAGGCGCGTCGTTGGCGTTCCTCGCCGACATCCGCATCGGCGGGCCGACGACCAGTTTCCTGATGGCCTTCGCCAAGGTCGGCCTCGCCGCCGACACCGGCGCCTCCTGGACGCTGCCCCGACTGGTCGGCCACGCCAAGGCGGTGGAGCTGCTGATGCTGGCCGAGCCGGTCCGCGCCGAGGAGGCCTGCCGGCTGGGGCTGCTCAACCGGCTGACCGACGACGACGAGCAGGTGCTGCCGGCAGCACAGGAGTTGGCCGCCCGCCTCGCCGCCGGCCCCACCGTCGCGTACGGGGCGATCAAGCGGCAACTCTCCATCGCCGACGCCGGCACCCTCGCCGACGCCCTCGCGGCCGAGGCGCAGGCCCAGTCGATCTGCGGTGCCACCGCCGACCACCGGGCGGCCACGCTCGCCTTCGTCGCCAAGCAGAAACCGGTCTTCGAGGGACGCTGAACGCGATTCGGACGCCGCCCTTACCGTCCTCGAACACGGGCCACCTAGCGTCGGCAGGTATGAGCGATCGTGAAGCGGTGGCGCACCTGCTGCGCCGGGCCACCTTCGGGCCGACCGCCGACGAGGTGGACGCGGCCGAGCGGGCCGGCCCGGCGGCGACGCTGGACCGGCTGCTCGCCCCCGGTCGGGCCGACCGTGGTGCGGCGGCCACCCCACCGCCGGCGCTGGCCGCGGACCCGTACGCCCGGCTGACCGGCGAATCCACCCGGGAGCAGCGGCAGCAGGCCAACGCGGAGCGCCGTGAGCAGCTCCAGCAGGTCACCGGGTGGTGGCTGGACCGGATGGTGGCCGCCGAGGACGGGCTGACCGAGAAGCTGCTCTTCTTCTGGCACGGGCACTGGGCGACCAGCGCTCAGAAGGTCAAGTCCGCGCGGACGATGCTGGGTCAGTTGGAGACGCTGCGCCGCCACGGACGGGGGCCGCTCGGCCCGCTGGTCGCGGCGATGGTGCGCGACCCCGCCCTGATCCTTTGGCTGGACGGGCAGAAGAACACCCGCAAGGCACCGAACGAGAACCTGGCCCGCGAGCTGATGGAGCTGTTCACCCTCGGCATCGGCAACTACACCGAGGCGGACGTGAAGGCCGGTGCGCGCGCCCTGACGGGCTGGGTGGTCGACCGGCGTACCGGTGTCGCCCGGTTCGAGGCCAGGCGGCACGACCCCGGCGAGAAGACCATCCTCGGGCAGAGCAGCCGGTTCGACGCCGAGGCGTACGCCGGGCTGCTGGCCGCCCAACCCGCGGCGGCGACCTTCGTGGCCGGGCGGCTCTGGTTCCGCTACGCGGGCACCGAGGTGCCGGCACCGGACGGCCTGGCCGGCGCGGACACCGCCGCGACCCTGCGCGCGCTCTTCTCCACGCCGGCCTTCGCCCAGTCCCGGGGCACGCTGGTCAAGCAGCCGGTGGAGTGGCTGGTAGGTGCGCTACGCCAGCTCGGCATCCGACCCTCCGCCCTGCCCGAGCAGCAACGCAAACAACTGCTGGCCGGTCTGAACGCCCTGGACCAGGTGCCGCTGCGACCGCCCAGCGTGGGTGGCTGGCCCGCCGGGGCGGCCTGGCTGACCACCTCGTCGTTGCAGGCCCGGCTGCGCACCGCCGGGATGCTCGCCGCCGCCACGGCACCAGCGGTGCTGGCCCGGCTGACCGCCGCGCCCACCGCCGGCCGACCGGACGCGCTGGCCCGACTGCTGGTGGTCGACGACTGGAGCGCGCGCACCCGTGCCGCCCTCACGCCGCTGGCCGACGAGCCCCGCAAGTTGCTGGCCGCCGGCCTGGTCAGCCCCGAATACACAGTCAGCTGAGCGGAGGAGTCGACATGGACACCCTGACCCGACGCAGGTTCCTGCTGACCAGCGGGGTGGTCGGCGCGGGCGCGCTGGCCGCCGGAGCCGGCGCGTACAGCCTGCGGGACCTGTTGGACACCAGCGGGGACCGCGATCCGCAGGCCCGCACGCTGGTGCTGGTGACCCTCTACGGCGGCAACGACGGGCTCAACACGGTCATCCCGTACGGCGACCCGGCCTACCGGGCGGCCCGCCCCGAGCTGGCGTACCCGGACGGGGAGGTGCTGCGGTTGGACGACGACTTCGGTCTCAACCCGGCGCTGGCCGGCCTGCACCGGCGCTGGTCCGGCGGCGGGCTGGCGATCGTGCGCGGGGTCGGCTACCCGAAGCCGGATCGCAGCCACTTCCGGTCGATGGACATCTGGCACACCGCGCAGCCGGACCGGCCGGGCAACACCGGGTGGCTGGGCCGTTGGCTGGACTCCGCCGGCGGCGACCCCCGGCTGGCGGTCTCCTTCGAGCCGGCGCTGCCGCCGCTGCTGGCCGGGGCGCAGAGTGCCGGCGCCGCTGTGCCGGTGACCGAACGGAAGGCCGCCAAGGGCCTGTCCGCGGAGACGCTGGCCGCGCTCGCCGCCGCCCAGGCCGATGAGTCGGCGGCCCGGAGCCGGGCCGCCGCCTGCTTCGCCGACCTGCGGTCGGTGGACGAGATGATCCGCCAGGTACGCGACGCCGCCGACCCGGACACGGCGGACCCGGACGGCGAGCAGGCGCCGGCCACGGCGACGGGCGGGGCACGCACCCCGCTGGACGCGCAGCTGGACCTGGTCGCGCAGTGCGTCGAGGCGGGAGTGTCCACGCGGGCGTTCTCGGTGTCGCTCGGTGGCTTCGACACGCACGCGGACGAGAAGCAGTTGCAGGCCGTCCTGCTGGGCCAACTGGACCGGGCGTTGACCGGGTTCGCCGACCGGATGAGCCGCACCGAGGCGGGTCGGAAGGTGGTGGTGGCGGTCTACTCCGAGTTCGGCCGGCGCGTACGGGCGAACGCCTCGGACGGCACCGACCACGGCACCGCCTCGGACGTGCTGCTGCTCGGCGCGGGCGTACGCGGCGGTTGGCACGGAGCGGCGCCGAGCCTCACCGACCTCGACGACGGCGACCTGAAGTTCACCACCGACTTCCGGGACGTCTACGCCACCCTGCTGGAACGGGTGCTGGACACCGACCCGGGCCCGATCCTCGCCGACTGGCGGGGCCGAGTGGACAAGCTGTTTTAGGGCGTGTTTCGGAAGTGCTGGCCGGCCGACACTCCCGAAACACGCCCTAGTCGTCCTCTTCCGGGTCCTGATTGGCCTCTGCGCCCAGCACGAACGCCTGCATGGCCAGCTCGTCGCCGGCCGGCGAGACGAAGGCGGGCAGCTCGCGGGGGCCCAGCTCCTGCACGTAGGACCAGAACAGCCGGACCGCCTCGGCCGGCGTGGCGGCCTCGATGGGCAGGTCGAGGCTGACCAGCCAGGTGCGCCGCGCCGGGGGCGGGCCGAGCTGGTCGGCCAGCGCCCGGAAGGCCGCCGGCTCCAGCGCGGTGACCGGCCCGTCGAGCATCAGCAGGTCGGCCGGCGCCGGCTCGTCGAAGATCCTGCGGGTGTACGCCACGACGAGCGTCCCCGGCTCGACGTCGGACTGCGGGTCGTCCGGGTCTTCCCGGTGGCGTTGACCCGTCGCGGCGACCCGACCGAGCGCCACCAGCCGCGGCGGCGCGTCGACCAGCACCGCCACCTGGTCTCCCGGGCCCGGTCGGACGACGTCGGTCAGACCGGTCAGCTCCAGCGTGTCGTGGTGCACGAGCCGCTCGGCTTCGTACCGTTCGGCTGGCAGCAGCACGGCCCAGGTGCCCACCCCGTCGGCACGGCCGGGGCCACCGGCCCGGTGAGCGGTCTCGGTCGTCATGTCAGCCATCTCATCATGTCGCCGATGGGAGCGTGACGTGACAGCCGACGATGTGATCGTCGACCATGCCGGTGGCCTGCATCAGCGCGTACGCGGTGGTCGGGCCCACGAACCGGAAGCCGCGCTTCTTGAGCGCCTTGGCCATCGCCGTCGACTCTCCGGTGATCGGCGCCAGCTCGGCGAACGAGGCGGGACGGGCCGGCCGGCGCTCCGGAGCGAAGGACCAGAGCAGCGCGGACAGCCCCTCCGGCAGCTCCAGTGCGGCGCGGGCGTTGGCGATCGCCGCCTCGATCTTGGCCCGGTTACGGACGATGCCCGCGTCGGCCAGCAGCCGGGTCACGTCGGCGTCGCCGTATACGGCGACGGTCGGGAGGTGGAACTCGTCGAAGGCCAGCCGGAACGCCGGGCGCTTGCGCAGGATGGTCAACCAGGACAGGCCTGACTGGAACGCCTCCAGCGTCATCCGCTCGTAGAGCGCGTCGTCGCCGCGCAGCGGCCGCCCCCACTCGGTGTCGTGGTAGACGGCGTAGTCGGGGGTGCTCGACCCCCACGCGCAGCGCGCCAGGCCGTCGGCGCCGATCACCAGGTCTGTCACCTCGTACACGCTAGGGCATCGCACCGACACCCCATTGCCACCGGGCGTTCGGCTGCCTAAGGTGCTGGTTACCGACCGGTAGCTCGGGGTCACCCAGCGGTGCGCCCCGACCGGCGACGGCGAGCGGAGGCCGCGCGATGAAAGAATTCCCGGACGTCATCGCCTGGTCGATCCCGGCCTTCGTGTTGCTCATCGTGCTGGAGCGGGTCTCCTACCTGCTGCACCGAGACGACGACGAGGTCGGCTACGGCGGCGCCGACACCGCGACCAGCATGGCGATGGGCCTGGGCAGCATCTTCACCGACCTGCTCTGGAAGGTGCCGATCGCCGCCGCGTACGCGCTGCTCTACGCGCTCACCCCGCTGCGGGTGGCCGAGGTCTGGTGGACCTGGCCGCTGATCCTGCTCGCGCAGGACTTCTTCTACTACTGGTCCCATCGCGGCCACCACGTGATCCGGATCCTCTGGGCCTCGCACGTGGTGCACCACTCGTCGCAGCGGTTCAACCTCTCCACGGCGCTGCGCCAACCGTGGACCGGGCTGACCAGTTGGGTCTTCTACATCCCGCTGATCCTCATCGGCGTACACCCGGCGGTGGTCGCGTTCTGCGGCTCGGTCAACCTGCTCTACCAGTTCTGGATCCACACCGAACGCATCGACCGCATGCCGCGCTGGTACGAGGCGGTGTTCAACACCCCGTCGCACCACCGGGTGCACCACGCCTCCCAGGGCGGCTACCTGGACCGCAACTTCGGCGGCATCCTGATCGTCTGGGACCGGCTCTTCGGCTCGTTCGCCGCCGAGCGGGAGCGCTGCGTGTACGGCCTCACCAAGAACGTCGGCAGCTACAACCCCGTCCGGGTGGCCTTCCACGAGTACGCCTCGATCGCCCGGGACCTCCGCACCGCGGCGACCTGGCGGCATCGGGTCGGGCACCTCTTCCGAGCGCCGGGCTGGCAGCCGGCACCGGGCGCGGTCAGGGCAGTTGGCCCTGCTCGACCAGACGGGCGAACCTCTTCAGCGCCTGGGTGAGGCCGAGCTTGGAGCCGGGCCAGAGCAGCGGCCAGGCCAGTCGACCGGCCCGGCCGCCCGGCAGATGGAACCACTCGTGCCAGACGACCTGGGTGCGGGCCCGGCCCAGCTGGGTGCAGCGCAGCACGCCCGGGCCACGCAGCAACTGACCGTGGTGCACGACGCCGATCTCGTACGGTTCGTCGACCCGGACCACCCGCATCTCGTCGCGCAGCGTGGCCCGGCCTACCGCGGTCACCGCCTCGATCCGGCTGCCCTCGCGCCCGTCACCCTCGACCACCCGGACACGGGTGAACGGGATCCAGTCGGACTGGCGCTCCCAGGCGAGCAGCGCGGCGAAGACCTGCTCCGCCGGTGCGTCGACGATCACCGTGGCGGTCACCTCGCCGGCGCCGGGTTGGGCTGCCTCCCGAAGATCGTCAGCGCCTACCGGGTCGGTCACGCCGACTCCGACCGGACCACCACGTCGCGCTGCCCGGTGCCGTCGGCGGACGTGCCGTCGGTCTGCTCACGATCGCCGTCGGTCGGCTCACGATCGCCGTCGGTCGGCTCACGATCGGTCGGCTCACGATCGGTCGGCTCGCCGTCGAGCGGGGCCACGCCGTCGGAATCCGCCGGAGACGACGTGGCGGCGGGCAGCGGGCCGGCGTCGGAACCCACGACATCGGTCGATGACGCGTTGTCGTCCGGGTCGGTCACGTCCGCGTTCGTCGCCTTGCTGGCGGACTGCTCACGGGCCTGGCGCAGCGCCTCCGCGTCGTCGGTGCGGCCTTCACGCAACGCGGTGACCTCCGCCTCCAGTACGCCGATCAGCTCGGACTTGTAGCCGATGTCGTAGGCGGCGCGGCGCATCGCCTGATCGACCTGGGCCATCCGGTACCCGCGCAACCCGGTGTCGAAACGGACCGCCCCCACGTCGGATTCGCGCAGCGGACGGGTGCCCGGCAACGCCACGGCCTGGGAGTCCGGTTCGGTGGGCACCAGGCCGGGATCGCGGCCGCTGACCAGCACCGTCACGCCGAATATCACCGCCGCGACGGTCAATGCCACGACCAGAAGGAGCAGAAGCTGACCCATGTACTGATCGTGGCATGGCAGCCGGCCAGGAGCGACCCCGCCACCCGTTCCGATCATGATCGGTGCGGACTCCCGCCCACGGTTCTCCTCCGTCGACCGACTAGCGTCGGGACCGGCCGACGCGGCGGCGACGGCGCGGACTCTCAGGAGGCGGCATGGCGGGGGCGCTTCGGCTGGGTGGGCGCACGTTCGCCCCCGGCGAGCTGGTGGTGATGGCGATCATCAACCGCACGCCGGACTCGTTCTTCGACCGGGGGGCCACCTTCGCCGCCGACAGCGCCCTGCGCGCGGTGGAGCGGGCGGTGGCCGAGGGCGCGGCCATCATCGACATCGGCGGGGTCAAGGCCGGCCCCGGCGCGGACGTGGGCGCCGCCGAGGAGATCCGGCGCACGGTGGACACCATCGCCGCCGTCCGGGCCGCGTTCCCGGAGGTGGTCATCTCCATCGACACCTGGCGCGCCGAGGTGGCCACGGAGGCCGTGGCGGCCGGCGCCGACCTGCTCAACGACACCTGGTCGGGTGCCGACCCGGCGCTGGCCCGGGTGGCCGCGCAGACCGGCGCGGGCCTGGTCTGTTCGCACGCCGGTGGCCTGGTCCCCCGGACCAGGCCACACCGGGCCGCCTTCGACGACGTGGTCGCCGACGTGGTGACGACGGTGACCGGGCTCGCCGAGCGCGCGGTGGCGGCAGGGGTACGCCCCGACGGCATCCTCATCGACCCGGCACACGACTTCGGCAAGAACACCCGGCATTCCCTGGAGATCACCCACCGACTGGACGAGCTGACCTCGACCGGCTGGCCGGTGCTGGTGGCGCTCTCCAACAAGGACTTCGTCGGCGAGACGCTGGACCTGCCGGTGGCCGAACGGCTGGAGGGGACGCTGGCCGCGACGGCGGTGTCGGCCTGGCTGGGCGCCCGGGTCTTCCGGGCCCACCAGGTCGGCCCCACCCGCCGGGTGCTGGACATGGTGGCCTCGATCCGGGGTGACCGCCCGCCGGCAGCGACCCGCCGAGGGCTGGCCTGACCGGTCGTCGCCGTAACCGACCGCTAACGGCCGGGCGGGCCGACACGATCGCCGGAGGTCGTGACGCTCAGGTCCAGCGGAGGATGTTCCTGCGCCAGGCATAGAGGATGCCGAGCGCGAGCACCGCCACGAACACCGCCATCTCCACCACCGTCACCAGGCCGAAGCCCGGCCGGTCGAAGACCACCGCCCAGGGGAAGAGGAACACCGCCTCGACCGCAAACAGCACGTACAGGTACGCGTACACGTAGTAGCGGATCTGCATCTGCGCCCAGTCCGCGCCGACCGGGTCGAGACCGCACTCGTAGCTGGTCCGTTTGCCGGGCGGGTCGGCCGGACGCGCGGGACGTAACACCCGGTTGGCCGAGAACGCCGTAACGAAGAACAGGACGCTGGCGAGCAGTAAGAGCCCGAGCGTCGCGTACGAGCCCAGGTATCCGGTCACAGTTCGGGAGCCTACCGTCCGCCCGGAGGCGTCGTCCCAAACACGTTACGGATTTGTTTCCGGACGGGACTAGTGCACCAGGGCAACTGTTACCGAATACTGGACCCCCACCCACGGCACGGAGGACAGATGGCCCGCGTGAAGGCATTGCCCGGTCTCCGGGCGGAGGTGCGGCGTACCGCGCCCTCGCTGGCGGCCGCGCTCGCGCTCGGCCTGCTCACGGCGCTCGCCGTGGGACCGACCGGAGCCAACGCGGCGACGCCGGAACCCGAGCCGGTCGTGATGGTCACCGACCCGGTCAGCGAACCGGAGACCACCGCGTCGCAGGATCCGACCCCGACCGAGGAGCCGACGGATCCGGTGCCCACCGACCCGGCGCCGGAGACCACCGCACCCGCGCCGGAGACGACGCCACCGCCACCGGTGACCACCGCCCCGGAGGTGCCTCCGGCACCGACCACCACCGCGCCCGCGCCCGGCGGACCACCGACAGCCGTGCCCCCGATCGCGCCGCCACCCCCGGTCCCGCCGGTCCGCCCGCCTCCCCCAGGCTCGGCGGCGCCGCCGCCGAGCCCGTTGGGCGTCCAGGTCACCACCCAGGACGTCACCCTCACCGAGGCCTACTGGAACGCCGCCAGCACGGCCACCACGTTGCAGGTCACCGTCAACAACACGGGCACGACCGCGCAGCGGATCCGGCTCTCGTACACGCTGCCGGCCGGGCTGACCGACGTCGGCACGAAGGGCTGCACCGCCGCCGGTAACGGCACGTACCGCTGTGGGGCCTGGACAGCCGAGGCGGGCGTACGGTTCAGCGCCCTGCTCCGCCTGCGGGTCGACGGCAGCGCGTGGAAGCAGATGCCGCTCGCCGGCTCCGTCCAGGTCGTCGCGGACGCGCCGGGAGTGCCCGGGGAAGCAAAGGACGACCAGGGCTTCGCGGTGCTCTTCCCGCCCGGCCCGCCGGCGGCCGGGATCGCTCTCGCCGCCGACGAGGTGGCCTTCGACATCAGCGGTGCCGCCAGCACCCTCGCGCTCCGACTGGGCAACACCGGCGCGGTGGACGCCACCGGCCGGGTCGAGGTCGTGCTGCCACCCGGGGTGACCGTTCCGACTCCGCCGCCCGGCTGCGTGGCGGTCGACCCGACCCGGACCCGCTGCGACGCGGGTCTGGTGGCGGCGGGTAAGACCGCCGAGTTGCGGCTGCCGGTGGAGGCGACGCCGGAGGCCCAGCGGGCGGCACCGCTGTCCGGTGCCCTGATCGGTCAACTCGACCCACGCAGCGGCGCGACCCGGCAACTCCAGATGAGCTTCCGGATCACCGCTGCGGCCGCGCTGGCCACGCCGGTGGTCTCACCGCCCGCACCGACCGGTTCCCAGGGCGTACTCCCCGGGGGTGCTGCCAACGGCGACGGCGGGATGACCTCGGTGCAGCGCACCGCGATCATCCTGATCGTGGTCTCCACGCTGCTGGTGGTGCTCGCCCTCACCCTGGCCACTGTCTCGCTGCGCCGCCGCCTCAACGGCCCGGCGCCCGGGCCCGCGCCCAACCCGGTCGAGTGATCGCCCGGCGACCCCGCCGCACCCGGTCGGGGTCGCCGTGGTGATCCGGTGGTGATCTGAATTACGGCGGGCGGGGCGTAACACCGCAAACCGGGGCAATCCGCAGCGGTTAGGGGTCCCAGTCGGCGGACCTCCGGGGATGGTTAGGGCTCCCTTAGACGTAGGCTCTCAGGTGAGGTACGACAGCGGCCGGACCAGCCTGGGGCGGTGCGGTGACACGTTGCGTCAAGGAGGTTCCGTGGCCGGGCATGGCGAGTTTCTGCGAGCCCCGCAGTCGCGAACGAAGGTGGCACAGTGACCAAGCAGATCCGTCAGCTCGACCGGGTGGTCATCCGATTCGCCGGTGACTCCGGCGACGGCATGCAGCTGACCGGCGACCGGTTCACCTCGGAGACGGCGCAGCTCGGCAACGACATCTCCACGCTGCCAAACTTCCCCGCCGAGATCCGGGCTCCCGCCGGCACCCTGCCCGGTGTGTCGAGCTTCCAGGTGCACTTCGCCGACTACGACATCCTCACACCGGGCGACGCGCCGAACGTGCTGGTGGCGATGAACCCGGCGGCCCTCAAGGCCAACCTGGCCGATCTGCCGCGCGGCGCGGACATCATCGTCAACACCGACGAGTTCACCAAGCGCAACCTCGCCAAGGTCGGCTACCAGGCCAGCCCTCTGGACGACGACTCGCTGGCCGGCTACGTCGTGCACCCGGTGGCGCTGACCTCGATGACGGTCGGTGCGCTCGCCGCGTACCAGGTGTCCAAGAAGGACGCCGAGCGGTCGAAGAACATGTTCGCCCTCGGCCTGCTCTCCTGGATGTACTCCCGGCCCTTCGAGTCGACGCTGCGCTTCCTGGAGCGCAAGTTCGCGGCCCGTCCGGAGCTGGTCGCGGCGAACGTCGCCGCCTTCAAGGCCGGCTGGAACTTCGGCGAGACGACCGAGGACTTCGCGGTCCGCTACGAGGTCAAGCCGGCGAAGATGAAGCCGGGCACCTACCGCAACATCACCGGCAACGCGGCGCTCTCGCTGGGGCTGGTCGCCGCCGGGGTCCGGTCCGGGCTGCCGGTCTTCCTCGGCGCATACCCGATCACGCCCGCCTCCGACATCCTGCACGAGCTGAGCAAGCACAAGCGCTTCGGCGTTCTCACAGTGCAGGCCGAGGACGAGATCGCCGCGGTCGGCGCCGCGCTGGGCGCGTCGTACGGCGGCTCGCTCGGCGTGACCACCACCAGCGGCCCCGGTGTGGCGCTCAAGAGCGAGACGATCTCGCTCGCGGTGGCGCTGGAGCTGCCGCTGGTGATCGTGGACGTGCAGCGCGCCGGCCCGTCGACCGGCATGCCGACCAAGACCGAGCAGGCCGACCTCAACATGGCGCTCTACGGCCGGCACGGCGAGGCGCCCGTCGCGGTCATCGCGCCCCGGTCACCGTCGGACTGCTTCTTCGCGGCGCTGGAGGCGGCCCGGATCGCGCTGACCTACCGCACTCCGGTGATCCTGCTGTCCGACAACTACGTCGCCAACGGTTCGGAGCCGTGGCTGCTGCCCGACGTGGAGTCGCTGCCCGACCTGCGGGTCGAGTTCGCCACCAAGCCCAACGGCGACGACGGCACCACCTTCCTGCCCTACCTGCGCGACCCGGAGACCCTGGCCCGCCCGTGGGCGATCCCCGGCACCGCCGGGCTGGAGCACCGGATCGGCGGCCTGGAGAAGGCCGACAAGACCGGCGACATCTCGTACGACCCGGCCAACCACGACTTCATGGTGCGCACCCGGGCGGCCCGGATCGAGACGATTCCGGTGCCGGACATCGAGGTGGAGGACCCGGACGGCGACGCCCGGGTGCTGGTCCTCGGCTGGGGCTCGACGTACGGGCCGATCGGCGCGGCCTGCCGCGGGGTGCGCCAGCGTGGGCTGTCCATCGCCCAGGCACACCTGCGGCACCTCGCCCCGATGCCGGCCAACCTTGGTGAGGTGCTGCGCTCGTACGACAAGGTGGTCATCCCGGAGATGAACCTGGGTCAGCTCGCCCACGTCATCCGGGCGCGCTACCTGGTCGACGCGATCAGCTACAACCAGGTCCGCGGCCTGCCGTTCACGGCCGCCGAGCTGGAGACGACGCTGGAAGAGGTCCTGAAGAATGTCTGAGCCCGTCGCCCTCAAGCTCACCGCGAAGGACTTCAAGTCCGACCAGGAGGTGCGCTGGTGCCCCGGCTGCGGTGACTACGCGATCCTGGCGGCCATCCAGCAGTTCATGCCGGAGCTGAACATCCCCCGGGAGCGCACGGTCTTCGTCTCCGGGATCGGCTGCTCGTCGCGCTTCCCGTACTACATGAACACGTACGGGATGCACTCGATCCACGGCCGCGCCCCGGCGATCGCGACCGGCCTGTCGGTGTCCCGGCCGGACCTGTCGGTCTGGGTGGTCACCGGCGACGGCGACGCGCTCTCCATCGGCGGCAACCACCTGATCCACGCGTTGCGGCGCAACGTCAACCTCAAGATCCTGCTGTTCAACAACCGGATCTACGGTCTGACCAAGGGTCAGTATTCGCCCACCTCCGAGGTCGGCAAGGTCACCAAGTCGACCCCGGCCGGCTCGGCGGACGCCCCGTTCAACCCGCTCTCGCTCGCGCTCGGCGCGGAGGCCAGCTTCGTCGGCCGGACCATCGACTCGGACCGCAAGCACCTCCAGTCGGTGCTGCGGGCCGCCGCCGAGCACGAGGGTTCGGCGTTCGTGGAGATCTACCAGAACTGCAACATCTTCAACGATGGGGCGTTCGAGCAGCTCAAGGACCCGTCCACGCGGGACGACTACCTGATCCGCCTGGAGCACGGCCAGCCGATCACCTTCGGCGCCGACGGGCAGTTCTGCGTGGTTCACCCGCCGGGTGGCTTCGGCCTGGAGGTCCGGGAGACCAGTTCGGTCCGCCCGGAAGAGATCGTCGTGCACGACGCGACGGTGGCCGACCCGGCGTACGCGTTCGCGCTGTCCCGGCTGCCCGGTCTCGACCTGCGCAACACCCCGATCGGTGTGTTCCGCTCGGTGGACCGGCCGTCCTACGACAGCGTGGTGCAGAGTCAGCTCGCGGCCGCCAAGGCGACTGTCACCGAAACTCCCGAGCAGCAGCTCGCCGGCCTGCTGGGCAGTGGCGACACATGGACCATCCTCTGACCCGTACGGCATGACGAACGGCCGTCCCCGTTTCGGGGGCGGCCGTTCGTCATGCTCGGCGCAGGTTGTTCAGCGCTGGGCGGAGGCCGGCACCCAGAGGTTGTCGATCTCCTTCTCGGCCGCCGCGAGGCTCGCCTCGTGCAGCGGGATCAGCTCGGCCATCGCCGGCACCGAGGGCGCCAGGGTCAGCTCGGCATGAATGAAGCGCGGCTCCAGGCCGGTCATCGACAGGCCGTGCGGGAGCCACTGCTCCGCGTGGTCCCAGCCGTGGCGTGGGGTGCCCTCGCCGTAGCCGCCACCCCGGCTGGCCAGCACCACGAACTCGCGTCCACCGAGCAGGCCCTCCTGCGTCGTCGGGTCGTAGGTGAGGCCGGCGACGATCAGGTGGTCGACCCAGGACTTGACGCTGCTGGGCGCGCCGTAGTTGTAGAGCGGCAGGCCGAGCAGCACCACGTCGGCCCGCTTCACCTCGTCGACCAGCCGCTCGCTGAGCTCCCAGGACTCGCGCTGGGCCGGGGTGTGCTGGTCCGGCGGCGTCATCCGAGCCAGCCCGCCGTCCGCGTCGAGGTGCGGCAGCGGCTTGGCGCCGAGGTCCCGGTAGTCCACCGTGCCGTCCAGGTGGGCCGCACGCCATGCGGCGACCGCGCGGGCGGTGAGCCGCCGGCTGATCGACCACTCACCGCGGATGCTCGAGTCAATATGCAGAAGATGCATGGTTCCCCCTCCAGGGATCGTCTGTGTAGCGCCAACTATTTATAGCAGGCAGATGTTCCAATCGCTCGGTAGACTGGGTCACATGTCCGCCCTGGCCCCAGATCCCTCGGAGCACCGCTCGGGCGCGCTCCTGGACCACCTGGCCCGGCGGATGCGACTGCGGTCGGAGTCGGTGCTGGCGCCACTGGGCCTGCGACCACGGCACCTGGTCGCGCTCACCGTGTTGCGGGACGGCGGCGGCAGCAGTCAGCAGGCGCTCGCCAGCACCCTGGAAATGGACAGCACGAACATCGTCGGGCTGCTCAACGACCTGGAAGCGAAGCACCTGGTCGAGCGGCGACGCTCACCCGAGGACCGCCGACGACACGTCGTCGAGTTGACCGAAGATGGCGCGAAACACCTCAAAGAGGCCGAATGCGCCCTGGCTGGCGCCGAGGACGAGGTGCTGACCGCACTGGGACCCGCCGAACGGGAGACGCTCTACGAGCTGCTCCGGCGGGCCGTCTCCGCGACACCGGCCATCTGCACCGAAGCGCTCCGCGCCGACGTCGACAACTGCTGACGGCGGCGGCCGGAGGGTCAGGCGGTCGTCGCCGACTGCGGGCGGTCGTCGCGTACGTGCACCAGCATGTCGCCGGTCTCGATCACGGCACCAGCCCGGTCTGCCAGGCTGACCACCTTGCCCCGCCGCACCAGGGCGATCACCAGTGACTCCAACTCGCGCGGCGAGCGACCCACCTCGCTCCGCTCGGCCGACCGCATCGCCAACGCCATGCCCTGACCGGGAGTGAGCAGATCCTCCACCACGTCGATCAACGGCGGGGCAGAGGTGGACAGACCGAGCAGCCGGCCCGCAGTGGCCGAGGAGACGATCACGTGGTGCGCACCGCTCTGCTTGAGCAGCGGGGCGTTCTCCGCCTCCCGCGCCGCCGCGATGATCCGGACCTGCCCGGCGGTGAGCTGCCGCACCGTCAGCGCGACCAGCACCGAGGCGTCGTCGCTGTCGGTCGCGATGATCACGGCTTTCGCGTTCTTGACGTGCGCCTCGTTCAGCACCGACGACCGGGTCGCCGAGCCCTCGATCGCCACCAGCCCGGCGGAGGTGGCCTGCCGCAGGGCGGCGGCGCTGCGCTCCACCACCACGATCCGCGACCGGTCCAGACCGTTCTCCATCAGGGCGGAGACCGCGCTACGCCCCTTGGTGCCGTAGCCGCAGATGATGACGTGGTCCTTCACGCTTCTCCTCCACCGCGACAGGCGACGGCCGGTGCGGTACTGCTCGGTCAGAACTTCCAGGGTGGTGCCGACCAGGATGATAAGGAAGATCACCCGGGCGGGGGTGATGAAGAGGACGTTGACCAGCCGGGCCGACGGCGCGGCCGGTGTGATGTCGCCGTAGCCGGTGGTCGAGAGCGACACGACCGCGTAGTAGAAGCAGTCGAGCAGGGTGAGGCCGTCCTCGTTGACGTCGCGGTAGCCGTCCCGGCCGATATAGACGGCGGCGACCACGGCGAAGACCAGGCCCAGTGCGGCGGCGAGCCGTAGGCTCAGCGCGCTCAGAGGGCCCCGGCGTTGCGCGGGGAAATGGATCACCGTCGAACCTGCCCCGCCACCGTCGCCTGCACGCCCACAACATAGCGGTTACGTCCCGCTTCGCACGTCCGGGTCGCTCGCGGACAACCTGGACGGCCCGGGACGGGCATGATGAGGGTGTTCCCGACGACGACCGCGAAAGTGAGGCCGGCATGTCGTTGCTGCGACGAGTCATCGGCGGAGTGCTACGCCGCCACCGGCAGCGTCAGGGCCGCACGCTGCGCGAGGTGGCCGCATCGGCCGACGTCTCGGTGCCCTACCTCTCGGAGGTCGAGCGGGGCCGGAAGGAGGCCTCGTCGGAGGTGCTGGCGGCGATCTGCCGAGCGCTCGGCATCAGCCTCGCCGACCTGCTCGGCGAGGCCCGCGACGATATGCGCCGGGTCGAGCCCCGCCTCCCGGCCGCGCCGCGCGCCGCGCTCACCCACCTGGAGCGGGTCGATGCGACCCGACGCGAGATCGGCAACGCCACCCTGCTGGTGGGTCCACGCATCGGCGGGTTCGTCCTGCACAACGGGCCGGTGGCGAGCGAGCCGGCCCTCAGCGTCGCCGGAAAAGCCTCCGCTGGTGGCTCGCGCCCCGGTCCGCGTACCGCCGCCCCGGCTGACAGCGCACAGACCCGGCTCGGCCTGCGGCGGCTGACCGCCGCGTAGGCCGCGTGGGTTCTGCCGACGGCGGATCTGCCGGCGGCAGAATCACTGGGCTGGCCACCGCAGCCGCGCGCACGCTCAAGGCGCCGGTCCCCCGGGCGGTCCCATCGCCCGCCGGCACCGTGAGGCGGCGGCACATGATCGAGTACGGCGTACGGATGCTGGACGGCCCGCAGGCGTCCTTCGGTGACCAGGTGTTCGAGCGGCTGCTGCGCGAACGCATCGTCTTCCTCGGCACCGAGGTGACGGAGGAGTCGGCCAACCAGATCTGCGCGCAGATCCTGCTGCTCGCCGCCGAGGACGCCAAATCGGACATCTACCTCTACATCAACTCGCCGGGCGGGTCGGTCAGCGCGGGAATGGCGGTCTACGACACGATGCGCTACGTCCGCAACGATGTGGCCACCCTGGCGCTCGGCTTCGCCGGCTCGATGGGGCAGTTCCTGCTGTGCGCGGGGGCGGCCGGCAAGCGGTACGCGCTGCCGCACTCGCGGATCATGATGCACCAGCCCTCCGGTGGAATGGGCGGGACCGCCTCGGACATCACCATCCAGGCGGAGAACATGCTGCACGTGAAGCGGACGATGCAGGAGCTGACCGCCCAGCACAGCGGACGGACGCTGGACGAGATCCAGCGCGACTGGGACCGGGACCGCTGGTTCACCGCCGAGCAGGCCCGGGAGTACGGCCTCATCGACCAGGTGATCACCCGAGCCGAGCAGCTACCGGCGGTCTGAGCCACCCGCTGGCCTGGTCTCGGCGGCGGCACTCGGGCAATATCGGTAGCGCTCGCCCGTTAGGGTCACGTCTATGCGTCGACTGATCCCAGCCCTCTCGATTGCCCTCGCCGTGACCCTCGTCAGCGGCTGCGGCACCAATTCCGGCGACCCGGCGGCGTCATCGTCCTCCGCCGCGCCCGCAGCGTCCAAGGTCGAGCCGACCGCCGCCGTCAAGCAGGGCATGGACCGCAGCCTCGCCGGCCCGCTCACCATGGATGCCTCGGTCAAGGCCGGCAACCAGTCGATCACCATGAGCGGAAAGATGGACCCTGCCGCCCGCACGCTGCACTTGACCGGCAAGGCGCCGGAACCGATCGAGGCGCGGCTGATCGGGGATGCCGCCTACCTCAAGTCGGACTCGCTCGACGGCGAGAAGCCGTGGATGAAGATCGACCTCACCAAGCTCAGGCCGAACAGCTCGTTGCGCCAGTCCTTCGACCTGAAGTCGCAGACCGGCCTCATCGGCGGCGTCGTGTCCGCCCAGGAGGTGGGCGGCGGTCGGTACACCGGCGTCGCCGACCTGGAGAAGGCCGCCGCGGCGGCCAACAGCGAAGCCGGGATGCGGGAGGGCCTCGAGTCGACCGCCAAGCTGGCGAAGGACCCGAAGGCGGTCCCGTTCGAGGCGACTCTCGACGCCGACGGGCGCCTCACCGCGCTCTCCTACACGATCGCCACGAAGAAGCTGGGCGACCTCGTCACCGAGATGCGCATGAGCGACTTCGGCAAGCCCGTCACGGTGGACGCGCCGCCCGCCAGCGAGACCGAGGCGGCGTCCGAGGAGATGTACAAGTTCCTCTGACCGGTCGGCGGGTGGTCTGCGGATTCCCGCAGACCACCCGCCATTGTCTGTGCGTCAGCTCACAGCGCCACCGGTAACAATCCGTTCGACCAGCCCGTCCTTGAGGCAGCACCAACCACAAGGGAGGGCACATGTACGCCGCTTATGTCACGGTCACCATCCTCGCCTCGGTCTTCACCGGAGTCGCCGCCGTCACCTACCTGATCGGCCACGACTACCCGAAGGCCCAGATGGACATGAAGCGCCTGCCACGGGCCTGGATGCCGAGGTTGGGCACGGCGTTGGCAGCCGGTGCGTTGGGGCTCCTGGCCGGGTTCGCCGTGCCACTACTGGGGACACTTGCCGCCGCCGGCCTGGTGTTGTACTTCGTCGGCGCGCTCATCGCGCACCTGCGGGTAGGTTCCCGCCAGCTCGTGGGATGGGCGGTGTTCTTCTCCACCTCGGTGGCGGCGCTGGTCCTGAATCTGCTTCATCACTGGTGATCCGCCACGAGCCTGATGACGCTCGGCGCGGTGACGTCTCCGCCGCCAAATGGTCTTCGGCGGATCTTCGAGGTGCCCCCGGCAGGATTCGAACCTGCGACACACGGTTTAGGAAACCGATGCTCTATCCCCTGAGCTACGGGGGCGCGAGCGCACAGTCTAGCGACCTGGGCGCTCACCTGGGGTGGCAGGGAGTGACCCACGTTCACCCAGGTCACCAGCACCCCTGTTCTCCCAGCCCAGGACCACACCCCGAGCACACGGACCCCCGTTTGCGACCGGCGGTCGGCCACGGTGACCCGCGCTGGCACCGGTTGACCCGGGTTGGCGTCCGCTGGAGAGCACACATCACGCACATCAGCCAAGACCATGACGTCTCTTTCATTCAAGGGGTGGTGTAGTTCTTGCGGCTCAGCAGGCTGTGCCTGCCGGGTCTTCCGCGCGGTGTCGGAGGACGCGGGGTGAACGCTCGGACCCCTTGTGCGCTCTGATGTGCGTCTATAACGTTCACCTGTCTCGTCTCTGCTTCCACGGGGGTTGCCTTGACCGCAGGCTCGGTTCGCCTTGCTCAATTCCAGGCCAGAGGTCTGAGCCCGCCCTGGCTTCGCCGGCTCGGTGCCGGCCTCACACCTGTTGTCAGCGCAAGGCTGCGGCATCCCGGCTGAGCATTCGCCGAGCCGCTCGGCGATTGACCGTGCCGCTGGCACACCTCATTGCTCACCAAAAGCGGATCAGCCCGTCCCTTCTCGGACGGGCACGCCGCGGGATGCATTCTGCCCAACGCTCTCAATTCCGAGCCTGCCATTCATCCGGAAAGGACCGCCGGTGTCATCCACACACCATCGACTAACCCGAAGCGCCGTTCTGCTCGTCACCGCCATCGCCGCGAGCCTGCTCAACGCGGGCTCCTCCCAAGCCGTCGGGGCGGGCACGGCCGTCACGGACGGCTCGTTCGCGTTCGCAGCCAAGATTGACGTGGGGCCGGGCCTGAGGGGTTGCAGTGGTGCCTTGGTCAACCCGTACTGGGTGCTGACCGCCAAGAGTTGCTTCAGCGTTGATGGCCAACCGGTCGCGGCCGGGGCACCAGCGAAGCCGACCACGGTAACGGTGGGACGCCCCGATCTGACCACGTCGACCGGAGCGGTCGTGTCGGCCCTCCGGTTGGTCCCGCATGCCGATCGTGACGTGGTTCTGGTCCGGCTCTCCCGCCGAGTGGCGGTGACCCCGATCGCCCTGGCATCGAGCGCGCCCGCCGTCGGCGAACAGTTGACCGTCGCCGGCTTCGGGCGCACCGCCACGGAGTGGGTTCCGGATCAGTTGCATGCCGGTCCCTTCACCGTGCAGGACGTGAGCGCGAACAGCGTGGGTATGGTCGGCGCGGGGCAGTCCGTCATCTGCCGCGGCGACCTGGGTGGTCCCACTGTTCGGCTGGTCGGTGGGCAGCCTCAGCTGGTGGCCCTGCACCGTACGTCCTGGCAGGGCGGTTGCCTCGGCGAGACGGAGGCCCGCCGCGACGCGGTGGAGACCCGGGTCGACGACCTGGCTTCCTGGATCACCGCCAATTCGCCCGCGGGGGCGACCGACCGGAACACCGACTTCAATGGTGATGGCCGCGATGACGCGCTGATGGTGTACCGACACAAGGACACCTCAATCCAGTTCTTCACGTCGCTGAGCGATGCCACCGGCGGATTCGGCCCGTTCCTGGGTAGCTACACCGTGCCGGCGAACTCCTGGGGCTGGGACTCGTTCCGCACGATCACCGGCGACTACAACGGTGACGGACGCTCGGACGCGGCAGTGATGTACGCCCACGGCGACGGCCGGTTCAGCATGAGCACCTCACTGGCCAACGCTGACGGCGGGTTCGGCCCATTCACCACCAGCCTGACCGTGCCGGCCACCGCCAAGTGGGTCTCGGACTCCATCCGGCTCACCAGCGGTGACTTCAACGGTGATGGCCGCGATGACGCGCTGATGGTGTACCGACACAAGGACACCTCAATCCAGTTCTTCACGTCGCTGAGCGATGCCACCGGCGGATTCGGCCCGTTCCTGGGTAGCTACACCGTGCCGGCGAACTCCTGGGGCTGGGACTCGTTCCGCACGATCACCGGCGACTACAACGGTGACGGACGCTCGGACGCGGCAGTGATGTACGCCCACGGCGACGGCCGGTTCAGCATGAGCACCTCACTGGCCAACGCTGACGGCGGGTTCGGCCCATTCACCACCAGCCTGACCGTGCCGGCCACCGCCAAGTGGGTCTCGGACTCCATCCGGCTCACCAGCGGTGACTTCAACGGTGATGGCCGCGATGACGCGCTGATGGTGTACCGACACAAGGACACCTCAATCCAGTTCTTCACGTCGCTGAGCGATGCCACCGGCGGATTCGGCCCGTTCCTGGGTAGCTACACCGTGCCGGCGAACTCCTGGGGCTGGGACTCGTTCCGCACGATCACCGGCGACTACAACGGTGACGGACGCTCGGACGCGGCAGTGATGTACGCCCACGGCGACGGCCGGTTCAGCATGAGCACCTCACTGGCCAACGCTGACGGCGGGTTCGGCCCATTCACCACCAGCCTGACCGTGCCGGCCACCGCCAAGTGGGTCTCGGACTCCATCCGGCTCTTCTGATCTGTCAATTTCCGCGCGGGGTCGGTTCAGCAACGTCGAACCGACCCCGTCAGGATCTGCACGGACGGCCGGTCGGAATGCACGGCCCGACCGAGGTGCCGTCGCCGTCATCGGCGGAATGCAGGACGACGGCGGTGAGCGGGCTGGCAGACCAGCGAGACCGATGTGATGCCCGATGGGGCTTCAGGGGCCGCGGTCAGGATTCTTGCCCGGGGTGCAGCAGAACCTTGGTCCAGCCGTGATCGCGTCGGTCGAAGTGCTCGTACGCCTCGGGTGCCTGTGTCAGGGGCAGTTCATGGGAGACGAGGAACGACGGTCGGGCCTTGCCACTGATGATGAGGTCGCGCAATCAAAAGATAGATAATCTTGCATGTCTTCTCACTATCCGGTATGAAGGCTGCAAGCACGTCTGGGTGCTGGTTCTTCGGGAGGAGCGACGATGAAACATGCCCTGCGCCGCCTACGAACGGTGGCCGTCGCGCTCGGCGCCGGCACACTCGGGCTGAGCTTGCTGTCGGTACCGGCCGCCGAGGCGTACTCGGTTCAACCACTCGCGCCGCAATCCCAGCGGGCACCCGAAGCAGACCAGTTCTCCGCCGAGGGCGTCACCACGGTCGGCGAACTCCGGACCATCGACGGCTCGCTGTCACACGCACAGGAGGGCGGGAAGCAGATCATCCGGCACCCCGGCGCGTCGTACGTCAAGGTGCACTTCAGCTCACTGCGCCTGGCCGACGGCGAGTACGTGACCGTGTCGAGCCCCGACGGTCGGGAGAGCTACCGGTACGACCGCCACCTGAACCGGGCGACCGGCGCGGACTACACCACCGACGGACAACCGGGCTTCTGGGCGATGTCGGTGGACGGCGACACCGCTGTGGTGACGGTGCACAGCAGCCGCTCCTCCCGCACCAGCGCCGCGACCATCGACCGGTTCTGGCGCGGCTACGACGCCACCGAGATCAAGCAGCACAACTTCACCACGCAGTCCGTCTGCAGCACCGACGCCCGGCGCGACGTGGTCTGCTACCAGAGCAGCCACCCCAACGAGTACGCCAAGGGCAGGGCGGTGGCGCGGCTGCTGATCAGCGGTGGCGGGATGTGCACCACCTGGCGGGTCGGCAACACCAACCGCATGCTGACGAACAAGCACTGCTTCTCGACGCAGTCCGCCGTCAGCGGCAGCGAGATGCAGTTCAACTACCAGTGCGCCACCTGTGGCGGCTCGAACCCGGGCGCCGGCACCAAGGTCAGCGGCGCCACCCTCTACAAAGTGAGCAGCGGCGGCTCCAGCCAGCTGGACTACACCCTGTACTCGGTGAACAACTTCGCCAACATCCAGTCGTTCGGCACCCTGTACCTGGCGACGACCGCCACCACCACCGGCACCCGGATGTACGTCCCGGGCCATGGCGACGGCAACCCGAAGCGACTGTCCATCTACGAGGACACCCAGAACGGCGCGACGTGCACGGTGAAGAACGCGAACTACAACACCTACAACATCAGCTACAGCTGTGACACCTCCGGCGGCAACTCGGGTTCGCCGGTGCTGAACGCCAGCCACCGGGTGATCGCCCTGCACCACCTCGGCGGTTGCCCGTCGAACCAGGGCGCGAAGGCGCACCTGATCTACAACGAGATCGCCAGTCTGATCGACAACGGCTGACGACCGACGTCACGAGGGCCCGGAGCCAGCTGGCTCCGGGCCCTCTTTCTGCCGTGCTCAGGGACTGGTGCAGGTGACGTTGCTCGGTGGGGTGGCGCCGTCGCCGGTGGCGGTGAACCCGAACGTGGTCGAGGCGTTCGCGCCCAACGTGCCGTTGTAGGCGGCGTTCCGCACGGTGACGCTACCGGTGGTGCCCGTGTTGGTGCCGCTCCACAGGCTGCTGATGGCCTGGCCGCCGGCCAGGGTCAGGCCCACGGTCCAGCCGTTGAGTGTCGTGGCCGTGGGGTTGGCCACCGTCACCTCGCCCTGGAAGCCACCGGGCCAACTGTTGACCGCCCGGTAGGTGGCGGCGCAGGTGCCCGGTTCGCCGGTCGGTGGCGGAGTGGTGGGTGGCGGAGTGGTCGGGGGCGGGGTCGTCGGCGGCGGAGTGGTGGGTGGCGGAGTGGTGGGTGGCGTGGTCGACTCGAACTGACTGAAGAACCGCCAGATCTCACCCGAGGTCCACGTCCGGGAGTCGTTCGGGCTGCCGGACCCGTCGACGGGGCTGGGGGTGTGGTCACCGTCGAACGCCGCCCACTGCACCGGGTAGCCGGCTCGACATCCGGCGTACGCGGTGGTGATGTGGGTGAGGCTGCCTCGGCTCGGCTCGCGCGGGCTCTGCGCGGTGCAGCCGTTGTTGCGGACGAACGTGTCGCGCAGTTGCCGACCCTGCGAGATGTTCAGCACGCTGTCGAAGGTGCCGTGGATGCCGAAGTAGGCGACGGGTTGGGTGCCGCCGTTGCATCCGCTGAGGTTGGCGCCGGACAGGACGGTGACCGCGCGGATGACGGTGGGCCGGGCGCAGGCCACCGCGTAGCTCATGGCCCCGCCGTAGCTCCAGCCCAGCGCGAAGCGCTGGGTCGTGTCGACGCAGAGGTCGTTCTCGATCTGTCGGGAGATGTCGTCGAAGAGGGTCAGGTCCCGACCGTTGGTGTTGGCCCAGCCGGCGTTGAGGCCCTGCGGCGCGACGAAGATCGTGCTGTTGTTCGACAGCGGCTGAAGCCCGTAGTAACCGGCCGAGGTGACGTTGTTGGCCGAGCCGTTCAACCAGTGGAACCCGAAGATCAGTCGGTAGGGGTGGTTCCGGTCGTACCCGTCCGGGATCCGCAGGTTGTAGGTGCGGCTCTGTCCGCTGCTCTGGATCGTGCGCGTTCCGTTGGTCAGGGTGGGGGCCTTGCCGCAGCCGGCGGTGGCCGCGAGGGTGCCGTTGGTGGCGGCGACAGCTGTCGCACCGAAGCCGCCGCTCAGTGCGCCACCGGCGGTGGCCGCGAGGAGAAGTGCCGCGGCCATGATGGATGGGAGGAGATACCTACGTTTCAGCATTGCGTGGGCTCCTTGCCGTAGGGCCGTGTCGGCCGGCGACGGAATGCGGTCGCCTGGCATCGACTGGGGTGCCCGGACGGGTCACCGACCTGGGGCCGGCGGGAGGGGACGTGCGGCGGCACGTCTTCGCGGCTGGCTGCGGTGACCGGGAGCGTGCCCTTCACTCCCGGGTGAAAGATAGCAGGTTATCGATAACATCCTGAAGCGTTCGCGCCTCTCCGGGTCACGACCCAGGCAGTCGGGCCGCCCGCTCCGCAGCGCCACGACTACCTGCTCACCGGGAAGGCCCAGCCGTCCGCGCCGAAACACCGGGACGGTAGGTGCCTATGCTCAACCCGTGGAGGACAACGAGGAGGGCGTGCTGACCGGGATGTTGCAGGCGGCCGAGGAAGCCGCGCCGGTCGAGGCCGTCGAAGCGGTTACCGGCACCATCGCCAAGTCGTTGAACGCGCTCAGCGTCTCGCTGCTCATCGCCGATCTCAGCGGCCGGGCGCTGGTCCGGCTGACCCACCAGACAGCCACCGGCCACCCCGGCCGTCATCAGGGCGAGGAGGCCGCCGAGGTCCTCCCCTTCGACGGCGGGCCCTACGAGCAGGCGCTGCGCCAGCAGACCGTCCAGCTGCTCCACGGCGACGGAAGGTGCAGGGTGCTCGCACCCGTCACCGAACGCGGCGAGACCATCGGCCTGCTGGAGATCGACCTGCTGGACGAGCCGGACGTGGCCGTGCTCGCGCGGATCGCCCGCACTGCGCACGCGCTGGGATTCGTGGTCATCGCCAACCGCCGGCACACCGACCTGTTCGAATGGGGGCAGCGCAGCACCCCGTTCACCCTCTCCGCCGAGATCCAACGCCGCCTGCTGCCGGCCTCGTTCACCTGCGAGGCCGGAGCGTTCGCCCTCTCGGGCTGGCTGGAACCCGCTGCGAGCGTCGGCGGGGACACCTTCGACTACAGCGTGGCCCGCGACGTGCTGCACGTCGGCGTCACCGACGCGATGGGCCACGGCGTGGCCAGCGCGCTGACCGCCACGCTCGGTGTGGGCAGCCTGCGCAACACTCGCCGGCGCGGCGACAACCTCGTCGCCCAGGCCGAGGAAGCCAACCGGGCCCTCGCGGAGCACGCCAACGTACGCGGCGCCTACGTGACCGCCGTGCTCGGCCGCATCGACCTGGCGACCGGGCGCTGTGAGCTGCTCAACGCCGGGCACGTCCCACCGACACTGGTCCGCGAGGGCCGGGCTGAGACGCTCGAACTGCCCGCCAACTTCCCGCTGGGCATGTTCGCCGACGAGGGCTACCGCAGCGAGACGATCACCCTGCTGCCCGGTGACCGGCTGGTCGTCGTCACCGACGGAGTGCGCGAACGCAACGCCGCCACGTTGGATCTGCCCGCCGCTCTGCTCGGCATCGCCCATCTGCATCCGCGCGAGGCGGTCCGGGCGCTGTCCGACGCGGTGCTGGCGGCCGCCGGGCCGGTTCTGGCCGACGACGCCACACTGCTCATCATCGACTGGTACGGCGGCCACGGGCTGCGATCAAGCACCGCTGGCGCTGACACCGCCCGTGCCAGCCCTCACCCGCAGTGAGGCGGTCATGACGCCGCCGGTGACGCCTCCTCGGCATCCTGCACGGTGTCGAAGATTCCGATGACCCGATCCACCGAGGTGATCGACAACACCGTACGCACCGAGCGGCCGACCCCCGCCAGGGCGAGCCAGCCGTTCCGCGCACGCAGGTCCTTGTGGGCGACCACCAGCACCCCCAGGCCACTGGAGTCCATGAACCCGACGTCGGTCAGGTCCACCACCACCCGGGCGTCGTCCTCCACCGCCTGACTCAACCGGTCACGCAACTCCGGTGCGGTGCTCATGTCCACGTCACCGGCGACCTCGACCACCGTGCCGATCCGCCCCTGCCGCGTCGACAGCGTGAAGTCCACGTAACGCCCTCTCGATATGGTGCAGCTGGTGGCTCGGCGACACTGCGCCGCGCTGGACCCACCGTGCCAGAAAACCCTGCCGATCGCTCGTTCGCCTGGGCCTGGATCACGTCCTGGATGGTCGGGCCGCCCATTCGGCGGCCACCTCCTGCGGGTCACCGTTCATGAACAGCGGGGGCTCGTGCAGCAGGAAGTCGCGGTGGCTGATGTTCCAGGCGTACGCCCCGGCCATGGCGAAGGCCAGCACGTCACCAACGCCGATCGGCCCGGCGGTGGCCGACCGGGACAGCACGTCCTTGGGGGTGCAGAGCTGGCCGACCACGGTGACCGGTCCCCCGTCGGTACGCACGCCCTCGACGCCGCGCCGCCGGTGTACGCGGAAGGGCTGCGCGTGCCCCTTCGCCGCCGGTGTACGCAGGTGGTGGGTGCCCCCGGCCACCACCACGAACCACTCGCCGTAGGAGCGCTTCACGTCGATGACCTCGGTGAGGTACGCCCCGCAGTAGGCGGTGACCGACCGGCCCGGCTCGATGCGCAGCCGCACCCCCGGGTACGCGTCGAGGACGTCCGCCAGTGCCCGGCCGTAGCCGACCCAGTCGAATCGCGCCGCCGGGTCGGTGTAGTCGACGGCCATGCCTCCGCCGACGTCGACCTCGGCGGCACCGACCTCGGTGACCGCCCACTCGACCACGGCGGCGGCGACCGCACCGGCGAGAGGGGCGTCCAGCCCGCTGGCCAGGTGGGCGTGGATTCCGCGTACGTCGATGCCGGTGGGTGGTCTGCGGGCGCACTCGACCGCGTCCGCCGGGTCCATGCCGAACGGGCTGGGCCCGCCGCCCATGACCAGGCTCGCGCCGGGCGCCTCGACCGGCAGGTTCACCCGCAGCAGCACCTGGGCCGAGGTGCCCGAGGCGGTGGCCAGCGCGCCGAGTCGCCGAAGCTCGGCGGGCGATTCGACGTGGATGCGGTGCACCCCGGCGGCGAGGGCCGCGGCGAGGTCCGCGTCGGTCTTGCCCGGCCCGGCGTACGCGGCGGGGGGCCGCCCCGGCAGAACCTCGGCCAGTCTGCGCAGCTCACCACGGCTCGCGGCCTCGAACCCGTCGACGGCCGGGGCAAGGGTGCGCAGCACACCGGGGTCCGGGTTGGCCTTGACCGCGTAGAGCAGCTCCACCGGCTGGGGCAGCGCCGCCCGGATGGCCCGGGCCTGCGTGGCCAGCGCGTCGAGGTCGTGGACGTAGACGGGCCGCGTCACAGTGACCCGCCCAACGGGTTGGGCACCGGCACGAACGGCGCGGCCCGGTCCGCGTCGCGCCGCCACCGGACCAGCAGGTTCGCCTTGGCCAGCAGCGGCTCACCGTTCAGCAGCGCGCGCAGCTCGGGCGGGTCGTCCAGGTCGGCGGCGACCGCCTCCACGACGGCCCGCAGCTCCTGCCACAGCCGCCGTTCGATTCCCGGTCGCGCGTCGGCGAGCGCCCCGCAGATACCACCGAGGTGATTGACGAACAGGCAGTAGACGATCCGGCGCCGGGCGTCCAGGGGGCCGTAGCGGACCTGCGCGGGGACCCCCTCCGGCCAGGTCGCCCAACGCTCGGCGTCGAGTTTCACCCCCTCCAGGTCGCGCAGCAGCATGCGTACCGGGCGACGGTCGCGGTCGAGCACGACGACAACGTTCTGCAGGTGTGCCTCGTGCACGACGCCGTGGCTGAGCCAGCAGCGCAGCACCGCCGGCACCAGCAGCCCGACGTACGCCCGCCACCAGGCCACCGGGTCGGGTATCACCAGTGGTGTGGCGGCCAGCGCCGCCGCGAGCATCGGGGTGTCGCCCGGGCGCAGGTGCGGGCGCAGGCCGCTGCGCAGGATCGTCCCGTACGCCTCGTCCGGGCCGGGAACGTCGACAGTGCGGTAGGCGGGTTCGGTGAGCAGCCCGACCCCTTCCGGCATCGGCACCCGCGCCAGCAGGTCGGTCAGGGCCACCGCGCCGGTGAGCTCGTAGCGGGCGTTCTTGCGCAGGCAGTTGGTGATCCGTACGTGCAGGCTGGTCTTGACGAACAGGTCGGCCGCCGGGGCATAGAGGGTGCGGACGCTCGCCGTGGGCCGCACCGGCACGCCGGCCTCCCCCAGGTCCCGCAAGCGGGGGTGCGTCGGCGGGATCAGTGACAGCTGCCAGGGATGCACCGGCAGGACGCGGTGCCCTCGCGGGGGCCGGGGCGGGTCGAGGGCGGCCACGAGCGCGTCGAACGGACCGGCGCCGGCGACCAGGTCATCGGGTACGGCGAGCCAGTGCATCCGGAACGACGTGCGCAGCTCCGGGGCGTACGCCCGCCAGCTCTCCGGGTCACCGCTGCGCCACTTCGGGGTGGGGTGGTGCGGGTGGCCGAAGACGAGTGACTGTTCGGAGTCGACGTACGCGTCGATGGCCGGTTCGCCGGTGGGCTCCGGGTTCTCGGTCGGCCGGTCGGCCAGCAGCCGGGCCACGGTGTCCCGGCTGGCCTGGACCTGCTCGACGAACTCGTCGTTGGCCAGGCCGGTGCGGGTGGTGAGTTCGGCCGCGACCAGGCTGGCGAGCCCGTCCGCGTCCAGGTCGACCCACCGTCCGTTGTCGGTACGCCGCTGCACCGGACCGGTGTAGCGGTGCGCCCCGAGCGGCGAGTGTCGCGCCACACCGCAGCGCACCGTGACGCCGAGGTGCCGCAGCAGCAGATGCCCGGCACCGTCGACCACGCTCGGGCCGCCGTCCGGCGGGGTGAGTTCGCGGACCAGGCAACCGAAGACGGCGTGGGCGGTGGCCAGGTCGGCGAGCTGACCGGTCTCGGTGGCCGGGCGGGAGCGCAACTGGGCGCTCGTCATCGTGTCTCCCGGAGGTAGTTCGGGCCGGTACGCAGGTAGTACTTGTTGATGTCGGTGCAGCCCAGCCGCTGTTTGGGCAGCAGGGTGCCGGCGGTGAGCATCGCCTTGATGGGCAGGTGGCCGGCCCGTAGGACCCGGTCGGTGAAGGTTCGTGCCGCTGGCCCGTCACCCCACCGGTCGCGGGCGGCGGCGAGCCGGGGTGCCAGCGCCTCGGCGGGTGACGGCACGGGCAGCCCTCGGGCGGCCAGCGCGACCAGGGGTGCGGCGGCGGCCAGGTGCAGCGTGATGGTGATGAACACGTCGGCCAGCTCCTGCGGGTCGCGCGCCCACATCCGGTCGTCGTCGAGGGTGAGCCCACCCGGGCCGCCGTGCCGCGGGTCGAGGCGGGCCCCGTCGTTGTCCTTGTAGAGCAGGCCGACAGTGCCGTCGGGGTGCACCAGCAGGTGGATGTTCTGCGGATGCGCCTCCAGCGCGATCCCGTGGCGGAGCCAGAGGAAGACGTGCCAGTCGAGCAACAGGTCCAAATAGGACTCCAGCAGCGCCCCGGGCCGCTCGGGGCTGATCCGTTCGAGGACCGTTGCCGCGACCGGGTCGGGTGCGGCCAGGGCCGCGACCGGCACCACGTGGACGCCGGCCAGATCACCCGGGAATCGGCGCAGCAGGAAGCTGCGCCGCTCGTCGCCGCCGACGTGCGCCCAGGTGCTCTCGTCGACGTGCCGGATCCGCCCGGCGAAGGTTGGTTCGGCGTTGGCGATCCGGTCAAGCAGCGCGGCGACGGCCGCGCCGTCGGCGAGCGAGCCGGGGTGCAGCGTGCGCCGGTTGCGGGCGCCGAGGCTCGCGGTCGGCAGCGGCAGCTTGAGGTGCAGGTACGGGTGATCGTCGAGCGCCACCGTCCGCATGGAGAGGGTGGGCCGTACGGTGATCGCCGGCAGGTCCGTCACCGGTAACGCGTCGCGCTCAGCGGTGATCGGGTGCGCCGGCAGCAACAGGTGGTCCGGCCGCCGTGCCCGTGGCCACCAGGACGGGAGTTCGCCGGTGAGCTGGACGTCCTCGGCAGGGACGGTGTACCAGCGCAGCGCGAAACGCGGGGCGTGCTCCGGGGCGTACCGGAGAAGGTCGTCGTCTCCGAGACCGTGCCGGCACCGGTCGGTGGGGTAGACCGGGTGGCCGAGGTGGGCGGCGAGTACGTCGTCCAGGAGCGCCGCCGGCAGTCCCGTGGGGGTGGTGGCGCGTTCGGCGGCGACCTCGGCGAGCACCCGCGAGCGGTGTCGGGCCGCGAGCCGCCGGGCGCGCAGGTCGGCGCGGCACTCGACGCCGAAGTCCCGCCAGCCGGCCTCGGCCTCGGCGTTGCCCTGCGGGGTGAGCAACCTGAGCAGGCCTTCCACCGTGTCCGTGCGGTGGGTGTCGCCGCCGCTGTCGAGCAGCAGCATCATCGGTGCGGCGCTGCGCAGGGCCTGCTGGAACCCGTCCGCCCGGACCGGGATCCGCAACAGGCCGGCGGGGTGCGGTGCCTGCCACCAGTCGGGCCCGTCCGGTCGGCCGGTGCTGAGCAGACCGAGGTGATCCTCGCGCAGCAGGGCGTCGAGGACCCGGGTGAACACCTCCCGCTCGCAGTCGTCGCTCACTCGACGATGGTCCACTGGAGGTCGCCGCGGAAGGCGGCCAGCGACTGCCGGACCGCGCCCTCGTCGGGGCCGATCCCGTGCAGCACGGCGAGGTAGTCGCGGTTCGTGCCGGTGTGCTCGGCGGTGCGCCCCACCTCGCGCAGCGGATGGCAGCCCAGCCGGACATCATCATGGACGGTGTCCAGTCGGCCCGGCGCGGCGACCAGGCGGCCGGAACGATCCGCGCAGACGTACTCGACCTGGGCGTACCGGTCGACACTGGCGGGCAGGTCGAGGGCGGCCAGGGGCTCGCCGAGGTGCAGCCGGATGACGTGTTCGAACAGCGGCACACCGAGCAGCTCGGACAGGATCAGGTCCATTCGGTCGCCGATGAGCCGATAGTTCACCTCGATCAGCCGGACCCTGCCGTCGGCGATGACGTACTCGGTGTGGCAGGCGCCGAAGCCGACCCCGAGCGCGTCGAGCCGCGCCCGAAGCTGGGTGGTCTCCGGCTCCGCCGGAGGCGACCAGGCGAGGCTCTCCTCGGTGAAGGTCGGTGGCGGCCCGAGGCCGGTGCGCCAGCCGCCGAGGGAGGCCAGCGCCGTGCCGTCGCCGAGGGTCTCGAAGGTCCGCAGCTCGCCGGGGAGGTACTCCTCCACCACCAGGGCCACGTCCGGCCGACGGCCACGGATCTCGGCGATCCGGGCGACCAGTTCGGCATGGTCGGCCACCAGGTACGCGTCCTCGCTGGCCACCCCCTCGCGGGGTTTGACCACGGCTGGGAACATCCCGTCCGGCACCTGCGGTGCGGCACCGGGATCGACGGTGACGGTGCGTACCAGATCGAGGCCCGCAGCCGCGATCACCCGGCGGGCCGCGGCCTTGTCCTTGCAGAGACGGGCGGCGTCGGGATCCTTGCCGGGCAGACCGAGCTTCCGTGCGGCGATCGCGGTGGCCTCCTGAAGGTGGTCGCTGTTGGACAGTAGCGCCACCGGTCGGGTCGGTGCCGTCGCCGCGACCACAGCGGCCGCGTCCCGGACCGCGCAGCGCGCCACCGGCACGCCCGCCGGCCACTCCGCCGGCCGGTCGGTCAACACGGTGACCGACAGCCCGAGCGACGCCGCCGCGGGGAGGAACCCCTCCAGCACGGCGTCGGTGGGGTTGAGCGCGGTCAGGTACAGCCGCATACCGCCTCCGTCGACTACGACGATGTCGTGATTAGGATAGCCTACCCTTATTGGGCGGTTTTGGGGCGGTCTGCCCGGTAGAGCAGCCCAGCGGCGACCAGCCCACCGATCAGCACCGCGGCAGCGCCCGCCAACTGTCCCGTCTCCAGCGCCGAGGCGAAGGCGACAGTGACGGCCTCCCGCTCGGCTCCGTCGCGGGCGGCGGCGAGGGCGGCGGGAAACGATCCGGCGCCGGCCAGGGCCGCCGGCAGCAGGGCGGCGAACCGGGCGTTCAGCACGGCACCCAGCACCGCGATGCCGAGACTGCTGCCGACCTCGGTCATGGTGCCGTCGACACCCGCGCCCGCGCCGGCCCTCTGCGCCGGGATGGCGCTCATCACGGCCTCGACGATGGCCGGGTTGGCCAACGCGCACCCGACACCCATCACGAGCAGCCCGGCCAGCAGCACCCCGTACCCGTCGGACGGGAAGAGGGTGATCAGCGCGAGACCGCCCGCGAGCAGCGTCATACCGATGGCGATGGCGGCGGCCAGGCCGAGCCGACGGATCACGACCGCGACCGCACCGCTGACGTTGAGCAGCACAATGGACAGCGCGAAGGGCGCCATCCGCAGACCGGCTTCCCAGGCGGGATAGCCGCGGACGAACTGCAGATGCTGGGTGAGCAGGAACAACGCGCCGGTGGCGCCGAACGTGATCAGCACGACCCCGGAGATCGCGCCCACGAACCGCCGGTCCTGGAAGAAGTGCATGTCCAGCATGGGGTGCGGGATCCGCCGCTCCCAGCGGACGAAGAAACCGAGCAGGAGTACGCCGACAGCAGCCGCCCCGAGCACCTCAGCCGACGTCCACCCGCGCTCCGGCCCGGAGATGATCGCCCAGACGACAGCGGTCAGGCCGGCGGTGGAGAGCGCCGCGCCCACCACGTCCAGGCGGCCACCGGCCGGGTCACGGGACTCGGGTATCAGCGCGCGAGCGACGAACAGGCAGACCAGCACGATGGGCACGTTGACCAGGAAGATCGCGCCCCACGGCAGATGCGCGAGGATGGTGCCGCCGATCGGTGGCCCGACGGCGAAGCCCAGCGCGCTGGTGGCCGCCCAGATGCCGATCGCTCGGGACCGCTCGGTGGCGTCGAAGACCTGCATCGCGACCGCGAGCGTCGAGGTGATCAGCAACGCGCCACCGACACCCATGCCGGCCCGGGCCGCGATCAGTTGCCCACTGGTGCTGGACAGCCCGGCGGCCAGCGAGCTGAGACCGAACAGGACGAGCCCGGTGAGCAGCATCCGACGACGCCCGTACCGGTCGGCGGCGCTGCCGGCGGTCAGCAGCAACCCAGACAGCACCAACGCGTACGCGTTGATCATCCATTGCACGTCGGCGGTGCTGGCGCCCAGCTCGGTGGTGAGCACCGGCACCGCCACGGTCAGCACTGTGTTGTCCAGCACCACCACGAGCTGCGCGACGCAGAGCACGGCCAGGATCAGCCACCGCTGCGGCAGTCGCGCCGAGGCCGTGGCACCGCCGGCCGGCTCGGTGGTGTCGCTGGCCGGCTGAACCGTGGTCACGCCACGGCCTTCACGCCATCCACCGTCGGGTGCTCCGCCGTCGAGCCGACGGGACCGGGCCTGCGGGGGAATCGCCGCTGGTGGGCGAGGCCGAGGATGACACCCGCGGCCACCAGCACGATGGCCGCGATCGCGACCGGCGGGTAGCCGACCCCGTCGGCGGCCGCGAGACCGATGGACGAGGCCACGAACGAGCAGACCAGGCCGAACGACGACAGGACGGTGAAGTCGGTGCCACCGGTGTCGGGGCGCGAATAGTCCATGTTGACGGTGTAGAGCACCACGTTGGCGATGGTGTAGGCCACCATGAAGCAGCAGAGCGCGGCGACCGTCCCGCCCAGTGGGGCGCGACCGTTCATCAACGGCAGCAGCAGCAGCGTCGACACCGTGAGTGCCACGCCGCCGACCACGAGCACGCCGCCGCGCCCGAACCGGCCGATGCCGAGCCCGGCGACCAGGCCCGCCACGATGGCCGGGACGCTGGTCACCACTCCGGTGACGACGCCGATGCGGCCCAACGACCACCCCGCGTCGACCAGCGCCGGCGTCACCAGGGCGTACGCCATCCCCGCCCCGACGTAGACCAGCGGCACCACGCCGAACGTCCACCACCGGCAGCCCGGCTGGCCGAACACCGACAGCAGGGCCCGGTAGGCCGTGCCGACCTTGGCCACCCGGTCGGTACGCGGAGGTTCCCGGAACCGCCACACAACCACCAGCCCGACCGCCGTCATCGCGGCCAGCAGACCGATCGCCGCCGCCCAGCCGAACTGGTCGTAGACCAGGACGCACGCCCCGCCGCCGAGCAGGTTGCCGAGGTAACTCGCGGCGACCTGGATCCCGTTACCGGTCCCCCGGCTCGACTCGGCGAGCATCCGGACCGCCACGGCGTCCACGGCGATGTCCTGCGTTGCGGAGAAGAAGACGTACGCGGCGCAGATCGCAACGATCGGGCCGAGCGCGTCGGCCGGGTCGGTGAACGGCAGCAGCGCCAGCAGAGCGAGCACCAGGGCGGTCTGGAGCACGAGTAACCAGGATCGGTAGTGGCCGCGGTGCCGCGAGCCGTACCGGTCGAGGATCGGCGCCCAGAGGAACTTGATGGGCCAGATCAGGCCGACGATCTGCAACAGGGCCAGCGTGTCCAGCGAGGTGCCGCCGTCGCGCAGGATGGCGGTCAGCCCGACGGTGATGAAGCCGACGCCGAGGTACTGCGTGACGTACAGCGCGGTCAGGGTGCCAAGCCGACCCTTCATGCGGCTTTCCAGTAGCCGAGGGAGGTCACCCGGTCCTTGTCGACACCCAGCGTTCGTCGGATGTGTCGGGTGATGCCACGGGTGGTGGCCGCCTCGCAGGCCACCCAGTAGTGCCCCGCGCCGCTGGTCGGCAGGGCCGCGCAGACCGTGTCGACGAGGTGTTGACCGTCGTCGCGCCGAGGCACCCAGGTGATGTCGTGGTGTGCCCGGGCCCGCAACGCGAGAGCCTTCTCGCCCTCGTGGGCGTACTCCAGCCACACGGTCGCCGGGATGTCGGCGCTGGCGTCGAGCAGGCTGTTCACCGCGGGCAGGGAGGCCGCGTCGCCGACGAGGTAGAGGTGCTCGGGCGCCGGGTCGGGCAGGTCGAAGGCGCTGCCCTGGACGGTCGCGCTGATGGTGTCGCCGACCTGGGCGGTGGTGGCCCAGCGGGCGGCGCAGCCGTCGTGGATGGCGAATTCGAGGGTGAACCGGCCGGTGGACGGGTCGGGGTCCACCAGTGTGTACGCGCGCTGGTGTGCCCGGCCGTCGTTGTCGAACCACAGCCGGATCCACATCGTGGGGTGCACCCCGCACGCCTCCAGCAGGCCGCCGCCGTCCAGGAGGAGCCGCTGATAGTGGCCGTCGATCGACTCGGTGCCCAGCACGGTCAACCGAAAGTCCCGGCCTCCCATGGCCTTGAGGACCAGGGCCTCCCAGTTCCGTTTCACGCACCCCTCCAGGTAAGGTCATCCTTGGTTAGGGGAGGTTAACCTAAGTCGCGCCCCGGATGGAACAGAGGACAGCGCCCGATGACGTACCTGGAGAAGATCGCCGGTCTCGGTGAGTTGTCATTGGTGACCGTCGACCCCGACCGGCACGCCGCCCTCCTGCACGGCTGGGTCACCCAACCTCGAAACTCGTTCTGGGGCATGGGTTCGCACACCCTGGAACAGGTACGCGAGATCTACGCCTTCGTGGCCAGTCTGCCGACGCACCACGCGTACCTGATCATGGTCGACGCGGAGCCGGTCGGCCTCTTCCAGACCTACCAGCCCGAGGCGGACCCGGTCGGCGAGCGCTACCGCGTGCAGCCCGGTGACATCGGGATGCACCTGCTGCTCAGTCCCGACCGGCGCCTCGCCCGCGGCCTCACCAACGTCGTCGGCCCGGCCCTCGCCCGCTTCCTGTTCCGCGACCCGGCCGCCCAGCGGATCGTGGTCGAGCCGGACATCCGCAACCACCTCGCGCTGCGCCGACTGGAGATCGAGGGGTTCACCTTCGATTCGGAGATCGACATGCCGGACAAGCGGGCCCAACTGGCGTTCCTGACGCGCGACCGGTTCGACGCGAACCACCCGACGCCGGCCTGAGCAGCGACGCCGCGACTTCGGTAGGTCTTCTGCGCGGCATGCTCAGTCGGTCTGCGGGGTTCCGGTCGCGCCGGGCTGACCGTCCAGTGCGCTCAACTCGGCGGCCCGGGCCTGCTGGATCCGGCCGGCGAGCGCCTTCAGCTCCGGGCTGCCCCCGGCGCTCTGCTCGCCCCGGCACAGCACCACGGTCTGCGCGAGGTGCGCCCGCACCAACGCGGCGGCCCGGGACGGCACCTCGGTGTCGGGGGCGGCGCGCAGCTCGGCGAGGCTGGCGTCGGTGACCATGCCGGGCATCTGGTGCCCCTCGTGGATGTTCTGCTCCGCGACGTTGCCCGCGGCCAGCAGCCCGCGCAGGTCCCGCAACTCGGCCTGGTGAGCAGCCCGGAGGTTGTTGAGCAGTGCCCGCAGCGACGGATCCGCGCCCGCCGACCGGCTGTCGACGTGGTCGATCAGCGCGAGCGCACCCTCGTTCATCGGGATGAGCAGTTGGATGAAGGCGTCATCGGTGCTGTTGAGCACCACCGACGCGGTCGGCGCCGGGCCGGTCGGCGGGGATGCCGTCGACGGGAATGCCGTCTGGTCGGCGCGGCCCCAACCCTGACTGAGCACGACCGCCACCGTCGTCACGACCAGTGTCGCGACGACGCCGACGATCCGCCCGGCGCGGCCACGGAACGCCGGGCGTCTGGTCGTGGTCGGCTGCTGGTCCACCGGCGCGTCGCCGCTCAACGGGCGGCCTGGAACGCGCGACCGACCACTGTCGCCTCGGTGCCGTTGCTGAACAACCCGGACCGGTCCTTGTCCGTGGCGGGCAGGCCGAACCACGCGTACCGCTGCACATAGGACAGTTGGCCGAGCATGGTGGTGGCCGCGGTGAGGAACGCCGCCTGCTGCTCCTGACCGGGAAACTGTGCGCCGCCGCTGTCGAAGCGGATCAGTGCGAACTCGGTCAGCCAGATCGGTTTGCGGTACCGCTGGTGGACGGCCTGGAGATACCGCCGGAGCTGGTCGACCGCGGTGCTGGTCGTGAAGTCGGCGCCGAACCAGTGCAGGGTGATGAAGTCGACGCGGTGGCCGCGGGCCTGGGCGCCGGTCATGAACCTGTCCAGCCAACCCTGCGGATCCGGCCCGCCCCAGGCGACCGCCGGGCTGCCCAGTCTGCTGCCCGTCGCCATCAGTTGCGGCCAGAGGTCCAGCGCCTGCTCGACGGTCATGTTCGCCTGCTCGGGCATGTCCGGCTCGTTGAAGGTGAGCAGATCGGGCCCCGCCGCCCTGGCCCGGGCCAACTCCGTGGCGGTGACGTTCTCCGCACTGCGGATCATGGGCACGAACGTCACACCGCGCGGCGTGCTGATTCCCGGGTGCTGGGTGCCCCAGGTGTAGTACCAGCCGGCCTTCGAGTTCGCCAACGCCTGACTGGCTCCGGCGAAGTTCCACACTCCGACGCCCTTACGGGCGGAGCTGACCGCCGGGACGACCGGAGCCTTCGACGAGGGGCGTGCGCTCGGTGACGGTGCGACGCTCGGGCTGGCCACGGCGGTGGGGGCTGCGGGCGGCGGTGCAGCCCACGAGGGCGCTGGTGGGTCCTCCGGCAGGATCACCACCGCCATGGTGATGGCGAGAACTGCCGCTGCCACCCCGGCGGCGAGGGACGGGACCAGGCCACGGGGGCGGTTCACCGCGAGGTCGACGATGCTCGGGCCACCGCCGCCGTCGGAGGGCACACCGCCGGGCGGGGTCGTCCCGGCGGTGTGCCCGGCCGTCGGGCCCGGGGGGTGGTACCCGACGGCCTGCGCGGCAGCCGGGGGTGCGGCCGCGCTCGGAATGTGGGCGCTCAGACCCGCCGGCAACGGCAGCATCGGCAGACCGGCGAGCAGCCGGTCGATCGGTAGGAGCGTGGAGCCCAGTCGCCCACAGAACGCGCAGTCGCGGACGTGTCGGGCCAGCCTCTTGCGCCACAGCGGGCTGGGAGTGCCGTCCCACTCGCCGCTCACGGCGCGCAGGTCCGGGCAACCGGGGCGGGCGCCGAGCGCGCGTACGACGCCCCGGGCGCTCTGGATCTGCTCCTTCATCCGGTGGATCCGCACGGCGACGTGCCCGGGTGACAGCCCCAGCGCGTCGGCGACCTCGGCGCGGGTGATCTCGCCGGTCTCCTCCAGCCACCACAGCGACAGCAACTCCTGGTCGTCCGGGTCGAGCCAGCGGGTCGCCTCGGCGACCTCGCGTCGCTGGTCGGTGAGGCCAAGCCGGAGGATGGTCATCCCCGCGAAGTCGGAGGCCGGGTCGGGCACGTTGTGGATCGCGTCGAGCCCCGCGTCGCGGTTGAGCGCGAGCCGTCGACGCTGTTCCCAGTCACGCACCTGACGGATGGCGATCGCCACCAGCCACGAGCGGTACGCCGCCGGGTCGTTGAGCGCGGGCAGGTACCGGATCACCCGTACCAACGTCTCCTGGACCACGTCGTCGACGTCGGCGTGACCGCGCAGCGCACGCCCGACGATGTTGTAGACCAGCGGGAGCGAGGCCGCGACGACGTCATCGAGGGCGCGCTGGTCGCCCTGTCGGGCCGCGACGACCAACCCGGCATCGGGTAGTGCTCGACCGGCTGACGACATGCGTGTCACTCCTTGTGTGCTCGTCCGCGCGGCACCCGCGCTGCGCGTTGACCGCCCTCAGGATCGGAGACTGGCAGCACCGGGTCGGATTACAGAATTCTCGGCTGCTGGCGGTGCGGATGCGATCCCGGGGCCTCGGCGGCGCATGAGGGGTGCCGAGGGCGGGTATGGTGCGGGGTGTCGGTGTCGCCGGGCGTTCGCCCGTGCACGAGGCACCTGATCGGGCGCCAGTGTGAGCGCCGCATGTCACGAGGTCGCACGGCGAGAGCCGGGGCCCGGACGCACTCCTCAATGGAAGACAGGAATCCTGCATGACATCGAACGACAACCCTCGACCGGCCCTGTTCCTCGCCACGTCGACCTCCGACGTGCTCGACGGGTCGATGGCGACCTTCGACGGCAGCGAGGAGGCCATGCTGCGGCTGCGCCATCCGTTCGCGGTGAAGCCGGCCCAGCAGGCCCCGATCGCCGGCGACGAGCCGGACCCGCAGGGCTGATCGGGGCCGTTCTCACCCGTTTCGAGCACCATCCACCTGCACCGGATCGTACTTTCGGCTAGTAAACATTCAGTATTTCGGGTAGTGTCCGGGCCATCAAGTGAACGACATGACGCGGCGGCGAGGCCCGTGCTCGTGGCCTTGCGACAGCGCACCTTCGCCCGTACGTGCGCCCCGGCGTCAGCCGGTTCGGAGACCCCTTCCGGTCGACTCGATCGACGGGCAGTGCGGGAAGGACCACTCCCATGGCCATCATCGTCGACACCGCGATCAGCACCAGCATCGACCAGCGGCGCAGTGAGCAGAGCCCGGAAGACCTCCTGGCCGCCCTGGCGGCGACGCCGGCCGACGACCCTCGCCGCCCAGCCCTGCGCGACCGCACCATCGAGGCGTGGCTTCCGCTCGCCCGGCACCTGGCCCGCCGCTACGGCGGTCGTGGCGCGCCGGACGACGACCTGGTCCAGATCGCCTCGGTCGGTCTGATCAAGGCTGTGGACAACTTCGACCACAGTCGAGGCGTCGACTTCGCCGGGTACGCCATCCCCACCATCATCGGCGAGATCAAGCGCTACTTCCGGGACCGCACCTGGGCGATCCGGGTGCCCCGCCGCCTCCAGGAGCTACGCCTGTCGATCAGCGCGGCCAACAGCGTTCTGACCCAGACCCTCGGTCGGTCGCCGACCGTGGCCGACATCGCGTCCTACCTGGCCGTGACCGAGGAGACGGTGCTGGAAGGGCTGGAGGGCGCACGCGCCTACCGGGCCACGTCGCTGTCCACGCCGATCGGTGGCGAGGGCAGCCGGGAGCTCGGCGACACCCTCGGCGGCGACGACCACGAGTTCGACGTCGTGGAGATCAGGGTCGCCCTCGGCCCGGCCCTCGCCACGCTGCCGGAGCGCGAGCGCGAGATCCTGAGCCTGCGCTTCCACGGCAACCTGACCCAGTCCCAGATCGCCGACCGGGTCGGTGTCTCGCAGATGCACGTCTCCCGGCTGATCAACCGGTCGTTGGCCACGCTGCGTCGCCACCTCTCCGGCGACAACTCGTTCTGACCGTCGGCGTCGTCGACCGCTCAGAGTTGGACGACGTGACCCACCCGCGGCGGCGTACGACCCGCGAGGACGTCGGCCCAGGCCCGTTGCAGGGCCTCCGGCCCGACACCCACCTGGACGTCGAGCCACCCGCTGACCACTGCGGTGAAGCGCTGCCAGGCTTCGGTGAACCGTTGGTCGAGCCCTTCGCGGCCCCAGTCCTGGCCGCGCTTGCGCATCTGGACCGGCGCGAAGAACACCTCCTCCGCGGCGGCGGCGTTCGGTGTCTGGTTGGTGAGCCCGACCGCGATGTCCCGGACGAGTCGGTCGCCGAGGTGCTGGCGCAGGGCGGCACGGGTCGAGGGCGCGCCGGACAGGTCGAGGTAGACGGTCGGGACCACGTCGAGGGCGCTGATGTCGTCGTACGGGACGACCTCGTCATAGCAGCCGAGTGACCGGGTGAAGGCCAGGTTGCCGGGTGAGGTGAGCCCGACCAGGCGCGGTCCGCGACCGCGCAGCTCGAACGCGGCGGCGTACGCGGTCTTGCTCGACGCCGACGACACCAGCAGCGCCTCGGCACCGTAGAAGCCGTTGTCGACGACCTGGTCGGCCAGCATGAACGAGGTGAAGAACAGGGGCCGGAACAGGATCAGCAGGTCCTCCTGGTCGGCCTGGTACGCCGGGTCGCCGGTGGTCGACCGGTACGCGTTGTACGGCGACGGCAACTCGGCCCGGTGCGTGCTCGCGTCGCGGAACCCGGACGCGTCCACCCGGTCCGGCCGCACCACGAGGTGCCCCGCGGGAGGCAGGTAACCGTAGGCCCGTTGCCCCACCTCGACACCGGCAACCGTCGAGGCGACCACCTCGGCGAAACCCCAGAGCGGCGGGAGGCCCCACTGCGGCCCGAGCCCACGGGCCGCAGGCGGAAAGAACTCCCAGTAGCGCATCGCGTCGCCGAGCACCGCGTAGGTCACGTTGTTGGCGGTGAGGCCGACGCGGTCCACCCGCAGCAGAGCCTCACCATCGGCCACCTCGGGCGTGGCGCCATCGACGAGCGTGCTCTGCCCGAGGTCGTCACGTGCGACGGCGAAGGTCCATGAGTCAGCCATGAGGTGACGCTAGACAGCGCCACAACCGGAGACAAGTGCACTGCGAGTGCAAAATCCCACTGCTGCGGTCAGTGGCGGTTCGCCGCGAGGTCACGGAGGTGTGCGAGCGGCAGGTGCGGCGGCCGCCACTCCACGAAGAGCGCCGTCGCGTCGTCCTGAAGCTGGTCGTCCTGGTAGCCGACGACGGCGCGTACCAGGCGACGCATCGTCTCCGGGCTGGGCAACCCGTCGTTGAGGGCCCGGTTGACGAAGTCGACCAGCCGGTCCAGCCCGAAGTGCTCACCGTCGGCGCTGCGCGCATCGGTGATGCCGTCGGTGTAGGCGAGGATCCGGTCGCCCGGGTGCAGGTCCTCGACGTGCACCTGCGGGCGGTGTGGGGTCAGATGACCCAGGCCGAGCGGCAACGCGGTCGGCCCTGGCAACTCACGGATGGCCTTGCCGTCGCGCAGCAACATCGCACCGGGATGACCCGCGTTGATCGCGCTCAGCCGGCCGGTCCGGCGGTCCAGTTCGAGGAGCAGGCCGGTCGCGAAGAAGTTCGGGTGCTCGGATCGCACCCACCGGTCGATGCTGATCGCCGTGTCGACCAGGTCGAGGCCACACCGGCGGGCGTTGCGGTACGCGCTGACGACCAGCGAGGCCAGGGTGCTCGCCTTGATGCCGTGCCCGCAGGTGTCGAAGAGCCCGACGCTGAGCACGTCGTCGTTGAGCGCGTAGTCGAAGATGTCGCCGCCGACGTCGTAGCACGGTTCGAGGATGGCGGTGATCACCAGGTCGTCGGTGGCGAAGGTCAACGGGGGCAGCAGACCCCACACGATCTCGGCCGCGACCTGCATCGGGAGCCGGCGACGCATCCGCTCGACCACGTCGCCGTAGAGCCGGCGGTTGACCAGGATCTGGGCGATGGTGACCGCCACCTCCCAGGCCGGCCCGTCCATCGCCTCGTCGGCGGCCGTCGGCGCCACGATCTCCAGCACGCCCATCCGCTCGCACCCGAGCAGCAGCGGCACCCAGACCCGGTCCGGATTGTCGGGCGCGCGCTGGATGGTGAGGTTGGTGAAGGCCCGGCCGGCGAGGGTCGTCTCGATCGGCAGCTCGTCCCGGTCGAGGCCCGCGCCGAGCAGGGGCACGAGCAGGGACTGCGTGTAGTCGGCCAGATAGAGCACCATCTCGCTGGCATCGAGGGCGGGAGCCGCCTCGGCGATCAGCTGAGACAGCTCGTCCGGCCCGCCACGGGGCGCGTTGAGCTGAAGCCAGCGCACCATCTCGCCGACGTCACCCACGCTCCACCTCCCCCGAGTCCTCCCCCGACCGCGGGAGCACGTAGTGCCAGCGTGAGGCTACCCTGCCCCACCCAGTTCATCAGTCGCGGTCACCGGCGGTGGGGCCTGCACCATGGCGCTGAGCAGCGCGGGCACCGACACGGTGGCGAAACCGACCCGGGCGTCACTCGCCCCGTACGGCACCCACAGCTCACCGTCGTGCACGAGTGCCCCGCAGGAGTAGACGACGTTGGGAACGTACCCGTCCCGGTCGTTCTCGTCGGGTGCCAGGAGCACGCCGGGCAGGTGCGCGACGACCCGCTCCGGTCTGTGCAGGTCGAGCAGGAGCGCGCCGATCGCGTACCGGCGCATCGGCCCGACCCCGTGGGTGAGGACGAGCCAACCCGCGTCGGTCTCGATGGGAGACCCGCAGTTGCCGACCTGGATCAGCTCCCAACTCTCGCCCGGGGCGTGCAACGGGGCCGGAGCCTGCCAGCGGTTGTCGCTGTCCAGAGTGGTCAGACCGATGGTCTCGCCGTCGGCACGGCACAAGGCCAGATGCCGGCCGCCGACCGTACGCGGAAACAGCGCGATCCCCTTGTTCCGGGCACCCGGCCCACGCATCGGGGTCATCTCGAAGCGGCGCAGGTCACTGCTGACCAGCGCACGGGTGGCGATGCTCCGGCCGTCGTAGGCGGTGTAGGTGGCCCGGTACACCGGCCCGGACTCGTCGACGAACCGGACGAACCGCGCGTCCTCCATGCCGTTGCTCTCTGCCGGGGTGGCCGGCCAGAGCACCCGTTGGTGCAGGGCCGTGTCGGTGGGAAAGGCCGTGGCGTAGCTGCCGGCGTTGGTGCGACGCAGTTGTTCGAGGGTGCCCAACCCGGTGCTGCGAGAGAGCAGATCGGGTGGCAGGTTGGCGAGCACCCGCTCGAAGGTGGCCTCGTCGTACCACTCGGGCAGGGCGTCGAGCACCGTGGCGGCGACCTCGTTGTCGCAGTCCTCCTCGGCCAGGCCGGCGACGAGCAGGTCCCGACGGTGCCGTACGCCCACCCGCTGCCCGACGGCCAACGGACCGGACCGGTCGGCGACCGTGAGCTGCCGCCCTGGTCCGATGACCGCGGTGGCGAACCCGATGGAGGACACGTGCCCCTCCCCGACCTGGCGCAGGCTGACGGCGACACGAAGTTGCCCGGTGCCGAGTTCGGTCTGGTCCGGGTGGGCCACCATCGACGGGTTGCAGAGGGCGGCGGCCTCGACGGCGTACTCGTGGCTGAAGTAGGCGCCGACCAGCAGCCGGCTGGTCGGCGAGAGGTCCCGGGCCCGCGCGGCCCGGTGCCGGACCAGGTCGTAGTGGTGGTGGAACGTGCCGGCCAGGTCGCGGTGCCGGGCGCCGAAGCGGTCGAAGGTGTCCCGCAGCAGCCGGCCGGTCTCCTCGTCGCCGAGGCGCGCGACCCGGTCGATGAGTGCCCGCGCGCGGGTGCGTACCACCGCGGCGTCCTCACCCGGGACGAAGAGCTTGATGATGACCCGGCGTGGGTCCGGGGTGAGGGTGACGTCCTGACGGACGGCCAGGCTCCGGGTCACGACCACCGCCGGGCGTGCTGCAGGGTGGAGATGAGCGCGAGGGTGGACTCGGCGCCCTGGTTGAGGTTGGGCCCGTGCGCGGTCAGCCCGTCGTAGCCACCGCCGGTCGCCGGATCCCACATCGGGCTGCCGAGGTCGTTGTCACCGAGGAACCACCCGACCGACTGCCGCACGCCGGCGTCCCACCCGGGGTCCCCGGTGACAGTGGCAGCGGTGGCGCAGGCGTCCGCGAAGGCGGCGACCTCGATCGGCTGCTGGTCGTGGTGCAGTCGTACGGCGCCGCGCCGCCACCCCCCTGCGGGTACGACCGACAACCGCCCGTCGCGGAGCTGGGCCTGGTGCAGCCAGGTCAGCATCCGCAGGCCGTCGTAGAGAGGTGGACCACCCTCGCGAAGCTGGCTGGCGGCGATGACCACCTCGGCGAGGGCCGCGTTCGCGTAGGTCAGCTCCTGCCGTGGCCACGGCCACCGCGGGTCGGACCCGGCCGGGCCGACAGTGCTGGCCGCGTCCGCGAGCAGGGATGCCGCGGCGACGTGACCCGGGTGACGGCGGAGCACCTCGGCCGCGCCCAGACCGGCGAACGCCATCGCGTGCGGTGCCTTGGCGCGCCGGGTGGCACCCCGGCTGAACGCCACCAGCGCCTCCTCCCGTACCCAGGGTGCGGAGCTGCGGGCGACGGCAGTGCCCAGGCCCCACAGCGCCCGACCCCACCAGTCGCCGAGCCCTGGTTCGTCGGCCCAGCGCCGGTCGTGCCCGAGTCGGTTGTGGAACGCGCCGTCGGTGTCCTGCGCGTGGGTCAGGAACGCCAGGTAGCGCTCCGCGAGCCGGAGCAGCTCGTCGCTCGGCTCCGGCTCGCGGCTGACGACCACCAGGCCGCGAGCCACGTCGTCGGTGCAGTAGCCGTGCTCGCGGCGGACGATGGCGTGCCGGGCATGCTCGAACAGACCGGTGTCGTCACTCAGCCGTGCCAGGTGCGCGAAGCTCGGCGCGGGCGCCGTCACCCAGCGCTCACCCGTCGCGGTCCGGGGGTGTCCGGTGGTCGCCGTCACGCCGGCACGGGGCTGACGGTGGGCGAGCGGGCGGCCAGGAGGTCTTCGGCGAGGGTGCCGTAGCGGGCCGCCACCGCCGGCCAGCGCAGGTCCGCGGCCAGCGGGCGGACCCGCCCGGCCAACCGGGCGGCCAGGCCCGGCTCGGTCAGGACCCGCCGGATCGCCTTGGCCAGCGCCGCCGGGTTCTGATGGGGTACGACCAGACCGGGCCCACCGGTCAGCAGCTCGACGGCGTGCGGGAACGCCGTCGCCACGACGGGCACCCCGGCGGCCACCGCTTCGATGAGGACACCGGAGGTGACCTGTTCGCGGGAGTCGTAGGGCAGGACGACCACGTCGGCGGAGCGGATCAGCCGACCCAGTGCCTCCTGGTCGTGGTAGATGTCCTGATAGTCGACGGCGTGCGCGACACCCAACTGGGCACCGAGCTGGTGCAACCCGGCCCGGTACGCCTCACCGTGGTGCTCGATCACCTTCGGGTGGGTCCGTCCGGCGACCGTGTAGGTCGGAGTCGGTTCCAGATCCTGCAACCGCGCGAGGGCCCGCAACGACCACTCGATGCCCTTGCCCGGGCCGATCAGTCCCCAGGTCAGCAGGTGCGGGCGGGCACGCCGGTCGACGGGCACACCGGCAAGCTCGGCGGCGCCGTGCGGGATGACCGTCACCTTTCCCGCTGGCACTGCGTACCCGACGAGCAGCCGGTCCCGGGCGGTGTCGGTCATCGTGACGACCGCCCCGGCGGTGGCCACGATCTGCTCCAGCAGGGATTTCTGCCGGGCGGAGGGCTGGCTGAGGACGGTGTGCAGGACCACGATGCTCGGCACGCTGAGGCGCCGCAGCAACGGCAGGACCTCCTCGCCGTCGGTGCCGGGGTAGATGCCGTACTCGTGCTGGACGATCGCCACGTCGTACGCGTTGAGGGCGGCCGCCGCGTCCCGCCAGCCGGACGGGTCCCGCGCCGACCAGGTGTGCACGACCCCTGGGGTGGGCCGTTGGTCGTCGCCGTGATCGGTGACCCGGACGATGCCGCCGTGGGTGCCGTCGGCGGTGAGCTGGGCGGCGAGGGCGGCGTTGAACGTGGCCAGGCCGCACCGGGTCGGTGGGTGGGTGCTGAGGAAGCCGTAGCTGGGCATGAACGTCGTGCCTTCCGGTTGTCGGCCCACCACAGGAGTACGCGGTGAGCCTCACGCGGGAACGGCGCACGCCGGTCAGCGTGTGTGACCGGCGGAACGAAGAGGTGTGCGGCTGAGTCAGTTACGAACGAGCTGGTCGTAGACCGCGAGATAGTCGGTGACCATCCGGTCGGCGCTGAAGCGCTTCAAAGCCTGCGCCCGACACTCCGCCCGATCGAGGTCGGCGGCCCGGGTGATCGCCTCGACGGCCTGGTCGACGGTGTGGACGAGGAGGCCCGTCACCCCTTCGTCGACCACCTCGGGCATGGACCCCCGCCGATAGGCGACGACCGGGGTGCCGCAGACCATCGATTCCACGACCGACAGCCCGAACGGCTCGTCGAAGGCGATCGGGTGCAGCAGCGCGGTGCTCTCGCCCAGCACCTCGGCACGCCGTTGCGGGCCCACCGACCCGAGGAAGACGACCTGGTCACCGTCGATGTGCGGTGCCACCTCTTCGGCGAAGTACCGCTCGTCCTGCACGATCCCGCAGATGGTCAGCGGCCGGCCGGCGCGGCGGGCGATCTCGATAGCGGTGTGGGTGCCCTTGTCCGGGTGGATCCGGCCGAAGGCGGCCAGCCCGGGGCCGGCCTTGTCGGTGAACGGCAGACCGCCGACGTCGACGCCGTGGTACACCGTGGCAACGTAGTCGAGCTCCGGTGCCCGGTCGGCGTCGGAGATCGACACGTACGACGATCGGGCTCGGCCGTAGGCGGGCAGGATCCCCGCGCCGGAGAAGCCGTGCACCGTGGTCAGCAGCGGTGCCCGGCAGTGTTCCGCGAAGGCCAGGGGCAGCCAGTCCAGGTGGCTGTGCACCACGTCGAACTGCGCCGAGCGGGCCATCGCGTGGGAGACGTGCATCGCCTCCCACACCCGACCGTCCAGGTCGGGGTCGTCCGCGTACCCCCGTGGGCAGACTCCGTCGAGCTGGGCGGAGGTGACGGAGTCCAGTGTCGCGAAGAGCGTCACGTCCACGCCGCGGCTGACCAGCCCCTCGGCGAGCAGGCCGGTCACCTGCTCCCACGGCCCGTAGTGGTGCGGGGGCGTACGCCAGGCGACCGGTCCGAGCAGCGCAACCCTCAAGGGGAGGACGCGTCGACGAGATCAGCTGGGTTGAGGTGCAGGGTGGCGAGCAGCCCGGAGTGCTTCGCCGGGTCCACGCGCTCCGGCAGTTCGCGCTCGACCCAGTCGGCCCGGGCCTGCTGGCCCCGGTCGCGAAGTGCGGTGACGATCCTGTCCCTGGCGATCCTCATCTGGTGCTCCCCCTGGTTGGGTGTTCAAAACGATCATTCGCACGGACAGTGGTGTGCATGCGTGCGTCGGATCCGGACCACCAACTGTTCCGACCGCGATGACGGCGGAACCCGACAGCCGGCACGTGCTCGGCGATCGGCCGACACGGCCAAAGAGTCGCGGCGACGGGGATGACGATCGGTAACGCCCCTGATGGGCTGGTGGCGACGGCGTCTGGCGGCCACCGGGATCCCGGGCGACGTGTCCACCGTACGCCCTCGGGGCCCTCGACTGCATACGCACCGGTGGCGAGGCCTGCCGGACACGTGTGTGATGGTCAGGGCGCGATCCGCAGGGCCCGGATCGCGCTCTCGTCGTAGTCACCGAAGCGGTAGCGGAGCCCGGCGAAGGGACTGCCGGGAAAGTCGCCGGTGATCGTCGCGGTCACGATCGTGCCAGCGGGAGTCTCCTCGATGTCGGTGATCTCGTACGACACCAGCGGCACGGCTCGACGCCACCGGCGGATGGCCTCGATGCCCCGGTACTCGGTCGACTCGTCCTCGACCACGGCGTCCTCGGCGAAGAGGCGGAAGTAGTCCTCCGAGTCGGGCTGGCCGGCCAGCTCGAAATAGCGGCGGATGATGGCCGGTGCGGCCTGGGTGGCGGTCATGGTGTCGCGTTCCTCCCGGACGTGGCTGGGCAGCAGGAAGCCGACGTCGCGAGGACGTCGTATAGTTACTGCTGAAATAGCACCTACTAACTTCGACACTAGCACCGACTGCACCGACTCGGAGAAGGGCACACCCGTGGCAGGGAAGATCCGGCTGGAGGACCGCGAATGTCCGCTGTCGAGCGCACTGGGCCACGTGGGCGAGTGGTGGACGCTGCTGATCCTGCATGACGCCTTCGACGGCTACACCAGGTTCGATCAGTTCCAGGCCAACCTGGGCGTCTCGTCCAGCATCCTGACCAGCCGACTCAAGACCCTGACGGGGCAGGGGCTGCTCGAACGACGCCGCTACCAGACCAGGCCCGACCGCTACGAGTACGTCCTCACCGACCTCGGTCGCAGCCTGCGGCCCGTCGTCGTCGCCCTCGCCGCCTGGGGCAACTCACGCCTCGACCCGAGCGAGCGCAGCATGATCCTGGTCGACCGGAACACCGGCGTGGAGGCCGACCCGGTGATCGTGGATCGCAGCACCGGGCGTCCGCTCGACGACGCCGACTTCGTCTTCGCCGCCGGCCCGGCCGCCAGCGAGGCCATGCGCAAGCGCTACGAGCACATCCCTACCGAGTCAGCTCACTCCGACGGGTAGAGCCGGGCCGGGTCACCGGGTCGGAGACTGTCCGGGGTGTCGTCCGGGGTGCTGGCGGCGATCAAGCCGAGCAGCGCCAACGAGCGTGCGGACTCCGTACCCGGCTCGGCGTGGTAGATCACCAGCAGTTGCCCGTCGGCGCCCGCGACCGCGAGCTTGTCGCAGTACAGGTCGAGGTCACCCACCTCGGGATGACGCAGCCGGCTGACCACGCCCTCCCGCCGACGCACCTCGTGACGCGCCCACAACCGGCGGAAGCAGTCGCTCTTGAGTGACAGCTCCCCCACCAACGCCGTCAACCGGGGGTCGTCGGTGGCCCCGCCCGAGTCGGCGCGCATCTGCCCCACCACGCTCTGCATCGCCTGCCGCCAGTCGCGGAACAGCTCCCGCTCGGCCGGGTCCAGAAACACCGCGCGTAGTCGGTTGGCGCCCGGGGCGAGATTCGGCGACAGTGCCCTCGCCATCGGGTTCGAGGCCAGGATGTCGAGGTAGCGGTTCTGCACGAAGGCCGGCATGTCGAGCTCCCGCAGCAGGTGCAGGATGCTGGCCGGCACCCGGTCAGCGGCCGGCCGGGCGGCCCGGCGCGACCGCGCACGGCTCAGCCCGATCATGTACGCGGTCGCCTCCGGGTCCAACCCCAGCACCCCGGCCAGGGCATCGAGGACCTGCACCGACGGATGCCGCTCGCGGCCCTGCTCCAACCGCAGGTAGTAGTCGGCGCTGATCCCGGCCAGCATCGCCACCTCCTCGCGCCGCAGCCCCGGCACCCGGCGCAGGCCCACTCCCGGGCCGAGCCCGACGTCCTCGGGCCGGGTCTGCTCCCGGCGGGCACGCAGAAAGTCGCCGAGCGGGTTCGTCGCGTCCATGAGACCGACGGTAGATCGCCGGGCCGCCCGGTGACTGGCTGTGTCACTACCAGGAACAGCTCGCCCTGCCGGCCGGCTGATCCCCGACGCACAGTCGACGCATATCCACTCCGATCACGGATAGAGGACGACATGAGCGAGAACCTTCCCGGCGGGTCCCTGACCCTGGCTGACGGCCTCACCCTCAGCCGGATGGGCTACGGAGCTATGCAGTTGGCCGGCCCGGGTGTCTTCGGCCCGCCCCGCGACCGCGAGCAGGCGATCGCCGTGCTCCGCGAGGCCGTCGACCTCGGTGTCCGGCACATCGACACCAGCGACTTCTACGGCCCGGTGGTGGTGAACGAGCTGATCCGCGAGGCGCTGCACCCGTACCCCGAGGATCTGCACCTGGTCACCAAGGTCGGCGCGCGCCGCGGCGCCGACCGCTCCTGGATCCCGGCGCTCGAGCCGGACGAACTGAAGGCCCAGGTCCGGGACAACCTCCAGCACCTCGGCCTGGACGTCCTCGACGTGGTCAACCTGCGGGTCGGTGTGGCGGAGGGCACCGGCGACGATCCCCTCTCCGAGCAGTTCGGCGCCCTCGCCGAACTGCGGCAGGAAGGGCTGATCCGGCACCTCGGGCTCAGCAACGTCACGCTCGACCAGCTGAGCGAGGCCCAGGCCATCGCCCCGGTGGTCACTGTCCAGAACCTTTACAACCTCGCCAACCGACAGGACGACGCCCTGGTGGACCGGTGCGCGGCGGAGAACATCGCGTTCGCCGCGTTCTTCCCGCTCGGCGGTTTCACGCCGTTGCAGTCCGACACGCTCAACGACGTGGCCGCCCGGGTGGGGTCGTCGCCGCAGCAGGTCGCCCTGGCGTGGCTGCTCCAGCGCTCCCCCACCACGGTGCTGATCCCGGGCACCTCGACGCTGGCGCACCTGCGGGAGAACATCGCCGCTGCCGACCTGAAGCTGCCGGCCGACGCGATCGAAGAGCTCGACACCATTGGCGGCTGACGCCGGGACGCGGACCGCCACTCGGCGGTCCGCGTCACCCGCCCGCTTCACTCAGGCCCGCCGCCCGGTCCAGATGGGTGAGGAACCGCCGCACCGCCGGTGGTCGGCTCCGCCCGGCGACGGTCGCGGCGAAGATCCGCCGGACAGAGACGTCGTCGGGGTGCAGGCGGAGCAGAGTCAGGTCGGATGGAGCGGCGCGTACGGCCAGGGCCGGCACCAGCGCGACGCCCAGGCCTGCCGCGACACAGCCGAGCTTGCCGGTCCACTCGGCCGCGACGATGTCGATGCGCGGGCGAAAACCCGCCGGTAGGGTCGCCCGCAGCAGGGTCTCCTCGGCGGTCGCCGAGCCGGCGATGAACGACTCGTCGGCCAGGTCGCGCAGACGGATGGTCCGCCGGTGGGCGAGCCGATGCGTCCGGGGAACAGCCACCAGAAGCGTCTCGTCGACGAGGTGGTGCAGGTCGAACTGGTCGCCGTCGAGCGGCTTGTCCGACGCGGCGCTCACCACGGCGATGTCGGCGTCGCCGTCGACCAGACGCTCCAGCAGCCCCGGCGTGAGCCCTTCGACCAGCGACAGGGCCACCTCGGGATGCTCGGACCTGAAGCTGGCCAGAGCACGTGGCACAAGCGCGGCGACCGCCGTGGGGAACGCGCCGACCCGCAACCGGCCGGCGGACAGGTCGCGCAGCGCCGCCAGGTCCCGCCGGGCGGTGTCCAGCCGGTCGAGCACCGCCTCGGCGTGGCCGAGCAGGCAACGGCCCTGCTCGGTCAGGGCGACACCGCGCGGCATCCGGTCCAGCAACGGCGACCCGGTCTCGGCTTCCAGTGCGGCGATCTGTCGGGACACCGCCGACTGGGTGTAGCGCAGGCTGCGGGCAGCAGCCGTGATGGAGCCGTGCTCGGCGACGGCACGGAAGACCTGGAGCGCGTTCAGCTGCATCGTGCCATGCTCCCGCAGCATGGCAACGATGCGTAACAGTCGTTGGTGGCATGACTTCCCGCCCCATAGCGTTGGCGACATGTTCGAGATCGCACTGTTGGGTACGGGCACGATGGGCACCGCGATCGGCCGTCGGCTGCTGGCTACCGGGCATCGGCTCACCGTCTGGAATCGCACGTCCGCCCGCACGGCGCCGCTCGTCGACGCCGGGGCGCGAGCCGCCGGCAGCCCAGCCGAGGCGGTCCGCGACGCCGACGTGGTGATCACCATGCTCACCGATGCGGTGGCCGTCCGGCACACGTTGGTCGACTCCGGTGCGGCACTGGCGCTGCGGTCGGGCACCCCCGTGATCGAGATGTCCACCATCGGTCCCCGGGCCGTGGCCGAACTGGCCACCCTGCTGCCGGCGGGAGTACCGCTGGTTGACGCTCCGGTCGCCGGCAGTGCCGGGGCTGCCGAGACAGGCCAACTCGTGGTCCTGGCCGGCGGGGAAGAGGCGGTCGTCGAGCGGATCGCCCCGCTGCTGGGGACGTTGGGCACCGTCCGTCGCTGCGGCGGCTCCGGCCGGGGCGCCGCGTTGAAGCTGGTGCTCAACACCGCGCTGATCACCGCTGTCACCGCGGTCGCGGACACGCTCACCGTCGCGGACGCCGTCGGCGTCGACCGACGTACCGCGATCGATGCCCTTGGCACCGGACCGCTCGGCGGCGCGGTCGCCCGGGCGACCGCCACGGACGCCGCGTTCGCTGCCGCCCTGGCCGCCAAGGACGCCCGACTCGCCCTCGACGTGCTCGGCGACGCGCCGGTGCCCCTGCTGCGCGCCGCCGCGTCGGCGCTGGCGGCCGCACGCCATCCGCAGGACGACATCGCCCGTCTCACCGACGCCGCCGCTTCCGAGGAGAATCAGTGAACCTGACCCTGGACAACCCGACGACCGTCGCCGCGCCGTTCGGCGACCGCTTCGCGCACGTCGCCCGCCTCGACCTGCCAGGGGGCGCGCTGCTGATGCTCTCCGGTCAGGTCGGTGTGGACGACGCCGGCGCGGTGATCGCACCCGGCGACGTGCGGACGCAGTCCGAACGGATCTTCGAGTTGATCGGCGCGCTGCTCGCGGCGCACGGCGCCACCTTCGCCGACGTGCTGCACGTCCGGACGTTCATGACCGACCTCGGCGACCTGGCCGGCTATGCGGACGTCCGCAACCGCTACTTCGGGCAGAGCAGGCCCGCCAGCACCACCGTCGAGGTGAGCCGGCTCTTTCTCGACGGCGCGGTGCTGGAGGTCGAGGTCACCGCGGCCGTGACCACGGGTTGACCGGCATCGGCTGATCTTCGTGGTGATCGGCGCAGTCGGCGCGCTGGTCTCAGCGCTGGTCTCAGTGCTGGTGCGGCCGGTCTCAGCCCTGGTGCGGCCGGTCTCAGCCCTGGTGCGGCCGGTCTCAGCGCTGGTGCGGCCGGTTGCGGACGAGGGCGAGCGTGAGCACGGCGGTGACGAGGAAGACGATGCCGTTGATCCGCAACCCGGCCTGGACGCCGGAGGTCATGGCTTCGGCGATCGCCGCCCGGACCGGGTCGGGCAGCGGCTGGTCGCCGGTGACACCGGCGGCCACCGCCGCCTGCACGGCGCCACGGGTGGGTTCGCCGACCTGGTGCGCGGCCAACCGGTCGGGCAGGTCAGCCAGCATCGTGGTGGTGAGCAGCGTGCCCAGCAGGGACGTGCCGAGCACGGAGCCGACCTGTCGGGCGGCGTTGACCGCGCCGGAGGCCATCCCGGCCTGCGCGGGCGCGACGCTGGCCAACGCGGCGGCGGTCGCCGGAGCCACCACAAGGCCGCCTGCGGCACCGAACAGGGCGAACAGCGCCCACCGGTGACCGAACGACGCGGTGGGACCCTGGGCCGCCAGGCCGAAGCTCGCCACCGCACCGAGGACCAGGCCGAGGGTGAGCGGCGCTTTGAAGCCGGTACGACGGATCGCCCGCCCGGCACCGAAGGCGACGACCACGTAGGCGCCGAAGAGCACCAGCATCCGCCAGCCGGTGTCCAGCGGGCTGAGTGCCTGGACACGTTCGTGGAAGAGGACCAGCAGGATCGCCACGCCGGTGAAGCCGAACAGCGACACCGCGGCGACGACCATGACGGCGCTGAACGACGCGGACCGGAACAGCCGCATGTCGAGCATCGGCGCATCGGAACGCAGCTCGACCAGGACGAACGCGACAAGCGCGGCAGCCGCGGCGATCCAGGCCACCGTCACCACCGGGCTGGTGTAGCCGTCCTTGCCGCCCTGGATCAGGGCGTAGACGGCCGCGGCGATGGCGACGGTGCCGAGCAGCAGGCCGGGTACGTCGAGTCGGCCTGCGCTCGGCCGGGACTCGGCCACGCCGATGGCGGCGACGACGAGGGTGACCACGCCCAGCACGATCGTCGACAGGTAGACGCTGTGCCACGCGTAGTGCTTCAGCAGGGTGCCGGCGATGAGCGGGCCGATCGCGAGCCCGATGCCGGAGGCGGCCGCCCACGCGGTGATGACCTCGGTACGGCGGTGCGGGTCGGTGAAGGTCGCGCCGAGGATCGCCAGGCTGTTGGGCAGGATCAGGGCCCCGCCGAGGCCGGCGACCAACTGCCCGACGATCACCCAGGCCACGGTGGGGGCACCGGCCACCACGGCACCGCCAACGATCATGGCGAGGATGCCGGCACCGAACATGCGCCTGCGTCCGTAGCGGTTGCCGAGAGTGGCTGCGGACAGCACCACGCTGGCCACGACCAGGGTGTAGGCGCTGGGAATCCAGATCACGGTGGTCGGGTCGACCCGAAGATCGCGCTGGATGGTCGTCAGGGCGGAGACCGTCGCGGTGATCTGGAGGAACGTGATCATCGCGCCCAGGCACATGGCGATCAGGGTCACCGGGCGGGAACCGCGAACGGACCTGGCGGTGGCCGGTCCGGGTGCGGCTGCGGTCGGGGCCGTGGTGTTGGTGGTCACTGGCGTCCTCGATGCTCGTCGGGCTGACTTGCGTTCGCATAAGCCAGCGACGGCCAAGTGAACCACCTGGCTAGCTTTTACGCAAGTCAGGTAGGCTGGACGGCATGGAGGACCTCCGAGAAGATCGCGACTCCTGGTCGAGCGAGAACTGCTCGGTAGCCCGGGCGATGGACATCGTCGGCAGCAGGTCAACGGTCCTGATCATGCGTGAGGCGCTGCTCGGCACACGCCGCTTCGACGACTTCGTCCGCCGGGTCGGCGTCGGCGAGCCCGCCATGGCCGCCCGACTCAAGGAAATGGTCGCCGCCAACCTGCTCGAACGCATCCCCTACCGGGAGCCGGGTCAGCGCACCCGCCACGAATACCAGCTCACCCGCAAGGGCCACGAACTGCTGCCAGTGATCACCGCGCTGCGCAACTGGGGCGACACCTGGGCCGCCGACGACGCCGGCCCGTCCGTCGTCGCCACCCACCACGACTGCGGCGAGCCGGTCCGCGCGGTGCTCCGCTGCGCGGCGGGCCACGAGGTGGAGGACGGCGACATCGACATCGCCGCCGGCCCGGGTCTGATCCGGCGCAGCTGACGGCCGGGGCGCCGGATCAGGCCCAGGTCTGATCCGGCGCAGCTGACGGCCGGGGCGCCGACGACCCGAGGCGCTGACGGGGCCAGCGGCGTGCCGCCATCCAATCGATCCTGGCCACTGAAAATTGTCGTACACCTGTTCTAGTCTCTGGTCATGGTCGAGGAGTTGGCGCAGGCAGACGACGCGGTCGCTGCCTGCGTTGACAACACCGTCTGGGCCCTCGCCGACGATGAACTGATCGCGGCGCTCGACGCCGCACACCGCTTGGAGCAGCGTCTCGCCGCCGTGAAGCTGGCGTTGGTGCGGGAGGTGGACGGTCGGGGCACGGCGGTGGCGCAGGGCGCGTCCAGCACAGCGGTCTGGTTGCGTGAGCGACTGCGGTTGACCATTCCGGCGGCCCGTCGGTTGGTCGATCTCGCGGCGTGCGTTGACGCGGCCCCGACGGCCGTGCGGGGCGCGCTGGCGGCCGGCGCGGTCAGCGTGGAGCAGGTGCGGGTCATCGCCGACACCGTCGCCACTGTGCAGTCGACCGCCGGGCCGGAGGTGGCCGACAAGGCCGCCGGTGTGCTGGTCGACTGGGCCGGGCAGTTCGACCCCACCCTGCTGCGCAAACTCGGCACCCGCATCCTCGACCACGTCGCACCCGACATCGCCGACGCCGCCGCCCAGGCCGCACTGGAAGCCGACGCCCGCCGAACGAGCCGCGACCGCCACGTCACGATGTCGACGCTGACCGACGGCCGACTCCGACTCACCGGCATCCTCGACAGCGAAACGGCCGGCCTGCTGCGCGCCGCGATCGACCCGCTGACCGCCCCGTCCGGCCCCGACGACCAGCGCTGCGCCGGGCAGCGCCGCCATGACGCCCTCGCTGACCTCTGCCGGCTCAGCCTGCGCACCGGGGAGCTACCCGAACACGGCGGCGACCCCGCCCAGGTCGTCGTCACCACCAGCTACGACGCCCTCGCGGGGCAGCTCGGCGCCGGCACCCTCGACACCGGCCTGCACCTCACCCCGGAAACGGTGCGCCGACTCGCCTGCGACGCCGCGATCCTGCCCGCCGTGCTCGGCGGCACCGGTCAGGTCCTCGACGTCGGCCGACAACGCCGCCTCATCACCGGCCCACTACGCCGCGCCCTCGTGCTCCGCGACGGTGGCTGCGCCTTCCCCGGCTGCGACCGACCACCCCGCTGGTGCGACGCCCACCACATCCACCACTGGGCCGACGGCGGCCCCACCAACCTCAACAACGCCGTCCTACTCTGCGGCCACCACCACCGACACCTCCACCACAACGACTGGACCGTCCGGCTGACAGGCGACGGCTACCCCGAATTCATACCGCCCGCCTGGCTCGACCCCGACCAACTCCCCCGCCGCAACCACTACCACCGGCGGACATAGACACGACCAGCCGCGCTGAGCGCACTGTCACCCCGCAGGCGGATCCCGGTAGTCGCACGCGCGACAAGGCCGGGGCCTCGGATGACGCCGCTCGCTCGGCGGCACCGGCACGGTGGCGCGACGGCGCAGGCCGGCGCTGGGCATGAGCCCAAACCGCTGCGGGCCACGCTCCCGAACGCGGAGAACCAGCCCCTTCCCGCACCAGGCCACCAGGCCACCAGGCCACCAGGCCACCAGGCCACCAGGCCACCAGGCCACCAGGCCACCAGGCCACCAGGATGAGGGTCAGGGTGTCGCGGACTGACGACAAGGGCATCCCGGTCGGCAACCAGCCCGCCGCCAAGCACCTACCAGCGCTGGCACGTCGGAGTAACGGGCGGCGGGGGCAGCCCTGGTCGCCCGGTCCACGACGCGACGCTGGTCGTCGTTGCCCCGCCAGCCCTCGGGTGAGTCAAGCAGGTGGTGCAGGGTGCGGCCGAGCAGGTGCACGGTGGTCCGCTCGTCGATCACCGCGCCACGGACGAACTCCTCCAGTGCCATGTAGCGCCGCGAGCCGGGCAGCCGTTCGGCATCGAGCAGGAAGGACCCGGGTCGGTACTCGTCCAGGTCGATCAGCCGCATCCGCCCGGCGGAGAAGTCGTACAGGAAGCAGCCGGCGTAGAGGTCGACCGCGACCAGGCCGGCGGCGCTGACGGCGAGATGGGCGTCGAGGATCGCGTCGAGGGCCTCCTCGACCTGCGGCAGCGGCAGTTGCTGGAACCGGGTGAGCCCGCTGCGGTCGGCGCCGTGGACTGTCGCGTGGTTCAACAGGTCGCCGTCGTACCAGGGGTAGACGAGCGTTGGCCCGGCCGGTCCGTGAACTGTCCGCACTGGACGGACGACCGCCGGGTGGTGGACTGCGGTGTGCACCGCGCAGGCCCGGTCGAGGGAAGCTCTGCCCTCGGCCGCGATGGCCGTCTTGCCGCCTGAGCGGACCGGGATGGTGCAGGGTGGCGGGCTGCCCAACGACGGCCCGCCACCGTGCATCAGAGGACGACTTGGTGCACCCGGTTGTCCACGCCGCGTACGGCCAGCCAGGCGCTGCCGTTGGCACCGACGGCGGCCCCGGGCGCGCCCCGGAACGCGTCGGTCGCGAACTCACCGCGCCGGAACCAGCCACCCCAGGCGCCGTCGGTCAGGTTGCGCTGCCAGAGCCGGTTGTCGGCGGCCAAGGAGAACAGGTAGACCCGGCCGGACGTGGCGAGCAACGTCGGGCTGCCACTGGTGGTGCCGCCCAGGTTGGTCCAGGCGGACCAGGTGGTGCCGGTCCGGCTGCTCCACCACACCTCGTCGGTGCGGCTGCGGACCGCCACGTGCAGGACGCCGTCGTCGTCGACGACAGCGCTCGGCCGACCGTAGAACGGCCGGTTCTCCGGAGCCCCGACACCGGTCCAACCGGTGCTCGCTGCACGGGACCAGAGCTTGCCGTCCGCGCCTCGGGCGACGAGCGTCCACTGGGTCGGGCTGGTCCAGGCCACCGTGGGCGCGTCGGTCAACGTGCCACCGAGGCTGCGCCACGGGCCCCATTTTCCGTTGGTGTAACTGCGCTGCCAGGCCGCATTGTCGGTGCCACGGACGAAGACGTCGAGTCGCCCACCGGCGGAGCCGTACGCGGCTGGCTGGCCGAGGATCCGGCCGCCGACCGGGCCGCCGAGCGAGGTCCAGCGCGTGCCCCACGTCGTACCGGTGCGGGTGTTCATTGCCAGCGCACCGGAGGCGTCGCGGACGAAGGCGGCGGCGTGCGTGTCGTCCACCCGGACCAGCGCCGGGCTGGCGCTGGCGGTGCCGCCGAGGTTGGCGCCGGCGACCTGGTCGGTGCCGGTCAGACCGAGCATGGCCACGCCGTGCGCCGGCACCTCGACGGTGTACGAGCCGGTGAACGGCTGGACTCCGGCGGCGCCGGGCTGGGCGTCCACGTCAGCGCGGGACCACAGGTCACGGACGCGCACCGACCCGCCGAGCGCGACGTCGGCGAAATTCACAGTGATCTGTTGAGCGGTGTCGTGCCGGTTGAGCAGCGCGACGGCCCGCTTGCCGGAACCGGTGAGCACCTTGCTCCAGACCTGCGCGTCGGTGCCGGTGTCGGCGACCTTGACGCCCTGTCGGACCAGCGGGTCCTGGTCCACCGCGATGATCTCCGGGTTGGTCAACGCCGAGATCATCTCCGCCGGCAGGCCACGCGGGTCGGAGCCGATCACCAGTGGTGCGGCCATGATGGCCCACATGCCGAGCTGCGTCTTGGACTCGTCCAGGCTCAACTCGTACCCGCCGTCGGGCAGCGGGCGCATCGGCAGCAGGTAGTCCGGGTCGTTGTAGTGCCCCGGCCCGGTGGCCGCAGGGTGGTACGCGTTGACGTCCATGTTGCGCAGCACCCACGGGTACGCCCACTGCGGGCTCGGGTCGGTCAGGCCCACGTCGGTGTACGTCCGCCAGGAGTCGGCGATGGTGGGCGCGTACGTGTAGCTCCAGGTGGAGAGCTCTTCCGGGGTGTACGGGCCGCCACCCCAGTCGGAGCTGACCGGGTTGCAGATGTTGAGCAGCATCGACCGCGGCGACTGGCGTACCGCCTCGGCCAGCTCACGGAAGGTGGCCTCCGGGTCGAGGCCGGCGGCCCGGCCGCAGAGCCAGTCGGCCTTGAGCGCGTCGAAGCCCCAGCCAGCGAACTGGGCGACGTCGGCCTGGTAGTGGCCGTTGCTGCCGAGCCCGCACTGCCCCGGCAGGTACGGCCCGGCGTCGGTGTAGATGCCGGCCTTCATCCCCTTGCTGTGGATGTACGCGGCCAGCGCTTCCATTCCGCCGGGGAAGCGGGCGGGGTCGGCGACGAGCTGACCGGCCTCGTTGCGTGGGGTGGGCGCGGCCCAGTTGCCGTCGATCCAGACGTAGGTGTAGCCGGCGTCGCGCAGGCCACTGTGGACCATGTGGTCGGTGACGGACCTGACCTCGGCCTCGGTGGGATCGCCACCGAGGCCGAAGTAGGTGTTCCAGCCCTGGTAGGGCGTCGGGGCGAGGCCGCTGTTGAAGAACGTCGGGGCCCCCTGGTCCTCCGCGCCGGTGGCGGCCGGGGCGTGGCCGGGCCGGCCGGGCCCGTGACCGACCTGGGGTGGGTCGGTCTGCGGTGGGCCGGCCAGTGCCGGCGTCGGGCTGACCAGGCCCAGGCCGAGCACGGCCAGGGCAGCGGTCAGCGGTCGGTTCAGGCGCATGGAGGTACTCCTGTCCCTCGGGGGTGGGGTGGTGGTGCTCCGACCTCAGTCGCGGGTCAGCACGATGAGGTCGGCGTCATGGGTCGGGCTCCACTGCACGGGCAGGCCGACAGCGGCGAGGTGACTGCCGGAGTAGTGGCGGTCGCCGTGTCGGTAGCGGGCCGCCGGGTCGAGGCCGTGCAGCGGCAGCCGTACCGGGCGCGACGGCAGCAGGCCGACGCCGTCGAGCCGGCCGGTGTGCCAGGCCAGGACGACCACCCGGCGCTCGTCGGGCGCCGTGTACTGCACCGCGCAGCGGGCCTGGTCGGGCCCACCGATCAGGTGCACCTCGCCGTGCGTGACGACGTCCCGGATCTGCTTGTACCGGGCGATCCAGCCGGCCGCCTCGGCCCGTTCCTCGGGAGTCCAGGCCCGGATGTCCGCGCCGATGCCGAGCACACCGGCCATCGCCAGGACGAAGCGGAACGCAAGCGTTCGCGGTCGACTGTCGAACAGGCCGGGCGCGTCGGTGACCCAGGAGCTGAGCAGGTGCGGGGCGTTGGCGTGCAGGAAGCCGTACTGGATGGCCAGCCGGTCGAGTGGGCCGGTGTTGTCACTGGGCCAGAACACGTCGGCGCGGGCGGCCATCGCCAGGTCGGTCCGCGCGCCGCCGCCGGCACAGGTCTCGATCAGCACACCGGGGTGGTCCCGGCGCAGCCGCTCGTAGATCCGGTGCAGGTTGGCGACGTGGGCGCCGTCCAGGTCGAGCGGACCGACACCGCCCGGCCGGCCCGGCTCGGTACGCGGCCGGTTGAAGTCCCACTTCAGGTAGTCGATGTCGTACCGGCGCAGCAGATCGTCCACAGTGGAGTGGACGAACTCGGCGACCTCCGGCCGGCCCAGGTCGAGCAGGTACTGGTTGCGCACGGGGGTGAGCGGCCGACCGTCGACGGAGTAGACCCATTCCGGGTGCTCGGCGTAGAGGGTCGACCTCGGGTTGACGCACTCCGGCTCGACCCAGAGCCCGAAGTTCAGCCCGAGCGCGCGGACGTCGGCGATGAACGTGTCGAACCCGGCGGGGAACTTCGCCGGGTCGGGCGTCCAGTCACCCAGTCCGGCGGTGTCGTCGTCGCGGCCGACGAACCAGCCGTCGTCCACCACGAACGTCTCGACGCCCAGGTCGGCGGCGATCCGGGCGAGCGCGAGCTGGCTCTCCGCCTCGACGGCGAAGTAGGTGGCCTCCCACGAGTTGTAGAGCACCGGACGTGGGGTGAGCCGGTCGGCGGCGAGCAACCGCTGGTGGGTGTGCCAGACCCGGGCCAGCCCGTCCAGGCCGTCCGGGCTGTACGCCCCGGTGACCACCGGCAGGGCCAGCACCTCGCCGGGGGCCAGCGCCAGCGGGCCGTCGACCAACTGTCGGCCGGCCCGGACCCGGGTCAGCCCGCCGGTGTCCCGCTCGGCGCTGATCTCCCACGAACCGGTCCAGGCCAACGCCATCCCCCACGCCGGACCGGCCGGCTCGGCGGTGTCCCGCACGGCCAGCCAGGGCACGTGCAGATGCCCGGGTACGCCCTGGGAGCTGCCGATGCTGAAGGTGCCGTGGCCCAGCTCGACGTGGGAGAGCTGGAACTCCTGCGCCCACTGCCCCCACTGGTGGCTGAGCAGCGCGCCGTGCGGCGTCGGTACGCAGAAGCCGCCCGACCCGGCCCGGACCACCCGCAGCGGGGCGGAACCGGCGTTGGTCAGCTCGACCCACCGCTGCACCACATCGGTGCCGGCGGGCACCCGGTAGTGCACCGTGGTGCGCAGCCCGGTCACCGCATCGGCGAAGTCGACGGCCAGCTCTCGCTGGTCGGCGTCGACCCGTACGCCGGTGTGCGTGAAGCCCACCCGGCGCTGCCCAGTCACGGTCTCCACCACCAGGTCCGCGCCGGTGAACGGCCGGTCGGCGTCGGTGGCGTACTCGATGGGGGCGGCGTCCCCGGCGGTGAGGAACGGCACCGGGCCGTCGTAGGCGACCGGCGACGGCCCGTCGGAGACGCCGTGCGGCCCCCACGCGACCAGTTCCAGCCAGCGGCCGTGCGCCGGCACGGTGACTGTGTACTCGGTGTGCGTGCCGCGCAGCGTCCAACGCTGCCCGGGCGCGGCGGTCACTTGACCGCTCCGAGCGCCAGGCCGGAGACGAAGTGCCGCTGGAAACGCAGGAAGACCGCGACGGTGGGGACGGCCGCGATGACGGTGCCGGCGGCGATCACGTTCCAGGACGAGACGAACTGGCCCTGGAGGGCGAGCAGCGCCGGGGTGACCGGCATGTTGTCGTCGGTACGCAACACGGTGATCGCCCAGAGCAGGTCGTTGAAGATCCAGGTGAAGGACAGCGCCCCGAGAGCGGCGAGCGCCGGCCGGGTCAGTGGCAGCATCACCCTGGTGAAGATCTGCGCCGTGCCGGCACCGTCGATGGTGGCCGCCTCCTGGATCTCGCCCGGCAGGTCCCGCATGAAGCCGTGCAGGACGAAGGTGTAGAAGCCGAGCCCGAAGCCGACCTGCACCGCGATCAGCGCCCAGAGCGTGTCGTACAGGCCGGTCAGCTCGCTGAACTTCGCCACCGGGATGAGCAGGATCTGCGGTGGCAGCAGGTTGCCGGCGAGCATCAGCAGCAGGATTGTCCGCCGGCCGGGGATCCGGAAGCGGCTCAGCGCGAACGCGGCCATCGCGGCCAGCCCCAGGCTCAATGCCACCGACGGGACGGCGACCAGCATGCTGTTGATCAGGGCGCGGAGCTCGCCGCCGTCGGTCCACGCCTGTCGGTAGGTGTCCAGCGTGAACGACCGGGGCAGACTGCCCACTCCGTGTGCGGCGATGTCGTCGAACGACCGGGTGGACATCACCACGACCCAGAGCACCGGGCCCAGCCAGAGCAGCGAGAGCAGGATCATGCCGGTGTGGAAGGCCCCGGTACGGAGCTTGTTCATCACGCTTCCTCCCGGAACGCGCGGACCAGGTAGCCGAGGATGACGGCCAGCGCGAGCACGAAGATCACCACGGCGATCGCGGAGGCGTAACCCAGCCGCAGGCTCTGGAACGCTGTCGAGTACATGTAGGTGCTGAGCAGCTCCGACGAGTGGTACGGCCCACCCTTGGTCAGCGACCAGACGATGTCGAACGAGCGCAGCGAGTCGATCACGATGACCGACAGCACGACGGCGTTGACCCCCTTGAGCTGGGGGATCGTGACGTGCCGCAGCCGCTGCCAGGCGTTGGCGCCGTCCATCCGGGCGGCCTCGTGCAGCGCCGGGTCGATCGCCTTCAGCCCGGCCAGGAACAGCACCATCACGTAGCCGATCTGCCGCCACAGGGCGGGCAGGATCACCGCATAGAGGGCGGTCTGCGGGTCGGCGAGCCAGGGCCGGATCAGGTGCTCCAGGCCGACGGCCCGCAGCAACGTGTCGGCGATGCCGTCGGGCTGGTAGAAGACCCGCCAGACCAGCGCGGTCACCACCAGTGAGAACACCACAGGGGTGAACAGCGCGGCCCGGTAGAAGCCGACCCAGCGCCTCTCCTTCTGCAGGACCAGCGCCATGCCGAAGCCACCCAGCACGGAGAGACCACCGAAGAGCACCAGCCAGATCACCGTGTTGACCAGCGCGCCTCGGAAGGTGGCGTCACCGGCCAGCTCGACGTAGTTGTCCGTGCCCACGAAGGTCGGCGACGACATGCCGTCCCAGCGGGTGAGGGAGAACCAGAAGCCCTGCAGCGCAGGCCAGAAGACCCAGATGCTCTCGACCGCGAACGGCACGAGGACGAACGCCACCAGCAGCGGCGACAGTCGAGCCGACCGTCGCCGCCGCCGGGTGGGGGTGACCGAGGTCGTGGAGATCGTTGCTGTCACGTCAGCCCTTGAAGACCTTCTCGGCGCCGGCCTGCCACTCCCGCAGGATCGCGTCGATCTGGTCCGGCTTGTCGATGAACTTGGTCAGCGCGGTGTCCGCAGACGGCTGGAGTGCGTCACTGGAGTCGCGGTTGAAGAACTGGGTCAGCTCCTTGGCCTCGTCGAGCATCGCCTTGCCCTTGACCACCAGCGGCGAGTCGGACGCCTTGGCCCTGGGGTTGGCCGGCAGGACGATGCCCGAGCTGGCCTTGACGTACGCCTCCTGGGCCTCGACGCCGGAGAGGTAGCTGAGCAGGGCCCTGGTGCCGGTCGGGTTGGCGGTCTTCGCGCTGGCGAAGAAGCCGTCCGTCGGGGCCTCCTCGGCCAGCGGCACCGCCGGGTCGATGATCGGGAACCGGAAGAAGTCCAGGTCACCGAGGGCGTCCTTCGGTGCCGCGTCGGCGAAGAACGTGCCGATCAGGAACATGCCAGTCTTGCCGGCCAGCAGCGCGGTGGTCGCCTCCTGGAACGGGTACGCCTTGCCCTTGGGGTCGAAGTAGGGCAGGGCCTCGCGCCAGCGGGTGAAGACCGCCTTGACCTTTGGGTCGTCGAAGCGCTGCTTGCCGGCGAGCAACTCGCGGTGGAACGGCGCGCCGTTGATCCGGATGTTGAGGTAGTCGAACCAGGCCGAGGCCACCCATGGGGTGTCGCCGAGGCCGATGCCGATCGGCGGGATGCCCTTGCTCTTCAGCGTCTCGCACAGCGCCAGGAAGTCGGTCCAGGTCTTCGGCTCCTGCACGCCCCACTTGGCGAAGTTGGACTTGCGGTAGAAGAAGCCCCACCAGTAGTTGTTCATCGGCACGAAGATCTGCTTGCCGCTGGCATCGGTGGAGAGGGTGCGCAGCGACTGGGGGTAGTCGCCCAGCGACTTCCAGACGTCGGAGACGTCCAGCAGCAGGTTCTTGCTGGCGTAGTCGTTGGCGACCGAGCCCGCGTACCAGGTGTAGAGGTCCGGCGGGTTCGCCGAGGTCAGGTACGTCGGCAGCTGGGTCCGGAAGGTCTCCGAGGCGATCGTGTTGAGGCTCGCCGTTCCCTTGCCCTGCGCGTTGAAGTTCTCGATCAGCTTCTCCATCGCGGCCTTGGCCTGCGGCGAGGAGAGGTTGGACTGGATGGTGACCGCGCCCGAGCCGTTGCTCGTCGTCGGCCCGCTGGCGGAGCTGGCGCACGCGCTGAGGAACGAGCTGGCGCCGAGCGCGCCCATGCCGGCGAGCCCAAGGTGACCAAGGAATCGCCGGCGACCGGGGTCGAAGTCGCTCACGGAGGTATCCCTTCCTCTACGACACGCAGCGTCACTGCGCAGTGTGTCGTCCATGTGAATGCTGTGACGAGAAGGTTGCATCGGCCGCCGCCGGCTGTCAAGATATCTTCGTAATTAATGATTAGATGAGATCAAGGTGAGGGTCAGGTGGATCAGCCTATGCGTCGGCTCGAAGGCAAGAACGCGCTGGTCACTGGCGCTATGGGCGGGATCGGCGCGGCCATCGCCCGGCGGCTCGCCGCCGAAGGTGCGGCCCTCGCGCTGCTCGACGTGCAGGATCCGACCCCGCTGGCCGACGAGCTGACCGCCGCCGGTCACCGAGCACTGTCCGTAATGGGCAGTGTCAGCGAGGAGAGCGACTGGACGGCCGCGGTGTCGGCGGCACGAGCGAGCCTCGGCCCGATCGACATCCTGGTCAGCACCGCGTACGCCGTGCAGGTCGCTCCGGCGCACGAGACCAGCCGGCAGTCCTGGGACGACCAGCTCGGCGTCAGCCTCACCGGCTCGTTCCTCGGCGTCCGCGCCTGCCTGGACGACCTGCGGGCCCGCTCGGGCGCGGTGGTCCTGATCTCCTCGGTGCACGCGCTGGTCGGGCTGCCCGGCCGACCCGCGTACGCCGCGGCCAAGGGCGGCCTGGTCGCGCTCGGCCGCCAACTCGCCGTGGAGTACGGCCCACAGGTGCGGGTCAACACCGTGCTGCCCGGGCCCATCCTCACCGGCGCCTGGGCCGACGTGTCCGAAGAGGACCGGCAGCGTAGCGTCGCCGAAACCGTGGTGAAGCGCTTCGGCACGCCCGACGAGGTGGCCTCGACAGTTGCCTTCCTCGCCTCACCGGACGCCGCCTACATCACCGGCGCGAGCCTCGTGGTGGACGGTGGCTGGACAGCGGTGAAAGCCTCGGCCTGAGAGATCGATACCGACCAGCGAAAAGGCCAGGAGCATTGGCACAGTACGCACGCCGCGGCGTCCACGGGCAGACCGTCGAAGCGATCGCCCGTCGCATCCTCACCGGCGAGATCGCCGTCGGCGCGACCCTGAACATCGTCGCGTTGCAGGAGGAGTTCGGCGTCAGCCTGACCGCGCTACGCGAGGCGCTGAAGGTCCTCTCCGCGAAGGGCATCGTCGACGCCCGGCAGAAGCGCGGCACCTTCGTGCGGCCCCGCGCGGACTGGAACCTGCTCGACGGTGACGTGATCCGCTGGCAGTTCGCCGAGGGCCCCGACGAGCGCCTGCTCGAAAAGCTGCACGAGGTACGCGCCATCATCGAGCCCGCCGCCGCGCGACTGGCCGCCACCCGTGCGACCGAGGACGACCTGGCCGCCCTCGACCAGGCACTCGCCGAGATGACCGACGCCATCGGTGATCCCGCCGCCGCCATCGCCGCCGACCTCGCCTTCCACCGCGCGCTGCTCGCCGCCACCCACAACGAGCTGTTGGAGCGGATGGAGGTGGTGATGGAGACCGGGCTCGCCGAACGGGACCGGCTGGTGCACGGCGGTGACGCGCACGACGACCCGGTGCCCAGCCACCGTGCGGTCGTCGACGGGCTGCGCGAGCGGGACGAGACGGCGGCCGAGACCGCCATGCGTGAGTTGCTGGACAAGGCCGTCCGCGACGTCGAGAAGGCACGGGGACGAAGGGGCAGTCAGTGAAGATCGAGCGGATCGAGACCTTCCTGGTCGCGCCACGGTGGCTGTTCTGCCGGGTGGAGACCGACGACGGGTTGGTCGGGTGGGGCGAACCGGTGGTGGAGGGGCGCGCCGAAGTGGTGCGCAGCGCCGTCGAGGTGCTCGCCGAACACCTGATCGGCGCCGATCCACTGCGCATCGAACAGCACTGGCAGGTGCTCACCAAGGGCGGCTTCTACCGGGGCGGCCCGATCCTCTCCAGCGCGGTCGCCGGCCTCGACCAGGCACTCTGGGACATCGCCGGGCAGGCGTACGGCGCGCCGGTGCACGCGCTGCTCGGCGGGCCCGTACGCGACCGGGTGCGGATCTACTCGTGGATCGGCGGGGACGAGCCGGACGAGGTGGCCGACGCCGCCGCCGCGCAGGTCGCCGCCGGTCTCACCGGCGTCAAGATGAACGCCTGCGGGCGGCTCTCCCCCATCCCCACCTCCGCCGAGGTGGACGCGGTCGTCGGCCGGGTCGCCGCAGCCCGCGAGGTGCTCGGCCCCGACCGGGACATCGCGCTGGACTTCCACGGCCGGGCCGGGATGGCCGCCGTACGCCGGATCCTGCCCGAGCTGGTCTCCCTGCGCCCGTTCTTCGTGGAGGAGCCGGTCCTGCCCGACCAGGCCCACCACCTGCGCGACATCGTCGCCAGCACACCGATCCCGGTGGCCACCGGTGAGCGGCTCTACGGCCGGTCCGAGTTCCTCGGCCCGTTGCAGGCCGGAGTCGCCGTGGTTCAGCCGGACCTGTCGCACGCGGGTGGGATCTCCGAGGTCCGCCGGATCGCCGCGCTGGCCGAGACGTACGGCGCGTTGCTCGCCCCGCACTGCCCGCTCGGCCCGATCTCCCTGGCGGCGAGCCTCCAGGTGGCCTTCGCGACGCCGAACTTCCTGATCCAGGAGCAGAGCATCGGCATCCACTACAACGCCGGCTCGGAGTTGCTGGACTACCTGATCGACCCGGAGCCGTTCCGGTTCGTGGACGGGCACATCGCCCGCTTCGACCGGCCCGGCCTGGGCATCACTGTGGACGAGGCGGCGGTCCGCAAGGCCGCGCAGACCCCGCACACCTGGCGTAACCCGGTCTGGCAGCACGCCGACGGGTCGTTCGCGGAATGGTGACCGGCGCGACGCCGGTGCCGCTGCGGGTGGCGTACGACACGGCGCTCGGCGGCCGGTGGACCAGCCTGCACGGCGGCGGTCGGGAATGGCTGTGGCGCGGCCCGGAACCCGGCCGCCACGAGGTACGCCCCGACGACGCGTTCGTCGACGCCGGCGGCCTGGAGGAGTGCCTGCCCACAGTGCGCGGTCGACCCGACCACGGCGAGGTGTGGTCGCGGCCGTGGCACAGCGCCGGCCCCGACACGCTGGTGATCCAGCGGCCGACGTTCACAGTGAGCCGCCGGATCACCGACGAAGGCGGCGTGGTGGTGGCCGACTACCGACTGTCCGCCGACCCCGGTCACCGGTTCGTCTGGGCCGCGCACGCCCTGCTCGACCTGTCCCCCGCAGCCCGCCTCGACGCACCCGCCGGCACGCCGACCCGGCTGCATCCGGAGGCTGCCGCGTTCCTGCCGTCGGGCACCTGGCCCACGAACGCCCCGTGGCTCACCGGGGCGTGGCCGGTCCCCGCCGGGCTGACGCTGGACACCTTCGGCCCGGACGACGGGACGGCGCTCGGCGCGGTGCTGCTCGACTGCCCCCGAGTCCAGGTGATCGACGGCCCCGACCGGCTGACCCTGGAGCTGGAGTGCGCTGACCAGCCCCGCAGCACCGCGCTCTGGCGCAACCTGGGCGGCTGGCCGGCCAACGGCCCCTACCGCAGCGTCGGAGTCGAACCGATGCTCGGCGCCGCCTTCGACCTGGCCGACGCCGGCCCGTCCGACGCGGCGGTGGTTCCCGCCGCCGGTGAGGTCGCCTGGCGACTCACCATCTCCGCCCACCGCACCCCCTGAGGACACCGCGATGAACCTGCTCGACGAGTTGCGTACCCACCGGCTGCTGGCCATCGTGCGCGGCCCCGACCCGGCGGCGGCGCTGACCGCCGTGCTCACCCTGGCCGAGAGCGGCGTCGCACTGGTCGAGGTCTCGCTCACCAGCGCCGACGCGCTGGACGTCATCCGACGTGCCCGGGCCGCCCTCGGGCCTGACTACGCCCTGGGCGCGGGCACCGTGCTCAGCGCCGAGGACGCCCGCGCGGCGGCCGACGCGGGCGCCGCCTTCCTGGTCACCCCGGCGATCTCCGCCAGCCTCGCCGAAGGTGGCCGGCTCGGGTTGCCGGTGCTCGCCGGCGCGCTCACCCCCACCGAGGTGGTGCAGGCCAGCAGCGGCGGGGCCGCCGCGGTCAAGCTCTTCCCGGCCTCCCTGGGTGGGCCCGACTACCTCGGCGCGCTGCGTGACCCGTTCCCCGGCACCGCGTTCGTACCGGTCGGTGGGGTCGACGCGGACGGCGCGCGACAGTACCTGGACCGGGGCGCGGTCGCGGTCGGCGTCGGCTCCCCGCTGCTCGGTGACGCCGTTCGCGGCGGCGACCCGACGGCGCTGCGCGAGCGCGCCGAGACCTTCCTCGCGGCGGTCCGGCGATGACCGACCTGCTCACGCTCGGCGAGACGATGGCGGCCTTCCGCACCACCGGGCCGCTGCGACTGGGCGGCACCGCCGGGATCTCCATCGCCGGTTCCGAGTCGACGGTGGCGATCGGGTTGGCTCGGCTCGGCCACCAGGCCGCCTGGATCGGGGTCACCGGCACCGACGAGCCCGGCGAACTGGTCCGCCGCACACTGCGCGCCGAGGGTGTCGACCTGCGCTGGTCCCGGATCGACCCGACCGCTCCGACCGGCCTGATCCTCTTCGAGAACCGGGTCGCCGACATCAACCGGGTCACCTACCACCGCGCGGGGTCGGCAGGCTCCCGGCTGCGCCCGGTCGACGTGACACCGGCCTTCGACGCGCCCGGGCCGCCGCCCCGGCTGCTGCACGTCACCGGCATCACCTGCGCGCTCGGAATCGAGCCGTACCAGGCCGTGGTGGAGGCCGTCCGGCGCGCCCGCGCGGCCGGCAGCACGATCTGCCTTGACGTCAACCACCGCAACCGGCTCTGGTCGGTCGCGGAGGCCGCCGCCGCGCTGCGCCCGCTGCTGCCCTCGATCGATCTGGTGGTCGCCTCCGACGACGAGCTGGCCGTGCTGACCGGCGCCTCCGACCCGGTCCCGGCGTTACTCTCGGCCGGCGTCACCGAGGTCGTGGTCAAGCACGGTGCCGGCGGGGCGACCAGCCACAGCGCGACCGGCTTGGTGCACCGTCCAGCCCGGACGGTGCCGGTGGTGGACACCGTCGGCGCGGGCGACGCCTTCGTGGCCGGCTTGCTCTCCGGCTGGCTCGACGGCGCCGACGTCCCGCGTCGGCTGGACCGGGCCGTCACCACCGGGGCGTTCGCGGTGGCCACCCGGGGCGACTGGGAGGGCCTGCCCGACCGGGCCGAGCTGGCGCTGCTCGACCATGGCCCCGGCGGTACCGTCCGCTGACGATCCTTTGGAGGAGCACCATGGAGCTGACCGAGCCGACCATCTGGAGCACCGACCGCTTGGAGCTGGGCGAGGGGCTGCGCTGGGTCGACGACCGGCTGGTCCTGGTCGACCTGCTGGCCGGGCGACTGCTGGAGACCGACGGTGACGCCCCGACCCCGCTGCGGGAACTGCGCCGCCTGGATGTCCCGCTCGGCGCGGTCGCCCCGGTGACCGGCCGACCCGGCGACTGGCTGGCCGCCGCCGGGACCGGCATCACAGTGCTCACCACCGCCGGAGACCCCCGACCGGTCGCCGACCTGGTCGGTGACGCACCCGAGCCGACCCGGATGAACGACGCGGTCGCCGACCCGCACGGCCGCTTCTGGGCCGGCAGCATGACGTACGCCGCGGTGCCCGGCGGAGGCACGTTGTTCCGCCTCACCCCGGGCAGCGAGCCGGTGCCCGCGGTGACCGGGCTGACCATCCCGAACGGGCCCGCCTTCGACGCCGCCGGCACCACCATGTACCTGGCCGACACGCCGCTTGGCGCCATCGACCGGTTCACCGTCGACCCCGAGACCGGGGCCCTGCACGGGCGGGAGCCGTTCCTGCGGATCTCCTCCGCCGACGGTGGCCCGGACGGCATGACCGTGGACGCGGCCGGCCATCTCTGGATCGCACTGTGGGGCGGTTCCGCGGTACGCCGCTACCGTCCCGACGGCACCCTCGACCGGGAGATCCGGCTACCGGCGAAGCAGCCGGCCGGCATCTGCCTGGGCGGCCCCGACCTGCGCCGACTCTTCGTCGGCACCGCCCGCGTGGGGCTGGACACCGCCGGCCCGGCGGACGGCGCGCTGCTCGCGGTGGACGTCGAGGTCCCCGGCCTGCCCGCCGCGGGCGCCACCGCGCCCCCGAGCTGACCGCAGGCATATCGGACGCCGGGGCGGGAATAGTCCCGCCGAAGCGGGACAACGGGCCGACTGGCAGGGGGCGGGACGATGAGCACCATGGGGCGGGAGTCGTGAACGGGCCGGTCGGCGACGAGCCGGTCGGCGAGTTGGAGCTGGTGCACACCTTCACCGGCCCCATGCCGACCGGCGTGAGCGTCTCGCACCAGGGCCGGATCTTCGTCAACTTCCCCAAGTGGGGCGACGAGGTGCCGGCCACGGTCGTCGAGCTGCGCGACGGCCAGGAGGTGCCCTACCCCGACCAGCAGTGGAACGACCCGTCCGGCGACGACGACGCGGGCGCGTTCGTGTCGGTGCAGAGCATCGTGGTCGACCCGGCCGACCGGCTCTGGGTGCTGGACACCGGCAGCCCGATGTTCCAGCCCACGAAACCGGGCGGCCCGAAGCTGGTCCGCGTCGACCTGGACACCGACACGGTGGCCCAGGTGATCACCTTCCCGACGGACGTGGCGCTGCCGACGACGTACCTCAACGACGTCCGCTTCGACCTGCGGCGGGGCGAGGCTGGGATCGCGTACATCACCGACTCGGCGGACTCCGGCCCGAACGGGATCATCGTGGTGGACCTGGCCAGCGGTGCGTCCTGGCGACGGCTGCACGACCACCCGTCCACCAAGGCGGAGCCGCTGACGTCGTTCCGCCCGGTGGTCGAGGGCCGACCGTTCCTCGAACGCCCGGCGGACGGCCCACCGAAGCCGGTGAGCATGGGCTCCGACGGCATCGCCATCTCCGCCGACGGCACCCGGCTCTACTACTGCCCGTTGGCATCCCGGCGCCTGCACAGCGTGTCCACCGAGGCGCTGGCCGACCCGGGCGTCACCCAGGAGGCGGTCGCGGAGACAGTCGTCGACGAGGGCGACCGGGGCACCGCCTCGGACGGGTTGGAGAGCGACGATGCGGGGCGGCTCTACCTGACCTCGTACGAGCACAACGCGGTGCTGCGTCGACTGCCCGACGGCGAGTACGAGACGCTGGTCCACGATCCGCGGCTGCTCTGGCCGGACACCATGTCGGTGGCCACCGACGGGTACCTCTACGTCACCGCCAACCAACTGCACCGCCAGCCGCAGTACCAGCGGGGCCAGGACCTCCGGCGCAAGCCGTACGCGCTGTTCCGCACCCGCATCGACGCCGGCCCGGTGCTGCTGCGCCGCTGATCCGGGCCGGCGGGCTCGTCAGCTCGCGGGCAGGGTGCGGTCCAGGAGGTCGAACAGGGCGGCCCAGTGACGCTCGGTGGCCTTCTCGTCGTACGCCGGGGTGTCGGCCATGGTGAAGCCGTGGTGGGCGCCCTCGTACACCTCGGAGCGGTAGCGCACGCCGGCGGCGTCGAGCGCCTGCTCCAGCGTGGCGATCTGCTCGGGCGTCATCGACTGGTCGGCGTCGGCGTGCCCGAAGTACACCTCGCCGGTGATCGAGCCGACGCCCCGGTGCGGGCTGTCCGGCGCGTCGGTGACGAGGTGCCCGCCGTGGAAGCTGGCGACGGCCGCGATGCGGTCGGGGTGCGCCTCGATGGCCCGCAGCGCGTTGGTGCCGCCCAGGCAGTAGCCGGTGATCGCGACCGGGCCCGGCCGGACGTCGTCGCGGGCGGCCAGGAAGTCGAGGTACGCGGCGGTGTCCCGGCTGATCGCCTCGGGGGTCAGCGCCTGGGCCAGCGGCGCGATCTTCGCGAAGAGCGCACCGCGCTGGTCGGCCTCACCGAGCCGGGACAGGTCGAACATTGGTGCCCGGCCGCCTCGGTAGAACAGGTGGGGCGTCAACACCAGGTAACCGCGCTCGGCGATCCGCTCCGCCATCTCCACCAGGCGCGGACGCGGCCCGAAGGCATCCATGAAGAGCAGGACCGCCGGGAACGGGCCGTCCCCGTCGGGCCGGATGAGGGACGCGTCCGCCACTCCGTCACTGGTCGGGATGTCCACCGTCGTCTGCACAGGAGCCTCCTCGTACGCCGATCTTGGTCCGTCCGGAACGCTACTCCCCGTGTCTGTGGGCCGGCCTGGCAGGCGCGTGAACGCGGCGTCAAGAATTGGCGGTGACCCGTCGAAAGCGCGTATCGGCGGGCGCTCCATCGCCGTCCGGTGGTGACGATGGGTCCATGAGTCCTTGGCGGATGACACGCTGGGAACGCGGTGGATCGCCGGCCGGCACCGACACAGACAACGGCCCCGGCGAGCCCGCGACCAGCGCGGAAGAGCCGGTACGGCGGCACGAGGCGCTGGTCAGCGTCCGGCTCGGCCCGTCCGCGCCCGGCAGTCACCTGGTGGAGTACCTGCGGCACGAGCCCTGCGCCGTCGACGCGTGGTGGATCGCCGCCGACGTCGACGCCGTGGTGCGGCTCTCCGCCGACAGTATGACGGTGCTGCACCGCGCCGTGGCCGACCTGCGCCGCCGCGCCGGGGTGGAGGTCGCCGTGGCCAACTACATCCTCCGCGCACTCGACCTGACCACGCCCGCCGACCCGCGTACCGGGAAGGACGCCCCGGCGTGGGCGGTGTCCGCCGCATGAGCCGCCCCGCCGACGACCGCTTCCTTTCGGAAAGGACCAACCCGACCATGGACGTGGCCCCGATAATTTACGCCGTTCCGGTGCGCGATCTGCCGGGGCGGCTGGTGCGGACGGTGCGGACCGGCCGTTCGCCACAGGGGCAACGGGTGGGCATCGCCTTCACCCGACCCGAACTGCTGGCCACCGCGATGGGCGCCGACCAGCAGTGGGAGGAGCTGTGCGAGTCGGCGCTGCGCGGCATGCTGCGCCCTCTCGGTATCGACGTGATCCAGGTCGACCCGCTGCTGGTGGCGCCGCCGCTGGATCCGAAGACCGCCGCCCGTCCGATCGGTATCCGGGTGGTCACCCCGCCGGCGTACGCGATGTCCACGGGCGGGTGTCAACGAGTCAGGGGCGGTAGCGGTAGCCCATTCCCGGCTCGGTGATGAGGTGGCGGGGGCGGGCCGGGTCGTCCTCCAGCTTGCGCCGCAGCTGGGCCAGGTACTGACGCAGGTAGTTGGTTTCGTTCTGGTATTCCGGGCCCCACACGTCCTGGAGGAGCTGACGCTGACTGACCAGTTTGCCGGGGTGACGCAGCAGCTTCTCCAGCACGCTCCACTGGATCGGGGTCAACTTGACCTCGGTGCCGTCGTCGCGCCGCACGCTGTGGTCGGCCAGGTCGACGGTGTGCTGGCCGATCCGCAACGCCGGCACCGCCTCGCTGGGCCCGCCGAGGCGACGGGTGACGGCACGGATGCGGGCCAGCAGCTCCTCCACCCCGAACGGCTTCGTGACGTAGTCGTCGGCGCCCGCGTCGAGCGCCGCGACCTTGTCCTCGCTGCCGGCCCGGCCGGAGAGCACGATGATCGGCACGGCGGTCCATCCGCGCAGGCCGCGGATCACCTCCACCCCGTCGATGTCGGGCAGACCGAGATCCAGCACCACCAGGTCGGGCGGGTGGCTGGCGGCGGCCTTCAACGCGGCGGCGCCGGTCGCGGCGACGTCCACGTCGTACCGGCGGGCCCGCAGGTTGATCCGCAGGGCGCGCAGGATCTGCGGTTCGTCGTCGACGACCAGGATGCGCGTCATTCCTGCGACCCCTCCGAACTGGTCGGCGCGGCGGGCAACCGCAGCACCATGGTGAGCCCACCGCCGGGCGTGGTCTCCGGGGTGATGCTGCCACCCATCGCCTCGGCCAACCCCCGGGACAGGGCAAGCCCGAGACCGACACCCGTCTGGTTGTCCCGGTCGCCGAGGCGTTGGAACGGCAGGAAGACGTGCTCCCACTGGTCCTCCGGGATGCCCGGCCCCCGGTCGATCACCCGCAGCTCCACCTGGCCGGCGTGCGCGCTGGCGGTGATCGTGGGCGGCTGGTCCGGTGGGCTGTAGCGCAGCGCGTTGGCGACGATGTTGACCAGCACCCGTTCCAGCAGGCCCGGGTCGGCGGTGGCGGCCGGCAGGTCGGCCGGGATGTCCGTGCCGACAGTCGCGGCCGCCGGGCCAAGTTCGTCCAACGCCAGGGGTACGGCGTCCTCCAGGCCGATCGCCGTGGCCGTGATGCCGAGGACACCGGCCTGGAGCCGGCTCATGTCCAGCAGGTTGCCGACCAGCCGGGCGAGCCGGTCCAGCGACTCCTCGGCGGTCTCCAGCAACTCCTCACGGTCGGACTCGTCGAACTCGATGTCGTGGCTGCGCAGGCTGGTCACCGCCGCCTTCGCCGACGCCAGCGGCGTACGCAGGTCGTGGCTGACCGCGGCGAGCAGCGCGGTGCGCATCCGGTCCGCGGCGGCCAGCGGCCGGGCGGTGGCGGCCTCCTCGGCGAGCCGCTCCTGCCGCAGCGCGACGGCGGCCTGGGCGGCGAACGCCTCGACGATGCGCCGGTCGGCGGCCTCCAACCGTCGGCCACAGAGCACGACGGTGATCCGGTCGTCGACCGGTACCGTCGTCTCACCGCCTTCGGGTGTGCAGGGCGGGCTCTCGCCGACGCTGGCCACGACACACCAGGCGTGCTCCTCGCGGGCCCGTTCGGGGCGCCCGCTGGCGTCCTCGGCCAGCTCCAGGACGCTCACGGCGCGCAGCCCGAAGGTCTCCCGGAGCTGTTCCAGCAGTGCGGGAAGTGGGCGTTCGCCGCGCAGCACGCCACCGGCGAGGGCGGCGAGGGTCTGCGCGTCGGCGGCGGCGCGGGCGGCCTCCCGGGTGCGCCGGGCGGCCACGTCGACGACCCAGCTCACCGCCAGCGCCACGGCGACGAAGACGGCCAGGGCGAGCAGGTTGTCGGCCTCGGCGATGGTCAACGTGCGGTAGGGCGGTGTGAAGAACCAGTTGAGCAGCAGCGAGCCGCCGAGCGCGGCGACCAGGGCCGGCCACACCCCACCGACCAGCGCGACACCGACGACCCCGGCGAGGAACAGCAGGATGTCGTTGGTCAGCGTCAGGTCGGGCAGTGTCCTCAGCAGCAGGGTGAGCAGCGGCATCCCCAGCGCGGCCAGACCGAAGCCGAGCAGCCGTCGACGCCGGGACAGCGCCGCCGGCACGGCCATGGCTCGGCGGCCCTTGCCGGCCTGCTTGTGGGTGACCAGGTGCACGTCGATCGACCCGGACAGCGCTGTGGTGGTCACCCCGACGCCCCGGGCGAAGATCTGCGCGAGGCGACCCCGTCGGCTGGCGCCGAGCACCAGCTGGGTGGCGTTCACGCCCTGGGCGAAGTCCAGCAGAGCGGCCGGTACGTCGGTGCCGAGCACCTGGTGGTACGTGCCACCCAGACTCTCCACGAGCACCCGCTGACGGGCCAGTTGGGCCGGGTCGGCGCCGGCCAGGCCGTCGCTGCGGGCCACGTGCACGGCGAGCAGGTCGGCGCCCTTGCTGCGGGCCGCGACCCGGGCCGCGCGCCGGACCAGCGTCTCACCCTCCGGGCCACCGGTCAGTGCCACCACGACCCGTTCCCGGGCCTCCCAGGTGGCGGCGATGCCCTGCTGGCTGCGGTAGCGGTCGAGCTGCTCGTCGACCTTGTCGGCCAGCCAGATCAGCGCCAGTTCGCGCAGCGCGGTGAGGTTGCCGACCCGGAAGTAGTTGCCCAGCGCGGCGTCGATCTTGTCGGGTCGGTAGATGTTGCCGTGCGCCATCCGCCGGCGCAGCGCCTCGGGGGTCATGTCGACCAGCTCGACCTGTTCGGCGGCGCGGACGATCTCGTCCGGCACGGTCTCCCGCTGGGTGGTGCCGGTGATCTGGGCGACGACGTCGTTGACCGACTCCAGGTGCTGCACGTTGACCGTGGACAGCACGTCGATCCCCGCGTCGAGCAGCTCCTGGATGTCCTGCCAGCGCTTGTCGTGCCGGGAACCGGGCACGTTGGTGTGCGCCAACTCGTCGACCACCGCGATCTCCGGCCGGCGGGCCAGCACCGCGTCGAGGTCCATCTCGGTGAACTCGACGCCCCGGTACTCCATCGTGCGGCGGGGCACCTGCTCCAGGTCGGCGAGCATCGCGGCGGTGTGCTGGCGACCGTGGGTTTCCACGAAGCCGATCACCACGTCGGTGCCGCGCGCGGCCCGCCGTTGGGCTTCCTCCAACATGGCGTACGTCTTACCGACGCCGGGGGCCGCCCCGAGATAGATGCGCAGTTCTCCGCGTGGCACGGGGACCATCCTCCCTGGTCAGATCGGCGGGCGGGGCCGTGCCCGGTTGGCACGGCCCCGCCCAGAGTGTGCTCAGCGTGCGGCGAACTGCTTGTCGAGGGCGATGTTGAGCTCCAACACGTTGACCCCGGGCTCGCCCATGAAGCCGAGCCCGCGCCCGCCGGTGTGCTCCTTGACCAGCTTGCGGACCGCCGCCGGGTCCGCGCCACGCTCGCGCGCGACCCGGTTCACCTGCAACTCGGCGTACGCCGGGCTGATCTGCGGGTCGAGACCGCTGCCGCTGGCGGTGACCGCGTCGGCGGGCACTGCCGGCTCGGCGGGCGCGTCGCCGCGGATCGGGGTGACCACCCCGCCGGCGGCCACGTAGTCCTCGCCGGGCTGGGCCGGCTCCACAGCGACACCCTCGTACTCGGTGACGAACGGAGTGGCCGGGGCAGCCTGGTTGACGCTGACCACCCGGGTGACCGGGCCGGTCAGACCGTCGGCGCGGAAGACCGCGAGCACGGCGCCCACCCCGTCGTCGGTGCAGAAGGGGCGCCGGCCGTCGACGCCGTTGAGTTCACCGACGGACTTGCTGCGCCCGCACACCTGGGTGAGCAGGCTCTCGCTGGACTCCTCCGGGTCGGTGGCGATGGTGTCGACCACGCTCTCCGGGCCCAGGTTGCTGGCCGAGGTGGACGTCGGGTCGTAGCCGTCGCCAGCGGCGGACGGGCGGGACTGGAAGTAGCGGGCGACGGGGTTGCCGTCCGCGTCGGTGAAGGACTGGCCGATCAGCGCGCTGCCGACGGTGTCCCCGCCCACGGTGATCAGCGAGCCGTCGGCCTTGTGGTTGAGGCCGGGCAGCTGACCGAGCGCCACCAGGGCCAGCGGGTAGACCAGGCCGAGCAGCACCGTGAAGACGAGTACGGCGCGCAGCGCGGCGAGGTGTTGGGCGATCCAGGTCGGTAGGCGCATCACGAAATCCCCGGGATGAACTGGATGAGCAGGTCGATGAGTTTGATCCCGATGAACGGCACGATGATGCCGCCCAGCCCGTAGACCAGCAGGTTGCGGCTGAGCAGCTTCGACGCGGCCGCCGGCCGGTACCGCACGCCCCGCAGGGCGAGTGGGATCAGCGCGATGATCACCAGGGCGTTGAAGATGACCGCGGACAGGATCGCCGACTCCGGGCTGGACAGCCGCATGATGTTCAGCGCGTCCAGGCTCGGGTAGAGGCCGGCGAACATGGCCGGGATGATCGCGAAGTACTTCGCGATGTCGTTGGCGATGCTGAACGTGGTCAGCGCGCCGCGGGTGATCAGCAACTGCTTGCCGATCTCCACGATCTCGATCAGTTTGGTCGGGTCCGAGTCGAGGTCGACCATGTTGCCGGCCTCCTTGGCGGCCGACGTACCGGTGTTCATCGCCACGCCGACGTCGGCCTGGGCGAGGGCCGGGGCGTCGTTGGTGCCGTCACCGGTCATCGCGACCAGGCGGCCGCCCTCCTGCTCCCGCTTGATCAGCGCGAGCTTGTCCTCCGGCGTGGCCTCGGCCAGGAAGTCGTCCACCCCGGCCTCGTCGGCGATGGCCTTCGCGGTGCGCGGGTTGTCACCGGTGATCATCACGGTCCGGATGCCCATCCGGCGCATCTCGTCGAACCGCTCGCGCATGCCGGACTTCACGACGTCCTTGAGGTGGATGACGCCCAGGGCGCGGGCGGGTTCACCGTCGATGTGCTCGGCGACCACCAGCGGGGTGCCGCCGGTGCCGCTGATCGCGTCCACGATCTCGCCGACCTGTTCGGTCGGGTGGCCGCCGTTCTCCCGTACCCACTTCATCACCGCGGCGGCGGCACCCTTGCGGACCCGACGCCCCGTTCCGGAGGCCCCGCCGTCCACGCTGGCCTCCGGCGCCATGTCGACGCCGCTCATCCGGGTCTGCGCGGTGAACGGTACGAACGTGGCGTGCGGCATCACGCCGGGCTCCCGCTCGCGCAACCCGAACTCGTTCTTCGCCAGTACGACCACCGAGCGCCCCTCCGGGGTCTCGTCGGCCAGGCTGGACAGCTGCGCGGCGTCGGCCACGGTCGCGGCCGTGACGCCCTCGACGGGTACGAACTCGGCGGCCTGCCGGTTGCCCAGCGTGATGGTGCCGGTCTTGTCCAGCAGCAGGGTGTTGACGTCACCGGCCGCCTCGACGGCCCGGCCGCTCATGGCGAGGACGTTGCGCTGCACCAGCCGGTCCATGCCGGCGATTCCGATGGCGGAGAGCAGGGCGCCGATGGTGGTCGGGATCAGGCAGACCAGCAGCGAGACCAGCACGACCCCGGTGACACCGGAACCGGTGATCGCCCCGCTGTCCGGCGCGGCCGCCTGGTACGCCTTGGAGAAGATCGCCAGCGGCTGGAGGGTGACAACGGCCAGCAGGAAGATGACCGTGAGCGCAGCGAGCAGGATGTTCAGCGCGATCTCGTTCGGCGTCTTCTGCCGGTTGGCGCCCTCGACCAGGGCGATCATCCGGTCGATGAAGCTCTCCCCCGGCTTCTGGGTGATCTTCACGATGATCTGGTCGGAGAGCACCTTGGTGCCACCGGTGACCGCGCTGCGGTCACCACCGGACTCCCGGATGACCGGGGCCGACTCGCCGGTGATTGCCGACTCGTCGACGCTGGCGATGCCCTCGACGATGTCGCCGTCACCGGGGATGATGCCGCCCGCCTCGATGAGCACGATGTCGCCCTGACGCAGCGCGGGCGCGGGCACCGCCTCGTCCCGGTAGGTGTTGGCCCGTGCGCCGGGCTTCCAGTCGATCAACCGGGTGGCGATGGTGTCCTGCTTGGCCTGCCGCAGCGCGGCGGCCTGGGCCTTGCCCCGGCCCTCGGCGACCGCCTCGGCGAGGTTGGCGAAGACCACGGTCAGCCACAGCCAGATGGTGATCGCCCAGGCGAACACCGACGGGTCGATCACCGCCAGGACCGTGGTGAAGGCCGCGCCGACCTCCACGATCAGCATCACCGGGTTGCGCCACAGCGTGGTCGGGTTGAGCTTGCGTACCGCGTCCGGGAGGGACCGGATGAGCTGCTTGGGGTCGAGCAGGCCCCCGCCGATCCGGTTGCCCTGGGTGGCCGGGGTGCCTGCGGTCGGTTGCTCGTCGGTCCCGGATGTCACAGAGGTGACGGACATGTCCTTGTTCCTCATGATGGTCAGAGCCCCTCTGCCAGCGGGCCGAGCGCGAGCGCGGGCAGGAAGGTCAGCGCGACGAGGACCACCGTGACGCCGACGACCATGCCGATGAACAGCGGTCGGTGGGTCGGCAGAGTGCCCTCGGACGCGGGGGTGGGTGCCTGGCGGGCCAGCGAGCCGGCCAACGCGAGCACGAAGATGAGCGGCAGGAATCGGCCCAGCAGCATGCACAACCCGAGCGCGGTGTCCCACCAGGTGGTGTTGACAGTGATGCCGCCGAAGGCTGAGCCGTTGTTGTTGCTGGCCGAGGTGAACGCGTACAGCACCTCGGAGAGGCCGTGCGGGCCGACGTTGAGCGCCGTGGAGTTGTTTCCGGTGGCGAACGCGGCCGCCGTGCCGACGAGCACCAGGATCGGCGTGATCAGGAAGTAGAGCGAGGCGAACTTGATCTCCCGCGACCCGATCTTCTTACCCAGGTACTCCGGGGTGCGACCCACCATCAGGCCAGCCACGAAGACCGTGATCACCGCGAGTATGAGCAGGCCGTACAGCCCGGAGCCAGTGCCGCCCGGCGCGACCTCGCCGAGCATCATGTTGACCATGGTCATCATGCCGCCGAGTGAGGTGAACGAGTCGTGGAACGAGTTGACCGCACCGGTCGAGGTCAGCGTGGTGGCGGCGGCGAAGGTGGCCGAGTTCGACACGTCGAACCGCACCTCCTTGCCCTCCAGGGCCGCGCCGACCGCCTGTGGCACCGTGCCGTGGCCGGCCAGCTCGAAGACGTTGGTGATGACGACGCTGATGAACGCGAGGATGCCCATCACCGCGGCGATGGCGTAGCCCTGCCGGTTCTGCCCCACCATCCGGCCGAAGACCCGGGGCAGGCTGAACGGGATCAGGAAGATCAGGAAGATCTCCAGCCAGTTCGTCCAGCTGGTGGGGTTCTCGAACGGGTGGGCGCTGTTGACGTTGTAGAAGCCGCCACCATTGGTGCCCAGCTCCTTGATCACTTCCTGGCTGGCGACCGGACCACCGGTGATGGTCTGGGTGCCACCGGTCAGCGTGCTCACGTCGGTGCCGCCGGAGAGGTTCTGCACCACGCCGCCGATCATCAGCGCGATGGCGCCGAGCACGGCGATCGGCAGCAGGATCCGCAGCACGATCCGGGTCAGGTCGACCCAGAAGTTGCCGAGCTGCCCGGTGCGGCTGCGGGCGAAGCCGCGTACCAGGGCGACCGCCACCGCGATGCCGACCGCCGCAGATACGAAGTTCTGCACGGCCAGGCCGGCCATCTGCACCAGGTGACCCATGGTCGACTCACCCGAGTACGACTGCCAGTTGGTGTTGGTCACGAACGACACGGCAGTGTTCCACGCACCGTGCGGCACCACCGGGTCGAAGCCCAGGGACAGCCACAAATGGTTCTGTACGCGCTGGAACAGGTACAGGAACAGGAGCGAGACCGCGGAGAACGCGAGCACGCTGCGGGCGTACACCCCCCAGGTCTGCTCGGCGGCCGGGTTGACCCCGATCAGGCGGAAGATTCCCCGCTCGACCCGCGACTGCTTCGTCCCGGCGACCGCCCGGAACATGTAGTCGCCGAACGGCTTGTAGACGGCGACGAGGGCCGCCACCAGCGTCACGATGAAGATGACGCCCGCTGTTGTCATGGTCATCAGAAGCGCTCCGGAAACAGCAGGGCGAACAACAGGAACGCGCCCAGGACGATCGCGAGCACCAGACCGACGGCGTTGACCGCGTTCACAGCTTCTCCACCGCCCGGACCACCAGGGCGAGCACTGCGAACAGCACCACCGTCAGGACCACGAACACCACGTCAGACACGCTGACTCCTCATACCGGAAAGGTTCGTCGCGACCGCCTTCCGGTCGCGCCGGGCAATCAAAGCCCCACCACCCACCGGTCGGCAGGGGTCATAACGCGACCATGACGGAGCCGAACCTTTTCTTGACGTGGTTTTCACACCCATGCACTGAACAGGTGAAATGCGGCACAGGCCCTGGACCGTCGGCGAGGCCAAGGCCTGTTGTCCGCCCCCTTTGCTCTGCACCCGCGGAGGCACCAGCTACAGAGCGTGAGTGTCGCCTCCGCGGGTGCAGAGCAAAGGACAGACGAGAGAGACCATGCGCGACCCAAATGGGTGGCGCATGGCGGGGGGCGAGGCCGTTCAGGCCGGGCGGCGGGCCGGGCAGTGGGCCGGGTCAGGCCGGGCGGCGGGCCACCAGCACGTCGCGCATGATCGACTGGTCGACCCGGTGCCGCAGCGCGCGGTAGGGCTCGGCGTCGACCACGGTCAGCCCGGCGTCGGCCAACGCCGCCGCCGCGTCCTCGCGACTGGCGACGTGGGTGTTCCAGGAGATTCCGAGCGCACCGCCGGGACGCAGCAACCGCGCCCAGACCGGCGCGGCGTCCGCGAGCAACGCCAGCGGATCACGGGTCAGGCCCTTCTCGGCCGTACGGCTGCCGTGCTGCACGCCGTATGGCGCGTCGGCGACGACCAGGTCGACGGTCTCCGGGCGGAAGAACTCCGCCGAGCGGGCGGTGTCGGCGTTGACCACGTCCAGCAGTTGGGTCTGACCGGCCTTGTGCTCCTCGCGGGTCGGCGCCAGCTCGATCCGCACCCGCCGGCCGACCACCTTGCGCTCCCGCCGCACCGGTCCGGACTCCAGCACCCGGTGCTTGACCCGCTTCTGCTTCAGCCAGGTGGTGATGAACGCCCGGTACGCCTCGACGTCCTTCTGGTCGCGCTCGATCCCGGCGGCGTCGAAGCCATACATCAGCGCCTGGTTGAGTGTGGTGCCCCGGCCGCAGAGCGGGTCGAGCACCCGGAACCGCCGGCTGGTCATCTCGGTGGCCCAGTCCGAGGCGAGCAGGGTGACGTTGAGCAGCAGCTTGGTGAACTGCTCGTTGGTCTTGCCCGGGTACTTCTGGATGGTGAGCAGGTCGTCGTCGTAGCGGTCCAGCCGGCTCCACTCGATCGGGCGCAGCAGCTCACCGACGATCTCGAACAGCGCGTACCCGGCGGAGAGATTGCCCAGGACGGTCAGGTCCCGCTCGGTCAACCCGTCACCGGTGAACGTGACGTAGGAGGCCCCACCGACCACCTCGGTGTCCAACTCGCCGATCTGGCCGTCGAGGGCCGAGAGACCGAAGATCTCCAGCTCGGCCCGGGTGAGGTCGATGGCGGAGCGGGCGTACACCCGGTTGGTGGCGGGCAGGATCAGCAGGCCGTAACGCGTCATGATCGGGCGAGTATTCCACAACAGGCCACGGTCCCCGGGAACCGGAGCGGCCCCCGGAGCGACTACCGGTACATGGGGTGTGAGCAGTGGCGGGAGGTCCTGTCCGCGCAGTTGGACGGGGAGGAGACCGCCGCCGAACTGACGGCGGTGCAGGGGCACCTCGACGGGTGTGCCGATTGTCGGGCCTGGTTCACGGCGGCGGCTGCGGTGACCCGTCGGGTTCGTACCCGTCTGGTCACCGACGTGCCCGACCGGACCGAGGCGATTCTGGCCGCCATCGCGGCGGCACCGGCCCGTCGGCCGTGGTGGCGGCGAGGCGGGTTGGTCGCGGGCGGTCGGTCGGTCGCCGGGCTGCGCGCGGCGTTCGGGCGCGGCAAGCTGGTCGCCGGGCTGCGCGCGGCGCTCGGGCTGCTCGGCGCGGTGCAGTTGGTGCTCGGGCTGGCCCAGGTGGGCCGGGGCGCCGCCGCCGATCACCTGCACCCCACCGGTCAGCACCTGTGGCACGAGTCAGCCGCCTGGAACGTCGCGGTGGGCGCCGGCTTCCTCTTCGTGGCGGTGCGTCGCAGCCCGCCGGCCGGGCTGCTGCCGATGCTCAGCGCGTTCGTCGGCACCTTGCTGCTGCTCTCGGTCAACGACCTGGCCACCGGCTCGGTGGGCGGTGAACGGTTGGTAAGCCACGGCTTCCTGGTGGTCGGCTACCTGATCACCGTGCTGCTGTCCCGGCCCGGTCTGCGCCCCGGTGGGCCCGCGCCGCAGCGGCAACCGACGCCGTCGCGCTGGCGGTTCGGCGCCGACGAGGTGGACCGGTCGCTGCGGGTGGTCCGCGCCGAGTCGTACCCGGCGCAGGCCGCCGACCGGTACGCCGCCCCGGCAGCGCGTACCGGCCGACCCGCGCGCAGCGGCCAGGCCGACGAACGCCGCGCCGCCTGACCGGCCAGGTCAATCCGCTTGCCGCTGGCGTGCGCGGTGGGCGCGCAGGTTGGTCGGGTGCCCGCAGACACGCACGGAGTGCCACACCCCGCTGTTGTTGCGCGAGCGGTCGTAGAACGCCACCCGGCAGCGGGGGTTGCGGCAGGTCTTGATCCGCCGCCCGACGTCGGCGAGTTGCGCCTCGAACAGCGCGGCGAGAACGAGCGAGATCAGCAGATCGGCTCCGACCCCGGCGGGGTCGAGGTGGACGGATCCGTTCCGATCGAGCCGAAGGGTGGCGCCGCTGGTCCGGGACCCGGTCGGTGCACGGTCCGGCGCCCCGGTGCCGGGTTGCCCAGGTTCCGCCGGGACGTGGAGTCTGGCGTCGATCCCGTCCCGCAGTTCCTCGCGGAAGATCCGCAGCGCCCGGAGTCCCGCAGCGTCAAGCGTGACGTCGGGTGCCGGCCGCCCGGTGGCCGTCGACCACTGGACGACGGCCTGCTGTGCCCACTCGGTAGCACTGGTCAGGTCGTCAAGGAGATCGGCCTGCCGTGGCACGCCAGCCGAGATCGTGTTGAGCAGATCCTGGACAAGCCCGAGACCCCCTGGGGCCTGGTCCAGCTCGTATCTGGCGGTGGCGATCCACGGCGCGACCACCACACCTGCCGCGCTGTCGGGAACCGAGGGCACCGTCAGCTCACTCACCGAGCAGGGCGAGCGCCCCGTACCACGCCGGTCCCGGATTCACCCAGTCTGGGTAGAGCCGCACCATCTCGTCGAAGAACTCTCGGGCAGTCGGCTTCTCGGCCAGCAGTCGCTCCACGTTCAGCAGGTAGTTCCGGGTCTGATCGATGCTGGCCGGGTCGTCCGGGCGGTCGCGGTTCTTGTGGCCGGCGACGACTGCGCGGGGCGCGAGCGCCTCGACGCGGTCGAGAGCCTTGAGCCATTCCCGCAGGCCACCGTCGGCTGTCTCCACGATGTACTGGTGAACGCCGTTGTAGACGACGTCACCGGCAACCACGAGGCCGATCGACGGGACGTGCAGGACTGTCGTCTGGTCGGTGTCGGTGTGCCCGGTCTCGACCGGCTGGATAAGGTTGCCCTCGAGCAGGAATCCATCGGCAGGCACGGGCACGGCGTCGACCGGTGTTTCCGGAATCAGGCCGGGGAAGACCTGGTCGAACAGCTGGCTCCGCCCGACGGTGGCCTGCTGGCGCATGACGTCGATGGTGCCGGGCGTCGCGTAGGTGACGGCCCCGGGGAAGCGCTTGACCAGCTCACCGGCGCCGAACCAGTGGTCGCCGTGCCCGTGAGTGGCGTAGATGTAGGTCAGCCGTTTGCCCGACTGTGCGATCCAGTCACCCACCGTCGCGATCTGCTCGTGAGTGAACGGGGGATCCACGAGGAGCGCCTCCTCGGTCCCGAAGATCAGCGTGGACGAGATCGGGTTCCAGTGGATCCGCGAGCCGTCCGGCATGCGCTGGTCACCCGCTCGAACCGGACCATCCGAGACGAAAACCTCGTAGGACAGGGCGGATGGGTTCATGCGTCCCCCTCGGTGATGTGACGAACCAGGTGCCGCAAGCACTGGCGTACCCCTGGGTCAGCGAAATAACCATAGCTCGTATGCCTATTTCACCCGCGCCATCGCTTCCATGGCCTGCGTCACCCACCCGGGTCAGGTCCTAGGCGGAATGCACCGACGACCGGTCGGACCGTCATCGGCGATGACCTGCGGGATGACCTGTTCGACGATGGTCAGCAGGGTGGTGGTGAGCAGCAGGTGCACCTGTGCGCGGGTCAGGGCGCCACGCTGTAGCCACTCCCGGGCGGTCGACGTCGCCAACCCGCAGTACGCCCGCACCATGCCGCGAAGCTCCTCGTGGTGCGCAGCCTGGCCAGCCAGACCGACGGCGACGAGCATCCGGTCCGCGGCGACCTCCTCGGCCTCGGCGAGCACCCGCTCGACGTCGGCGTCGCCGCCCATCCCCCGGGCGGTGACGGCGGCGAGCCAGGAGGTGCTGTGCCGGGACACCACGTCGAGGAACCAGGTGACGCTGGCGTCGACCCGGGTCCGCAGGTCCCCCTTGGGCAGGCGCTCCACGGCGACCTCCGGGATGGTCACCATGACCCGGACGACCTCCAGGTAGAGGCCCTTCTTGGCACCGAAGTAGTGGTTGACCAGGCCGCGAGCGACACCGGCCTCCCGGGCGATGTCGGTGGTCGACACGTCCGCGTACGGGCGTTCGCCGAACAGCCGGACCGCACACGCCAGGATCTGCCCCCGCCGGGCGTCCGGCTCCAAACGGCGGCGGCGCGGAGCCGTCTCGACACTCATCTGCCCGACCCTATCGGCAGCTCACCGATCGGCCGCCGTTCGCGCTCGCTGCACCCGGTCGACGACCGGGGTGAAGAAGTTGACCAGGTTGCCGTCGGGGTCGCGGAAGAGCAGGGCTCGGTTACCCCAGGGCATGGTCGTGGGCTCGTTCACGAAGTCCTCCACCACGTTCTTCAGCTTCTCGTAAAGCGCGTCCACGTCTGCCACGAGGAACTCGATGATCACGGTGTGGTTGTCGGCCGGGCGGGCCGACCCTGGCGCGAATAGCGGGACCGTGCGGGTACTGCCAATCGCCAGCGTGCCGTGGGCAGTGCGCAACTCGGCGAAGTCCTCGTTGCCCCAGGCCGCCTGCACGCCGGTGATCTTCTCGTAGAAGCCGACCAGGCGGTTGATGTCGCCAGTGATGATGCGGATCGAGACAAAATCCACTGTCTTCTCCCTGCTCAGTACGGTCGGGACCGGTCTGTCGTCAGGACGCTAACCTGAATACCGGACAGATCTGGTCCAGTATTCGGATTAGGTTCAGACCATGGCACGACCGACAGCCCAGGTGCTCGCACTGCTGGGGCTCTTGCAGTCCGGCGGTGTCCGGACAATGGCCGAGCTTGCCGAGCGCCTCGGTGTCGAACCGCGCACGGTGCGGCGCTATGTGAGTCACCTGGTCGACCTCGACGTGCCAGTGGAGTCGGTGCGCGGTCGCTACGGCGGGTATCGGCTCGCCGCCGGCTATCGTCTGCCGCCGCTGATGTTCAGCGACGACGAAGCCTTGGCCGTCCTGCTCGGCCTGGTTGCCGGCCGCCGTGCCGGGCTGGCGACGGCTACAGGTACGGCGGGTGAGACTGCCGCCGCGAAAATCCGGCGCGTCCTGCCGTCGCGGATCGCGGACCGGCTGGACGCCGTACTCCAGTCCCTAGCCTTCACCACCGAACCCGACGACTTCCCTGCGCCGCAGGCAGATGTACTACTCACCGTCGCCGAGGCGGTCCGCCAGCAGCGGCCGATCTCACTCCAGTACACCTCGCGCAACGGCAGGCGTAGCGTCCGCGCCCTGCATCCGTTCGGGCTGGTCAACCATGCGGGCCGGTGGTATGTCATCGGGGCCGATCCGGATATCGGTGAGGATCGAACCCTTCGGCTCGACCGCATCGCGGACGCGAGAACGCTGCCCGGCTCGTTCGAGCCGCCCGCCGGGAACGATCCGGCAGGGCACCTCCTCACCTCGATGGCACAGGCGCCCTACCAGCATGCGGTGTCGCTACGGATACAAGGAACACCTGAGCAGATCCGCAGGCAGCTACCGGCCAGCGTCGCCGAGGTGCGGGAGGGTGCGGACGAAGGCTGGCAGGACGTGGAGATCCGGGCAGAGAGTCTCGACTGGTTACCCGGTGTGCTCGCCGCGCTCGACCTGCCGTTCGTCATCGAACGCCCGGACGAACTCCGCGACCGTGTCGTCGCACTCGCTGAGCGGTTGGCGGCATCCGGACGACGTGAGTCGCCGTCGTAGCGGGCAGTCGCGAGGCGTACGCCCGGCACGTGGCGCTGGCGGGCTGCGGACATCTGCCCTTCGCGGACGACCCAGAACCGGTCTCCGCCCGCGGATCTCTACTTATTGACATGCCGCCAACAGCGCGCGAGGGTGGTGCACATGCCGACGCCCCCACTCGACGGTCCCCTCTCGCCCTGGCGCGAGCCGGAGCACGACGACCTGGCCGACCTGGCCCGCACCTTCTTCACCAAGGAGGTCCTGCCGCACGCCGACCGCCTTCAGGAGCAGGGCCACCCGGACCGCGAGCACTACCGGCGCGCCGGTGAGCTGGGGCTGCTCGGCCTGTCCGTCCCGGAGGAGTACGGCGGCGGGGGCGGTGGGTTCACCCACGAGGCCGTGATGCTGCACGAGCAGGCGTACACCGGGGAGAGCAGCCTCGGGCTGGCCGTCCACAGTGGCATCGTCACCGGTTACCTGGTCGCGTACGGCAGCGAGGAGCAGAAGCGACGCTGGCTGCCCGGCCTGTGCAGCGGCGAGCTGGTCGGCGCGATCGCGATGACCGAGCCAGACGGCGGCTCCGATCTTCAGGCGATGCGGACCAGGGCGGTCCGTGACGGCGACGACTACCTGGTCACCGGCGCGAAGACGTTCATCACCAACGGTGGCCTGGCCGATCTGATCATCGTGGCCGTGAAGACCGACCCCGAGCAGCGGGCAGCCGGCGTCTCCCTGCTGATCTGCGAGGTGGGCGGCGACCCGGAAGGCTTCCGCCGCGGCCGACTGTTGTCCAAGATCGGGCTGCACGCCAACGACACCGCAGAGCTGTTCTTCGACGAGTTCCGGGTACCGGCGGCCAACCTGCTCGGCGGCGCCGAAGGGCTGGGCTTCATCCAGCTCATGCAGCAGCTCCCGCAGGAACGGCTGGTGATCGGCGTCGGCGCGGTCGCGGCAATGGAACGGGCCGTCGCGCTGACCGTCGCGTACGCCAAGGAGCGCACCGCCTTCGGCAAGACCCTGATGGGCCACCAGAACACCCGGATGGTGCTCGCCGAGTGCGCGACGCGTACCCGGGTCAGCCGGGTCTTCCTGGACGACTGCATCGTCCGGCACAGCCGCGGCGACCTGGACGTGGCGACCGCGGCGATGGCGAAGTCGTGGCTCACCGACGGGCAGTGCGAGGTCATCGACCGGTGCCTGCAACTGTTCGGCGGCTACGGCTACACGACGGAATACCCGATCGCCCGGATGTACGCCGACGCCCGCGTCCAGAAGATCTACGGCGGCACCAACGAGATCATGAAGGAGCTGATCGCCCGTGCCCTCTGAGGCGTACGTCTATGACGCGGTCCGCACCCCGCGCGGACGCGGCCGGGACACCGGCGCGCTGCACGGGGTCAAGCCGATCTCCCTGGTGGTCGGCCTGATCGACGCGTTGCGTGAGCGCAATCCCGGCCTGGACGTCGGTCGGCTGGAGGATCTGCTGCTGGGCATCGTGACTCCGGTCGGCGAGCAGGGTGGCGACCTGGCACGGGCCGCCGCGCTGCTGGCCGGGCTGCCCGACGAGGTTGGTGGGGTGCAGCTCAACCGGTTCTGCGCCTCCGGGCTGGAGGCGGTCAACTCCGCCGCCGCGCGGATCCGCTCCGGCTGGGAGCACCTGTTGCTCGCCGGCGGGGTGGAGTCGATGTCCCGGGTGCCGATGGGCTCCGACGGCGCGGCCTGGGCCACCGACCCGCAGACCGCCCTGGCCACGTCGTTCGTGCCGCAGGGGGTCAGCGCCGACCTGATCGCGACCCTGGAGGGCTTCACCCGCGACGACGTGGACGGCTACGCGCTGCGGTCGCAGGAGCGGGCCGCCAAGGCGATGGCCGGCGGGTACTTCGCCCGCTCGGTGGTGCCGGTCCGTGACGGCAACGGGCTGGACATCCTCACCGTCGACGAGCACCCGCGCCCGGAGACCACCCGGGAGGCGCTGGCCCGGCTCATCCCATCCTTCGCCACGATGGGTGAGGCGGCGGGCTTCGACGCGGTCGCGTTGCAGAAGTTCCACTGGCTGGAGGCCATCGAGCACGTCCACCACGCCGGCAACTCGTCCGGCATCGTGGACGGCGCGGCGCTGGTGCTGATCGGTTCGGAGCAGGTGGGTCGGGATCTCGGCCTCACTCCGCGCGCCCGGATCGCCGGCGCGGCGGTCACCGGCGCGGACCCGACGCTGATGTTGACCGGCCCGATCCCGGCCACCCACAAGGCGCTCGCCGTCGCCGGGCTCACCCTCGACGACATCGACCTGTTCGAGATCAACGAGGCGTTCGCCGCTGTGGTGCTCAAGTACGTCCGCGACCTGGGCCTCGACCCGGACCGGGTGAACGTCAACGGCGGGGCGATCGCTCTCGGCCATCCGCTCGGCGCGACCGGAGCGATGCTGCTCGGCACCGCGTTGGACGAGTTGGAGCGCCGCGACCTGCGCCGCGCCGTGGTGACCCTCTGCATCGGTGGCGGCATGGGCGTCGCCACCGTTCTCGAGCGCTGCTGACCCGGAGGACGACCATGACCACCACCATCCGGTACGACCGCGGCGCCGACGGCATCGTCACGCTCACCCTGGACGACCCCGAGCAGTCCGCCAACACCATGAACCGCGCGTACGCCGCCTCGATGAGCGCGATCCTCGACCGGCTGGAGGCCGAACGCGACGACGTGACCGGAGTCATCGTGACCAGCGCGAAGTCGACGTTCTTCGCCGGCGGTGACCTGCCCGAGATGATCCGGGCCACCCGCGAGGACGCGCCCGCGCTGGCGGAGCTGCTCGGCACCATCAAACGGGACCTGCGCCGCCTGGAGACACTGGGCCGGCCGGTGGTCGCGGCCGTCAACGGCTCCGCGCTCGGCGGCGGGCTGGAGATCGCGCTCGCCTGCCACCACCGGATCGCGCTGGACGTGCCGGACAGCCGGCTCGGGCTGCCCGAGGTGACCCTGGGCCTGCTGCCCGGGGCCGGCGGTGTCACCCGGACGGTACGGATGCTCGGCCTGGCGGGTGCGCTGACCACTGTGCTGCTCACCGGCCGGCGGATGCGCCCGTCCGATGCCCTGGCCGCCGGCATCGTGGACGAGGTGGTCGCCACCGAGGCGGAGCTGCTGGACCGCGCGCGGGCCTGGATCGCCGCGAACCCGTCTCCCAAACAGCCGTGGGACCGACCGGACTACCGGATGCCCGGTGGCACCCCGGCCAGCCGTTCTCTGGCCGCCCAGCTGCCCGCCTTCCCGGCCACCCTGCGCAAGCAGCTCAAGGGTGCCCGGCTGCCCGCACCCGAGGCGATCCTGGCCACCGCCGTCGAAGGCGCACAGGTCGACCTGGAGACCGCCCTGACCGTGGAGACCCGGCACCTGATCGGCCTGCTCACCGGGCAGGTCGCCAAGAACATGATCGGGGCCTTCTTCTTCGATCTGAAGGCCGTCAACGGTGGTGCCGCCCGACCGTCCGTCGACGTTCCGCCGGTGCGGCGGGTGGCGGTGCTCGGCGCCGGCATGATGGGCGCGGGCATCGCGTACGTCTGCGCCAGCGCCGGCCTGGACGTCGTGGTCAGGGACGTCTCGCCCGAGGCCGCCGGGCGGGCCCGGGAGCACGCCGAACGGCTGCTGGCCCGCAAGGTCCGTAAGGGCCGCGCCACGGAGGCGGAGGCCCGCGCGGTGCTGGACCGGATCACCACCACCGACCAGGTGGACGCCCTCGCTGGATGCGACGCGGTCATCGAGGCGGTCTTCGAGGACCCGGCGCTGAAGCAGGCCGTGTTCGCCGAGGTGCTGCCGGTGCTGGCGCCCGACGCGCTGATCGCCTCCAACACCTCTACCCTGCCGATCACCGGGCTCGCCGCCGGGGTGGACCGCCCGGCCGACTTCATCGGCATGCACTTCTTCTCCCCGGTGGACCGGATGCCCCTGCTGGAGATCGTGGTCGGCGAACGGACCGGTGACGCCGCGCTGGCGCGGGCGTTCGACCTGGGTCGGCGGATCGGCAAGACCCCGATCGTGGTCAACGACGGCCGGGGTTTCTTCACCAGCCGGGTGATCGGCCGGTTCATCGACGAGGCGGTCGGCATGGTCGCCGAGGGTGTTCCCGCCGCCTCGGTGGAGCAGGCCGCCCTTCAGGCCGGCTATCCCACCGGGCCGCTCGCGCTGGCCGACGAGGTCAGCCTCATCCTGATCCAGCGGATCCGCCGCCAGTTCGAGGCGGCCAGCGAGGAGTTCCTGCCGCTGCCGGCGCACCGGCTCGTCGACGAGCTGGTCGACGCGTACGACCGGCCGGGGCGTGCCGCTGGGCGCGGCTTCTACTCCTACGACGAGGGCACCCGCGGCCGGCTCTGGCCCGGCCTTGCCGACCTGGCCACCGACGCTGGTCGGGCGGTGCCCTTCACCGACCTCCAGGAGCGGATGCTCTTCGCCGAGGCGCTGGACGCGCTGCGCTGCCTCGACGAGGGCGTGCTGCGTACCGAGACCGACGCCAACATCGGCTCGATCTTCGGCATCGGCTTCCCGGCCTGGACCGGAGGGGTGATCCGCTACGTCCGGCAGTACGCGGGCGGCCCGGCCGGCTTCGCGGCCCGCGCCACCGAACTGGCTGACCGCTACGGCGACCGGTTCACACCCCCCGCCGACCTGGTCGACCGGCTGGCCGCCCGTCCCGCCGAAACGGCCGGCGTCGCGTGACGGCGGCGCGGGGTGGGCCGCTCGCCGGGGTGCGGGTGGTCGAACTCGCGAGCCTCGCCCCGGCGCCGTTCGGGTGCATGGTGCTCGCGGACCTCGGCGCGGACGTGGTGCGGGTGGACCGGCCGGGCGCTCCGGGTGCGGGGCGCCTGGCCGCGCCGACCGGCGGGCCGTTGCAGCGCGGCCGGCGGGTCACCACGCTGGACCTGAAGTCCCCGGCCGGCATGGCGGACCTGCTGCGCCTGACCGAGCGGGCGGACGTGCTGGTCGAGGCGTACCGGCCGGGGGTCGCTGAGCGGCTCGGCTTCGGCCCTGAGGTGTGCCAGGCCCGCAACCCCAGACTGGTGTACGCGCGGATGACCGGCTGGGGTCAGGACGGCCCGCTGGCGGCCCGCGCCGGGCACGACATCGACTACATCGCTGTCGCCGGGGCGTTGGAGCCGTTGGGCCGGGCCGGCGAGCGCCCGTACGCGCCGATGAACCTGCTCGGCGACTTCGGCGGAGGCGGCATGCTGCTCGCCGTCGGCGTGCTGGCCGCGCTGCTGGAACGGGAACGCTCCGGTGTCGGTCAGGTGGTCGACGCGGCGATGGTGGACGGTTCGGCTCTTCTCACGTCGTTCCTGCACGGGCTGCTCGGCACCGGACTGTGGGCGGCGCCGCGCGGGCGCAACATGTTCGACGGCGGTGCGCCGTTCTACGACACGTACGTCACCTCGGACGGCGGTTTCATGGCCGTCGGCGCGATGGAACCGGCCTTCTACGCCGTACTGCTCGCGGGCCTCGACCTCGCCGACGACCCGGACCTGCCCGCGCAGTACGACCCGAGCGGCTGGGACGAGCTGCGGCGACGGTTCACCGAGCGGTTCGCCGAGCGGACCCGGGACGAGTGGACGGCGGTCTTCGCCGACCTGGATGCCTGCGTCGCGCCGGTGCTCGCCCCCGGTGAGGCGCACCAGCATCCGCACAACGCCGCCCGGGGCACGTTCGTCGAGGTTGGCGGCGAGATCCAGCCGGCTCCAGCGCCACGCTTCGACCGGACGCCGACTGACCGACCGGCCCCCGCGCCGGACCCGGAACGGGACGTCCTGCCGGTCGAGGAGATCCTCACCGGGTGGCAGTGAAGCCCCTCATCTGCGCCGTCCACACGGGACGCTCAGGGCCGCGAACCTGGTGGCCGCGTTGGTACTGTCGCTCCCCGAGGGGGAAGGACCGCGAATCGTAGGGGGACGAGCATGGCGAGTGCGATCGATCCGTCTGGCCTGAGCCGGTCGCTCGAAGAGACGATGCGCCTGCTGAGCCAGGCCACAGCCACCACCTCGGCGCAGCCGGACGCCGACGACGATCGGGCCGTACCGACCGCCGAGCAGATGGTGGGGCGGGGCGTCGGCGGTGACGGCCTCGTTGAGGCGGAGGTTTCCGCATTCGGTGGTCTGCGCAGCCTCGTGATCGACCCGAGCCTGTCCCGCGCCGGCACCAGCGCGATCGCCGAGTACGTCCTGGAGGCGGTCCAGGCGGCCCAGGCGGATGAGCGCGCCCGACGTGCCGAGCTGACCGCGGCGGCTGCTGCCGACGGAGCGGCCCTGACCGAGCAGCTCGAACGGGCCTCCGAGGACGCGTTCCGCGGGTTCCAGCGGATGATCGGCGACCTCGACGCGGTGACCCGTCGGATGGATCGACGCTGAGTCGATGCCTGACGGGATTGAGGTCGACCTCGACGCTCTCCGTGCCGCAGCGGATTCGCTCGCGGCCACCGGGCAGCAACTCGGGGCGGAGGTCAGCGGTCTTGAGTCGACGGTGAACGGGGCGGGTAATCCGTGGGGCGCCGACGAGGCGGGCTCTCTCTTCGGCGCCGTCTACGTTGAGGTACTGACGCACGCGCTGGACGTGTACCGGTCGATGGCCGACCAGTTGTTGGAGGCCGCCGCGAACCTCGATCAGGGGGCCGACGCGCACGAGGCGACCGACACCGCCAACGCGGAGCTCTTCACCAGGATGGAGCTGCCTCATGGGTATGCAGCTACCTCCTGAGCTGGCCGAGGCTCTGGGCTGGGTCGGTTTCACCTGGCCGACGGCCGACGAGGAGTTGTTGTTCGAGGCGTCGCAGATGTGGTTCGCGTTCGCCGGTCGGCTGCGTACGGCGGTCGGTGAGGCGCAGGCGGGCGCGGCGAAGGTCGGCGCGACCAACCGCGGGGAGGACGTCCGCGCGTTCGAGTTGGCCTGGAACGGCGAGGAGGGTGCACCGCGCCGGATGGAGGACGGCGCGGAGGCGGCCGAGCTGATCGGCATGGCGTTGCTGGTGATGGCCATCATCACCCTGACGCAGAAGATCCTGGTGATCATCCAGCTGGTGATCCTCGTGGTTCAGGTGGCGATCGCGCTGGCGGCTGCGGCCCCCAGCCTGGGTGCCTCGCTGGCCCAGATCCCCGTCTCGATCGGCCTGGCCCGGATGGCGATCCAGCGGATCATCAAGGAGGTCGTCGAGCGGGTCGTCAAGGAAATCATTCCGCGTCTGTTGAAGCGGGCGAAGACGTTGCTGCGCCGATTCACCCGCAAGGGCGGGGGGCGTAAAGGCCCGGGACGGCCCGGTGTGCCCGGCCCGCACACGACGCCCCGCTATAACCACACCCAGCCGATGCTCGACAAGTACCGCAACGAGCACCTGCCGGGAGGGCACTTCCCGACGGCCGTGCGCCGGCTCAGTCCGGAGGAGCTCGAACAGCATCGGGTGTTCTTCGACAGCAACGGCGTCCTGCGCAGCGCGAAGAATGGCGAGCCGTTCGACACCGCGAGCGCCCAGACAGTCTTCAGTGGAGACGGTCGAGCGATCTTCGTGATGGACCGGAACGGCAACCTGTACGCCTCCAACTACCAGAAGGTGGGCGACTTCCACCACTCGACGCTGGGTAACGGGCAGCCCGTCGCAGCGGCGGGCGAGCTGGTCGTGAAGGACGGTATGGTCCAGCAGGCGACGGCGCGCAGCGGTCATTACCAGCCCGACGTGAGCCACATGGCCAACCTCGACGCCGAGTTCAAGCGGAACGGCCTCGGCGACGTCCCGATCCTGGGCTGGGACGGCAGTCAGATCTTCTAGGGGAGCAGACGAGCATGGGTACGGACAGTTGGAAGGGCCACGTCAACGGGATCCTCTACGGGATCCAGTTCGACCGGGCGCTCGACGACACGGTCGTGACCCGGGTCGCCGACGGGGTGGTCCGCGGGCTCTATCCGGGAGGGCGGGCCGAGACGCTGGACGCGCTCGAGCAGGCGCTGCGCTACTCGGGCCCGCTCAACGACCAGGCCGAGACGCACCACAGCGAGGAAAGCATCCGCGAGTTCCTCAGCCGGCTCGTCACCGCCCTGAACGCCCGCGCCGCGAGTTGAGCAGCGATCGCGTCAGGGAGCGGCCTTCTCTGCGGCGATCGGCCTGATCAAGCCGGGCGCCCGGGTCGCACAACGGCGTGCCCGACGCCAGTACCAGCTTCCGAAGAGGGCGATGGCGAGAAGCAGTTCGGCGACGTCGCCGCCGTAGTACATGAGTTGGGCGGCCGACTGGAACGCCGCCGGGTCCCGGTCGGTGAGGCCGGGTGGCAGGGTCTCGGCGTTCGCGTACAGGTACTTGGCCAGCACGGCGTGACCGGCCGCCGCCCCCAGCAGCGCGCCCACCCGTACCGCCAGGCCGGGTCGACGCGGCGCCGGGTCCGGGCCGGCCAGGGACCAGGCGAAGAGATAGCCGGCGGCGACATAGTGCAGGTGCAGGGCGTGGTGCAGCGCAGAGTGACGTTCGGCCGCCGCGTACAGCGGGGTGAGCAGCACCAGCGCCAGCCCACCCGTGCTGAGCAGCGCGGCGGTGACCGGGTGCGCGATCAGGTGCAGCGGACGGGCGCGCAGCAGCCGGCCCACCACCCGGCGTACGGGCGGCGGGGCGACCCGCAGCAGCAACGTCACCGGGGCGCCGAGCACCAGCCCGAGCGGGGCCAGCATGCCGAGCAGCAGGTGCTGCGCCATGTGCCCGCGCGGGTCGTCCGGCAGCGGGGTAAGCGGCCCGACGGCGACCGCCAGCAGGGCGCAGCCGACCAGCCAGGCGGCGGTGCGCCGGTGGTCCCAACCCCGCGGGTCGCGTACGGCCGCCAGCAGGTAGCCGACGGCCAGCAGCACGACCGGGAGCAGCGGGAACCAGCTCGGGCCCTCCGCCACGTGCCCGCCGTGCGCGAACGCGGGCGGCACGGTCACCGTCCCCGACGGCCGTCGCCCGGCCGCCGGGACCGGGCCCACCAGACCACGGCGACGCCGGCCAGCAGCAGCACAGCGCCGGACGCGATCCACACCACGTCGTACGGCAGCAGGTGCACGCCGTAGCGGATCTGGTGCAGCCGGAGCACCTTGTGGTCGACCACCCCGTCGAAGACCTGGAACCCTCCGGCGCCGAGCAGGAATCCGCCCCAGGCCAGCCGGGTCGACAGGGCACGTCGTCGACGCAGGTCGGCGAACCAGAAGAACCCACCGACCAGGATGATCACCTCGGCGGCGTGCAGCAGCCCGTCGGAGAGCAGCGCCACCGACGGGGTGGACCGGTCGTAGAAGTGGTGCCACGCCAGCAACTGGTGGAAGACGATCTCGTCCACCGCAGCCATGATGGCGATGCCGATCAGGACGCCGACGAGCGTGGAGGAACGTACGTCGGCGGTGCGTGCACTCGGCAGGCTCGAATCGGCCACCACACACCTCGCATCCACCTCGGGGTCAGGTCGGAAACTACCCCGAACATGTCGAAACATGCCCAGTCAGCGCCGCCGCGGGCCATCCCCGTTTCACGACTCGCACACCACTAGCGGCATGATCATGCAGCCTGAAGGGGCAGCGAACACCGAGCCGAGCAACCAGAGCCCGAGAAGGAGGTGCCCGTGCCGGACGCGGACGAACTCGTCGCCAACGCACTCGCGGCGGTGCGCGGCACCGACGTACGGCAGGCCGAACGGCAGCTGGACCAACTGATGGTCGGCACCGGCGCGGCGGACGGCACCACGGCGGTGGACGCGGCCCTGCTGCGTCGCCTGGTCCGCGCGCTGGGCCGGCTCTGGCCGCGTGGCTGGCAGCCGGTCGACGTGGACCGGCTCACCAGCCGGCGGCTCGACCCCCGCTCGGCGCGGCTGGTCCGCGAGGCGATGGCCGCCCAACGGCGTGAGCAGGCCGAACCGATCCCGGCCTGGTGGGACGACCAGCTACGCGAGTTGACCGCCGACGTCCGGGACGACGGCCATGACGTGCTGGCTGCCTGGACCGCCGCGGAGGGGCTGGACCGGGCGGACGCGCTCCGCGCGGCCGTGGACACTCTCGCGCTGGTGGAGAGCCTGCCGCCGATCGCGGTGCTGCGCCCACCGCCGGGCACGACCGGCGCGCTCACCTCCCGGTCGGCGGGCACGACGCGCAGCGGGTCACCGATGCTGGACCGGGTCCGGGCGCTGCTGGCGAAGGCCGAGTCGACCACCTTCCCGGCCGAGGCGGAGGCGTTGACCGGTAAGGCGCAGGAGCTGATCGCCCGGCACAGCATCGACGAGGCGCTGCTGGCGGCCGGGTCGGAGCGCGGCGACGTGCCCGGTGGGGTGCGCCTGAGCACCGACACTCCGTACGCGGGCGCGAAGGCGCTGCTGGTGCAGGAGGTGGCGGCGGCGAACAGGTGCGAGGCGGTCTGGTCCGACGATCTCGGCTTCGCCACCGTGCTGGGCTGGCCGGCCGATCTGGTGGCGGTGGAGCTGCTCTACACGTCGCTGCTGGTCCAGGCCACGGCCGCGATGTTGCGCGGGCGCGCTGAGCGCCGGTCGGGGTCGGGGCGGCGCACGAAGGTGTGGGACGAGTCCTTCCTCAACGCGTTCGCGCTGCGGATCGGCGAGCGGCTGCGTACGGCCACCGAGGCGGCGACCGAAGCGGCGGACCAGGCGTCGGCCGAGACGGCCGGGGCGGAGCGACTGTTGCCGGTGCTCGCCGCCCGGGGCGAGGCCGTCCGGGAACGACTGGACACCCTCTTCCCCGGCGTGACCCGGCACCGGCTCAGCGTCCGGGACGCCGAGGGCTGGTCCTCCGGCACGTCGGCCGCCGACCGGGCCTCGTTGGACGTCGGTGGCGGGCGCAAGCAGCCCCGACAGGTGCCCGGCCGGCCCGATCGCCGCTGACCCGACCGGCGTGGGACCACCACCGGCGAAGTTATCTGCGATTTTCTTCGGTACGCCGTAGGGAACGGGTTGTCGGCTCCGACCCTCCGGTGAGCCGCGCCCCGACCGGGGGTGCGACCAGAGCTGAGGAGCACCGCCGTGAAGTACATGCTGCTGATCTGGAACCGGCCCGGCTTCACCGAGGAGCTGACCGAGCAGGACCGCACCACTCTCTTCGGCGAGGTCGACGAGATCATGAAGGAGCTGACCGAGACCGGCGAGCTGGTCGACGGCCAGGCGCTGGCCAACCCGTCGCAGACGTTGACGGTCCGGCAGATCGACGGCAGCACCGAGATCGTCGACGGGCCGTTCATGGAGAGCAAGGAGCAGTTCGCCGGTTACCTGACCGTCGAGTGCGACAGCCCGCAGCGGGCCGCCGAGATCGCGGCCCGCTGGCCGGACGTCCGTTACGGCGGCGCGATGGAGGTCCGCCCGGTGATGGAGCAGGCCGGGACGGAGATGTGACCGAGGACCGGACGGTCGAGGATCTGCTGCGCACCCTCGCGCCGCAGGTCCTCGGCCTGCTGGTCCGCCGGCACGGCCAGTTCGACCGGTGCGAGGACGCGGTCCAGGAGGCGCTGCTGGCCGCCGCGACACAGTGGCCCGGGCAGGGCGTACCGGACAGTCCCCGCGCCTGGCTGTTCACCGTGGCCACCCGCCGGCTCACCGACGAGTGGCGCAGCGAGAGCGCTCGCCGGGACCGCGAGGTGGCGGTGGCGCTGCGCGAGCCGGCGTACGCCAAGGTGGCGCCGGCGGCCGACGCGGAGCCGGCGGCGCCAGCCGCGGACGACACCCTGACGCTGCTGTTCCTCTGCTGCCACCCGGCGCTGACCGGATCGGCGCAGGTGACGCTCACCCTGCGCGCGGTCGGTGGTCTCAGCACCGCCCAGATCGCCCGGGCGCACCTGGTGCCGGAGGCGACGATGAGTCAACGGATCCGCCGGGCCAAGCAGCGGATCGAGGCCGCCGGGGCCCGGTTCACGATGCCCGAGCCGGCTGAGCGGGACGAGCGGCTGCGGTCGGTGCTCCGGGTGCTCTATCTGATCTTCAACGAGGGGTACACCGCGTCGAGTGGCCCGGACCTGCACCGGGCCGAGCTGACCGGCGAGGCGATCCGGCTGGCCCGCATCCTGCGCGGGCTGCTGCCCGACGACGGCGAGGTGGCCGGGCTGCTGGCGCTCATGCTGCTCACCGACGCGCACCGGGCGGCCCGGCTCGGCCCGGACGGGGAACTGGTGCCCCTCGCCGAGCAGGACCGCACCCGGTGGGACTCGGCTGCCATCGCGGAGGGCATCGCGCTGATCACCGAGGCGTTGACCTGGTCTCCGCCGGGCCCGTACCAGCTCCAGGCGGCGATCGCCGCCGTGCACGCCGAGGCGTCGACGGCGGCGGAGACGGACTGGCGGCAGATCGTCGCGCTCTACCGACTGCTGGCCCGGATCGCGCCGAACCCGATGATCACCCTCAACCAGTCGGTGGCGGTGGCGATGGTGGACGGGCCAGGGGCCGGGCTCGCGCTGCTCACACCGCTGATCGCCGACGAGCGCACGGCCGGGCACCATCGGCTCGCCGCCGTCCGGGCGCACCTGTTGGAGATGGCCGGGGACGCCGAGGCGGCGCGGGAGGCGTACCTGGCCGCGGCACGCGGCACCACGAGCCTGCCCGAGCAGCGGTATCTGGAGCTGAAGGCCAGCCGACTGACTGGGCAGCGATGACCTGGGTCAATCGGGCTTCGGGGCGGCGCGGACGTGCGCGCGTTCGCCCTGTTTTCCGATCAGGCTGAGGAACTCGACGGGGCCGGAGCTGGTGGCCCCGAACCAGTGCGGGGTGCGGGTGTCGAACTCGGCGGCCTCCCCGGGCGTGAGGACGAGATTGTGCTCGCCGAGGACCAGTCGCAGCGTGCCGTTGAGGACGTAGACCCAGTCGTGTCCCTCGTGGGTGCGCAGGTCGGGTTCGCGGTCGTCGGCGCTGGCCGGGAGCACGTACTTGTAGGCCTGGATGCCCCCGGGTCGCCGGGTCAGCGGCAGGATGACCGATCCGTCGCTGCACGTGATGGGGCGCAGGTTGATGCGGGGATCGCCGGTCGGCGGCGCGCCGACGAGCTCGTCGAGCGTCACGCCGTGGACGCGGGCGAGCGGGAGGAGTTGCTCCAGCGTGGGGCGACGCAGACCGGCTTCGAGCCTGGACAGGGTGCTGGCGGAGATGCCGGTCTCCGCGGCGAGGTCGGTGAGCGTGATGTCGCGGCGGAGCCGAAGGTGTTTCAGTCTTCCTCCGACAGCGTCCAGGGTGCGGTCCGGCTCGTCCATGTCGCCAATTTTGCCATTCGGCAAGAAGTTTTGCGGATCGGCGGGTGAGCCGGTCACAGTCGCTACCGAGACGCGAAGGAGCAGGTAGATGACCGAGCAGCACGAGTTCGACAAGGGCTACTGGGATCGGCACTGGCACCAGGTAAACCATGATCATCCGGATGCCGTCGGCGCGGCTCCCCCGCACCCGTACCTGGCCCGTGAGACCGCCGGCCTGACGCCCGGCACGGTGTTGGACGCCGGCTGCGGCACCGGCACGGAGGCGATCTGGCTCGCTTCGCACGGCTGGCAGGTCACCGCTGTCGACATCGCATCCGCCGCCCTCGCTCTCGCCGCCGGACGCGCGGCGGACGCCGGGGTGCCCGAGCGCGTGCGGTGGGTGGAGGCGGACCTGACGACCTGGGAGCCGGGGACGCAGTTCGATCTGGTGACGACGCACTACGCGCACCCGGCGATGCCGCACCTGGCCTTCTACGACCGCATCGCCGGGTGGGTGGCGCCGGGTGGCAGCCTGCTGATCGTCGGGCACCTGCACACCTCGGAAGCCACCGGGCACGGCCACCACCCACCCGAGGAGGCATCGGTCACCCTCGCGGACATCACCGCCGGCCTGGACAGCGCCACCTGGGAGATGGTCACCGCCGAGGAGCACCGCCGCTCGATGCCCGGCCGGGAAGTCCCGCTGCACGACGTGGTCGTCCGCGCCACCCGACGCCGCTGAACCCGCCGCTGCCGGCCGTCGGGCGAACCTGACCACCCGACGGCCGGCGGCACGCTCACACGTCGGGGTCGACGGCCGGGCAGCTGGCACCACGGGCGGGCACCACCTGATCGATCAGGTAGGCGTCGACGGCTCGTTGCACGCACGGGCTGCTGCTGTAACTGCCGTGCCCCCACCCCTGGTAGGTGAGCAGAGCGCCGTGCCTGCTCAACTGCCGGGCCACAGTGCGGGCCCAGTCGTACCCGCTCGCCGGGTCGTGCACCGTGGCGGCGATCAGCAGTGGCACGTCGGTGCGGACCCGCAGTCGGTGCTGCGGGTTGGCGACCGGCGACGGAGTGCCCAGGCAGGTGACGAGCGCGAACAGGGCCGGCGGATACCGCAGGTCCGGTGCGAGCAGGGCCGCCCGGCGCACGTGTGCGTCGTACTCCCGGTAGTCGCGGACGGGCAGGCTCCAGTCCTGGCAGAAGACCGCGAAGGGGTACGGCGCGACGGCGTCGACCGTCGTCGTGGCGTCGGCCGGGGGCGCGGTGGTCGGCGAGGCGGCCGCGTCCATCCTGCCGAGCCAGTCGGCCAGCCCTGGCCACCGCCACGTGTCGTAGAACCTCTTGTGGGTGAGCCGGGCCAACTCGAACGGGGTCAGCACCACGCCGGCCCGGTCCGGGTCGGTCAGCGTGCCGCTCTCGGCCCGGGCGCGCAGCCCGGCCCAGATCGCCCGTACGTCCCGTCCGTTGAGCCCGCAGGCGGTGGACCGGTCACACCAGGCGACGAACTCGTCGAACGCGTTCTCCGCGGTGAGCGCCTGGCTGTCGAGGAAGGCGCGGGTGCCGAGGCTGTGGTCCATCGCGGCCTCCAGCACGACGGCCCGGACCCGGTTCGGGTACAGCTCCGCGTACCGCTGCCCGAGCAGCGTGCCGTACGAGCTGCCGTGGAAGGTCAGCTGACGCTCGCCGAGCGCGGCGCGGACCGCGTCCAGGTCCCGGGCGGCGCTGGTCGTGTCGACGTGGTCGTAGAGCGCCCCGGTGCGGGCCCGGCAGTCGGCGCGCAGCAGCGCGTTGTTGGCCACTGTCGCGTCGAACTGGGCCTGGTCGGCGATCAGCTGCGGCTGCCGGGCGAGCAGGTCCCGTGCGCAGATCACCGGGTGGCTGCCGCCGGTGCCGCGTGGGTCGAAGCTGACGATGTCGAACCGGCGGCGCAGGTCGGCACTGAACCGGGAGCTGCCGTTCACCACCCGGTCGACCCCGCTGTCGCCCGGCCCACCCGGGCCGAAGACCAGCGCACCCTTGCGGGTGGTCTTGTCGGCGGCCCGGCGAGCCAACGCCAGGTCGAAGCGCTCACCTCGGGGCTGGTTCCAGTCGACCGGCAGCGACAGGGTGCCGCACTCGGCATCCGAGTCGGTGGCGCAGGGCCGCCAGTCGATCGTCGGACCGGGCTGTGGTCGAGCGGCGGCGGGGCTCGCCGGGGTCAGGCCGGTGGCCGTGAGAGCCAGGGCGACCGCCCAGCCCACGGCGGATTTGCGTACGCGCAGCATGAGGTGCTGTCCTCTCCTCGAAGGAGCGTTACCGGTGAAGCTCGCCCACTGGGCGAGGTGATGCTGCTTCCACCCGGGCCGTCGAGTAGCCGCTCGACGGCCCGGGGCCTCCTGCTCTCAGCGGGTCACTCGACCTCGAGCAGGACGCGCTCGAGCGTGGTCATCCGGGTTTCCATCCCGCCCAGCCGCCCGTCCATCGCCGCGAGCAGTCGGGCGTTCTCGGCCTGGGCCTGGGCTGCCGTCTCGGCCAGCCGGCGGTAGTCGTCCGCGCGGGCCAGTTCGAGCCGGGCCCGGCGTGTCTTGGCCAACTGGACGACGGTCACCGTGAACACGCTGATGATCAGGGCGAAGATGCCGATCGCGCCGACCACCTCGGTCCAGTCGTGCTCGCTCATCGGCCCGCTCCCGGCTGCTCGGCCGAGCGGGGCACGGTCGGCGACTCGACCGCCGCCGCGATGACCTCGGGGGTGAGTGTGAGCGCGAACGGCTTCACCTGGAAGTTAGCAGGTAGAGGCGTGCGGCTGTGGGTGCCGGAAGCGGAATCAGGGGGATCTCAGGGTCACGGAAAGCGCCGGACAGACAGAACGCCGGGCCGGTGATGATCACCGGCCCGGCGTGCAATGTGCGTCGTACGTCAGCTCTTGAAGGCGTCCTTGATCTTCTCGCCGGCCTGCTTGAGCTTGGCCTTGGACTGGTCAGTGCGACCCTCGGCCTCGAGCTGCTCGTCGTCGGTGGCCCGACCGGCGCCTTCCTTCAGCTTGCCGGTCGCGTCCTCGGTGGCGTTGTTGATCTTATCGTCGATACCCATTGCCAACCTCCATTGCAAGCGTCGCTACAACACCAGCAATACCCCGGCCATCACCGGTCCAACCATTCCCCTCGTCACAGTCCGCGATCGGCGGTGGCCGAACGAAACCGTCGCAGCCGCAGACTGTTGGCCACTACGAAGACCGAGGACAGCGCCATCGTGGCACCGGCGATCATCGGGTTGAGCAGCCCGGCGGCGGCCAACGGCAGGGCCGCCACGTTGTAGCCGAAGGCCCAGAACAGGTTGCCCCGGATGATGCCGAGCGTGCGTCGGGACAATCGGATGGCGTCCACAGCGGCGTCCAGGTCACCCCGGACGAGAGTGAGGTCGGACGCCTCGATCGCCACGTCGGTGCCGGTGCCCATGGCCAGCCCGAGGTCGGCCTGGGCCAGCGCCGGGGCGTCGTTGACCCCGTCGCCGACCATCGCCACCGACCGCCCCTCGGCCTGGAGCCGCTTGACCACGTCGACCTTCCCGGCCGGCAGCACCTCGGCGATCACCTCGTCGATGCCCACCTCGGCGGCGACCGCCCGGGCCACTGTGGTGTTGTCCCCGGTCAGCAGGACCGGAGTGAGCCCCAGCGCGCGCAACCGGGCCACCGCCGCCCGACTGGTCGGCCGCACCACGTCGGCGACCGCGAGCACGCCCCGGGCCTGCCCGTCCCAGCCGGCGACGATCGCCGTGCGGCCGGCGGCCTCCGCGTCGCGCACGGCCCACTCGACCTCCGGCGGTACGTCGATGTCGTGCTCGCGCAGCAGGCGGGCCCGACCGACCAGCACGACAGTTCCGTCGACAGTGCCGGTCACGCCCAGCCCTTCGAGGTTGCGGAAGCCGGTCACCGAAGGCAGTGCGCCGGCCTCGGCGGCACCCGCGGCGACGGCACGGGCGATCGGGTGCTCGGAGGCGGCCTCCACCGCGCCGGCGAGCCGGAGCAGCTCGGCCCGGTCCTCCCCGCTCGCCGGCACCACGTCCACCAGCGTCATCCGGCCGGTCGTGACGGTGCCCGTCTTGTCCAGCACCACGGTGTCCACCCGGCGGGTCGACTCCAGGACCTCCGGCCCCTTGATGAGCACACCGAGCTGCGCGCCCCGACCGGTGCCGACCAACAGCGCGGTCGGCGTGGCCAGGCCCAGCGCGCACGGGCAGGCGATGATCAGGACGGCCACGGCGGCCGTGAACGCGGCGGTCGGGCCAGCTCCGGTGCCGAGCCACCAGCCGAGGGTGCCGACGGTCAGCGTGATGACGATCGGCACGAAGACGCCGGAGATCCGGTCCGCCAGCCGCTGCACGGCCGCCTTGCCGCTCTGCGCCTGCTCGACCAGATCGGCCATCCGGGCGAGCTGGGTGTCCGCGCCGACCCGGGTCGCGGTGACCACCAGTCGGCCGCCCGCGTTGATGGTGGCGCCGACCACGCCGTCGCCGGGGCCGACCTCGACCGGCACCGACTCACCGGTGAGCATGCTGGCGTCCACGGCGGAGGTGCCCTCGTCGACCACCCCGTCGGTGGCGATCTTCTCCCCGGGACGGACCACGAACCGGTCACCGACGACGAGCCGGTCCACCGGAATCAGGGTCTCCACCCCGTCCCGCAGCACCGCCACCTCCCTGGCCCCGAGTTCGAGCAGGGCGCGCAGGGCGGCACCGGCGGTCCGCTTGGAACGGGCCTCGAAATAGCGACCGGCCAGGATGAACACCGTCACCCCGGCGGCCGCCTCCAGGTAGATGTTGCCGGCACCGTCGGTGCGGGTGATGTCGAAGCGGAACGGGTGCGTCATCCCCGGCATCCCGGCGTCGCCGAGGAAGAGCGCCCAGAGCGACCAGCCGAACGCCGCCAGGGTGCCAAGCGACACCAGCGTGTCCATGGTCGCGGCGCCGTGCCGCAGATTGGTCCAGGCGGCCCGGTGGAACGGCAGCCCACCCCAGACCACCACCGGGGCGGCCAGGGTCAACGACAGCCACTGCCAGTAGTCGAACTGCCAGGCCGGGACCATCGCCAGCAGGACCACCGGCACGCTCAGCGCCACCGACACCCAGAGCCGGGTACGCGGGCCCTTCAGCGGGTCCACCGACTGCTCTTCGGTCGGCGCGCTGGGCAGTGCGGCCGTGTAGCCGGTCTTCTGCACGGTCTCGATCAGGTCGTCCGGTGTGACGGCGTCGGCGTACCGGACGGTCGCCTTCTCGGTGGCGTAGTTGACTGTGGCACTCACGCCGTCCATCCGGTTGAGCTTCTTCTCGATCCGGGCGGCGCAGGCTGCGCACGTCATCCCGCCGATCGCCAACTCGATCCGGTTCGGCGCCTCGGGCAGTGGTCTGCTGCTGGTGGTGGTCATCGTCTGGTCCCGTCAGTTGTGCCCGTGTCCGGGGGTGCCGTGGTCGGCGCCCCCGGTCGGTGCGGGTCCGCTCGGGTCGCCCCCGGTGGGTGGGGCGTCGGCCGCTGGGGTGCCGGCCGCTGGGGTGCCGGCGACGACGGTGAACTCGGCGGTGTGCACCGCCCCGCCGTGCCGGAAGTCGAGGTAGAGCCGGTAGCTGCCAGCCGACGGCACCTCGGCGAGGAAGGTGACCGCGGGGCCGGGCCGGGTCCGCCCGTCGCCGGGAGTCCCGTCCGGGTGCACGTGCAGGTACGCCATGTCGCCCCGGCGCAGGGCCACCAGGTGCCCGTACGCGCCCAGGTAGGGCTCCAGGTCGGTGACCGGCTGCCCGCCCCGACTCACCGTCAGGGTCAGCGGTGAGGTGCGGCCAGGCTGCGGCGAGCCGGTCAGGGTGACGGTGTAGCCGTCGACGGTGGTGCTGGTCGAGGGGGCGGGTAGCGGCCGTTCGGTCAGCTCACCGGGGACGGTCACGTCCACCCCGAGGGTCAGCGGCTCGCCTCCGGTCGGGGTGAAGTCGGCGAACGCCCGCCACAGCCCGGGACCGGCCAGCGGGGTGTCGACCCGCCAGGTGCCGTCCGCTGCCAGCTCGGGGTGCACGTGACGGAAGCCGGAGAGGTCCCGCCGGGCCACGATCAGGTGCATCTGCTTGTCGTGCGCCACGTCGTACCGGGTCACCGGTTGACCGTCCGGCCCGGCGATCCGGAAGGCGAACTCGTCCGCCGGGGCGTCGACCGGTTCGAGGGTGTAGCCCCGGTCGGAGACGAGCAGGCCGCCGGGGAGCCGGTCGGTCGTCTCGTCGTGCTCGCCCGTCGCATGGGCGCCGTCGCCGTCGTGCCGGCCCTCGACCACCGGGGCGCGGTCGACGACCCGCCCGATCCCGTACGTCGTGCCGAAGACCGCCGCGAGGCCCACGGCGAACCCGGCCAGTCTCGTCACGGTGCGCATGCCCGCCCTCCGATCACGCGTCGACGAGGTCGTAGCCGGCCTCGTCGACGGCAGCCCGGACAACTGCCGGGTCGAGGGGCTGGTCGCTGCTGACGGTGACCCGGCCGGCCGCGAGGTCGACCTGGACGTCCTGCACGCCCGGGATCGCGCCGACCTCGGCGCTCACCGCGCTGACGCAGTGCCCACAGGTCATGCCCTGCACCTGGTACGTCGTGTTGACCATTGGAACGCCTCCCTGAACGGATTACCCGTACCCGGTGGGGGTATCCCACCCGAAGACGACCGTACCATACCCCCCAGGGGTACGCTATCCTGGTTCGCATGACCGCACCCACCCCGATCCGCGGGTACACCGCCAGCAAGGACCAGCTGCTCACGCGGCTCCGCCGCGTCGAGGGGCAGGTCCGCGGCATCGAGAAGATGGTCGACGACGACCGCTACTGCATCGACGTGCTCACCCAGATCTCCGCCATCCAGGCCGCACTCGACAAGGTGGCGCTGGGGCTGCTCGACGGGCATGCCCGGCACTGCATGCACGAGGGGGCGGCCGAGGGCCGGGCCGACGAGATGGCCACCGAGATGATGGCGGCGGTCGGCCGGCTGATGAAGCGCGGCTGACGCCCCTCAGTCCGGCGCCGGGTCGAGACGGACGCGGCGCAGCAACTGCGCGTTGAGCGCCACCACGATGGTGGACGCGGACATCAGCACTGCTGCCACCGCCGGGCTCAACGCCACGCCGGCCCAGGCCAGCACACCCGCCGCCAGCGGCAGCGCCACCACGTTGTAGCCCGCCGCCCAGGCCAGGTTCTGTCGCATCTTCCGGTACGAGCCCCGGGACAACCGAACCACGGCAGCCACCCCGCGCGGGTCCGAGGACGCCAGCACCACCCCGGCGGACTCGATCGCCACATCGGTGCCCGCGCCGATCGCGATACCGACGTCCGCTCGGGCCAACGCCGGAGCGTCGTTCACCCCGTCACCGACCATCGCCACGACCAACCCTCGCCGCTGAAGCTCCGCCACCCGGTCGTCCTTCTCCCCCGGCAGCACCTCGGCGAAGACCTCGTCGACACCGGGCCGGAAACCGACCTCGGCCGCGACCGCCTCGGCGACCGGGCGGGCGTCACCCGTGATCATGGCGATGGTTCGGACGCCCTCGGCACGCAGCTCGTCGACGGCCCGCCGGGCCTCCGGACGCACCTCGTCGGTCAACACGAACGCGCCGAGCACGGCGTCCGGCAGCCGCACCAGATGCAGCACCGCCGCACCCCGCGCCGACCACCGCTCGTTCGCCGTCACCAGCTCCGTCGGGAGCGACAGGCCCAGTTCCCGCAGCAGCGCCGGCCCGCCCACCGCGTACTCCGTACCGTCGATCGTCGCCTGCACACCGCGGCCCGGCAGCGAGCGGAACCCGGCGGCCGGGGCCGGGCCTGCGTGTCCGGCCGCTGCCACGATCGCCCGGGCCAACGGATGTTCGCTGTCCGACTCGACACCCGCCGCGATCCGCAGCACCTCGTCCCGCCCGATGCCCGGCACCGTCACCACGTCGGTGACCGCGTGCTCGCCCCGGGTCAGCGTGCCGGTCTTGTCGAAGAGAACCGCGCCGACCGTCCGCATCCGCTCCAACGCCAACCGGTCCTTGACCAGGATTCCGGACCGCGCGGCCAACGCGGTGGAGAGCGCGACGACCAGGGGGATGGCCAGACCCAGCGCGTGCGGGCAGGCGATCACCAGGACGGTGACCGCGCGGACCACCGCCTCGTCGGGCTGACCGAGCGCGGTCCAGACCAGCACGGTCAGCCCGGCGGTGCCGGTGGCCACGTAGAACAGCGCCGCGGCGAAACGGTCGGCCAGCAGTTGGGTCCGCCCACCGGAGGCCTGGGCCTGCGCGACCATGCGCTGGATGCCGGCGAGTGCGGTCTGCTCACCCAGCGCCTCCACACCGACCCGGATCGCCGAGTCGGTGGCGAGGGTGCCGGCCACCACCCGATCACCCGTCGACCGGGCGACCGGCCGCGACTCCCCGGTGATCATCGATTCATCCAGCTCGGCGCCGCCATCGATGATCCGCCCGTCGGCCGGCACCCGCCCGCCCGGGCGGACCAGCACCACGTCACCGACCCGCAGACCGGTCACCGGCACCGCCTCGACCCGGCCATCCGCCGCCACCCGCTCGGCCTCGTCCGGTAGCAGCGCGGCCAGCGCCACGAGCGCTCCCCGGGCCTGCCCGATGGCCTTCATCTCCTGCCAGTGCCCGAGCAGCATGATGGTGACCAGCGCGGCCAACTCCCACCAGAAGTCCAGGTCGAAGACGCCCACGCTGGTCGCCAGGGACGCGGTGTACGCCACGGTGATCGCCATCGCGACCAGCAGCATCATCCCGGGCGCCCGGTCCCGCACCTCCCGGACCGCACCGACCAGGAACGGCCAGCCGCCCCACCAGAACACCGCCGAGCCGAGCACCGGACCCACCCAGGAACGGCCGGGAACGTCCCAGCTCAGACCCAGCTGGTCCCAGACCAGGTGGCTGGCCAGGACCACCGGGATGGTGAGCGCAAGGCAGACCCAGAAGCGACGACGGAACATCGCCGGATCGTGCCCGGCGTGCTTGTCGTGCCCGGCGTGCTTGTCGTGCCCGGCGTGCTTGTCGTGCCCGGCGTGCTTGTCGTGCCCGGCGTGCTTGTCGTGCCCGGCTCTCTCCGGGGGCGTGGCCGGGGTGGCGTGCCGCTCATAGCCGGGATCGGGCGGTGATTGAGCGGGCATGTCTCCAACATGCCTGGCCGGGGACCGGCACGCGAGCGGTTCGGCGGCGACACTCCGTCACGACCTGCGTCCCCGGGCCGGGCTGGTTAGCATTCCCCACGATGACCCCCCGCATGCCGCTGCACGAACGGGCACCGGCGCCGCCACCCGGTGGCGTCGCTCCTGGCCGCCCGGGCCGGGCACTGACCATCCGTGATCGGGTGGTCGCCGGTCAGCGATCCGCCGCGTCTCCCGCCGCGATTCCGCAGTGCGGATGAACCGACCGGCCCACTGACACGTACCCCGCACCGGATCGTTGGGAGTCTCGCCTTGGGTTCCGACCACACCCGCCCCGCTCCGTCCGCCCCGCCCCGGGTCCGGCGGATCCTCATCATGACGGTAGTGCCCCTCTTCGTCGCCACCGTGCTCGCAGCACTGCTGCTCTGGCCGCGCGGTGGGGCACCGGAGACCGACGGCGGGGCGGATGTGCCGCGCTTCCCCGGCACGGTGACCCGGGTGGTGACCGAACCATGCCCGCCGACGCCGTCGAGCCCGGAGGGCACACCACGCGTCGGCGGCGGGCCGTGCGGCACTGTCGACGTCCGGGTGGACGACGGGCCGTCCGCCGGCCAGCAGGTGCAGACACCCGTGCCCGACGGGCCGGGCGCACCCCGGGTCGCGGTCGGCGACGAGGTCATCCTGGTCGAGCTGACCGATCCCACCGATCCCAGCACCAGCAACTGGAACATCTCCGAGCACCAGCGTGGCACCCCGATGCTGTGGTTGGCGGTGGTCTTCGCCGCGGCGATCGTCGCGTTCGGTAGGTGGCGGGGCCTGGCCGCGCTCGCCGGGTTGGCGGCCAGCTTCGCCATCCTGCTCACCTTCGTGCTGCCGGGCATCGGCGCCGGCAGGTCACCTCTGCTGGTGGCGGTGGTCGGCGCAGCCCTGATCATGTTCGTGGTGCTCTACCTGACGCACGGGGTCACCGCACAGACCTCGGTCGCGGTGCTCGGCACCCTGGGCAGCCTGGTGCTGACCGGCGTGCTCGCCACCATCGCCACGGCGGCAACCCACCTCACCGGCTTCGGCAGCGAGGACGCCACCACGCTGTCGATGTTCCAGGGCGACGTGGACCTGCACGGTCTGCTGCTCGCCGGGATCATCATCGGCTCGCTCGGGGTGCTCGACGACGTGACGGTCACCCAGGCGGCCACCGTCACCGAGCTGGCGCACGCCAACCCCGGCCTGACCCGGTTGCAGCTCTACCGGGCCGCGACCCGGGTCGGCCGCGCGCACATCGCCTCCACTGTCAACACCATCGTGCTGGCGTACGCGGGCGCGTCGCTGCCCCTGCTGCTCCTGCTCACCGCCGACGCACGGCCGATCGGGCAGATCCTCACCAGCGAGTTCCTCGCGCAGGAGATCGTCCGCAGCGCGGTCGCCACCCTCGGCCTGATCGCCGCCGTGCCACTGACCACCGGGCTGGCCGCAGTGGTGACCGCAGCCGGGCGCACGGACGCCACACCGTCCACCGACGCTTCCGCCCCGCGACCTCAGCCGGACCGGGCGGAGGCACTGGCCGCACTCATCTCACCGCGAGCGGGTCGCTCCGACGAGCCGGAACCGACGCGGACCCCACCCCCATCCACCGCCACCGACGGGTGGCCGGAGCCGAACAGGAGCACGGATACGGCATGGTGACACTCCTCAGCGTGACCAGATCGGGCGTCCACCCTGAGAACCACGTCACTGGTCACTCAACGCTATGGCGAAATGACGCTTTTGGTCGGCATCCAGGCGTAGCTCACACGACCGACTCTCGGGTAACCTCGCTGCCGGTTACCGATGAAGGCGCGAAGCGGCGCCTGCGGTGCCACCGCCCAATCGCCAACCGGCGAATCGGGGACCCAGGTACGTGGGGTGAATCCGCGTCAGCGGTAGGGGCCACTTCCGCCCCGAACCCGTCAGCTAACCCGGTCGGCGGTCGACGGAAGGGAACATTGTGACGGCACCCCTACGCCGCTGGTTGACACCCGTGGTGGCCGTGATCGCCGCATTGACCGTGCTCGCCGGGCCCCTCCCGGCCCACGCCGCCCCGACGACCCCCACACCGTCCGGGCACGAGGAGGACGGCGAGCCGCAGCTGCTCACCGACGTCATCGAGCAGGCCAACCGCGACTACTCCGCCGCCAAGTCCCAACTGGACAAATCCAAGAAGCGGCAGTTGGAGCTGGCCCTGGAGGTCGACCGGGCAAAGGCCGACCTGGACGCGTTGACCCCACAGGTCGGGCTGATCGCCGCCCAGTCGTACCGGACCGGCCGGATCGGCGCGCTCGCGATGCTGCTGGAGAGCAAGGCTCCCGACGCCTTCGTCCAGCGCGCCGCGGTGCTCGACGAGATGAACATGGTCAATGAGAAGAAGCTCGCCGAGGTCAACACGGCGAAGGCCCGCGCCGAGCAGGCCAAGCTGGCCCTCGACGCGGAGGTCCGCGAGCAGCAGAAGCAGACCGCCCTGATGGCGAAGCGGAAGAGCGAGGCGGACAAGGCGCTCTCCCTCGTTGGCGGCAAGGGCTTCACCGGCGGCCTGGTGGACGCCACCTCGAAGGTGGCCAAGATCGGGCCGGGTCGCACCGCCGACGGTGACTGGAAGCCGCAGTCGTGCAGCGAGAATGACCCGACCACGTCCGGTTGCGTCACGCCCCGCACGCTGCACGCGTACAAGGAGGTCAAGGCGGCCGGCTACAACCGGTTCGTCGGCTGCTACCGATCCGGTGGGCCGTGGGAGCACCCGAAGGGCCGTGCCTGCGACTGGTCGCTGCAGAAGAGCGGCTTCGCCCCGTGGCACAACGATGACACCCGGAGGTACGGCAACAACGTCGCCGCCTTCCTCATCCGTAACGCCGACCGGCTGGGCATCTACTACGTGATCTGGAACCGGCAGATCTGGTTCCCGGCGACCGGCTGGAGTTCGTACAGCGGGCCGTCGAACCACACCGACCACGTCCACATGTCGCTGCTCTGACCCGCTGAACCCTCGCCGAGGGCCGTTCCGCGTCGCGCGGAGCGGCCCTCGTCGCGTCAGGCGGCGGCGGGCGCGGCCGGGTCGAGGGGCCCGGCCTCCTCGCCGAGCGTCGCGAAGCCGGCCGGCACGGCGGCCACCGGGCGGACCGCTCCGGCGGCGAGCCGGTACGACACACCGACCACCGCGCACCGCCCCTGCGCCACCTCGTCGGCCAGCACCGGCGACTGCCCGAGCAGCGTCTCGACGGTCTGTGCGATGTGGATGTCGACGATGCCGTCGATGTCCTGCACACCCTCGGTCTCGGCCCGGCGCAGGCTGGGCAGCACCGCGTCGACCACCGCCCGCAGGTGCCCCTGAGGTTGGGTGCCGGTCGTGGCGACCTCCCGGGCCGCCTGCACCGCACCGCACGAGTCGTGCCCGAGCACCACCACCAGCGGGGTGCCCAGCACTGTCACCGCGTACTCCACGCTGCCGAGCACCTCGGGGCCGGCGGTGTGGCCGGCGGTGCGGACCACGAACAGGTCGCCCAGCCCGCGGTCGAAGATGATCTCAGCGGCCAGGCGGGAGTCGGAGCAGCCGACGATCACCGCGAACGGGTGCTGCCCGTCGGCCACGGCGGCCCGGTGCCCGGCGTCCTGGTTGGGGTGGCGGGGGGCGCCGCCGACGAAGCGCCGGTTGCCGGCGACCAACTCGGCGTACGCGCGGGCCGGCTCGCTCAGCGCCGGGGCGCGGTCGGCGGTCCGCTGCGGGCCCGGCTGTCCGCCGGGCGTTCCGGAATGACTCATCCCCGCACCTCGTCTCGACGCATCTGACCTGGTCAACCGGCTCTTGAGCCGGGCCGGCGCCGGGCGCTGGCTCGGCTTTTACGGTCACACGCACCGTAAGATGCGTCAAGGTATACGTGATATGGATTTCATACGTTGACCTCAGCTCGCCCCTGGGTAACGCACCTCGGGCAGGGCCGACGAGACTCCTCGAGGGCAGGGTCGGCATCCGGAGAGGCGGTCACACGATGACGAAGACGGCAGCGGGCGACACCGGTGGTGGGCGGAACTGGACGTTCCTCACCAACCACGGGCACGTTCTGCTGGCCATCGCCCGCGACCCCACCGCCCGGCTGCGGGATGTCGCCGCCGAGGTCGGCGTGACCGAACGTGCCGCGCAGGCGATCGTCGCCGACCTGGAGGCGGGCGGATACCTGCACCGCACCCGCGTCGGGCGGCGCAACGAGTACACCCTCAACCCGTCCGGTCGGTTCCGTCATCCCGCCGAGGCCGACCGCCAGGTCGGTGCCCTGCTCGCGCTGTTCGCCGATCCGTCCACCGCGGAGGTCGGTCCCCAGGCCTGAGCGTCGGTCGCCGGGCCGCTGCAAGACCGGGCACAGCGGTAATCTCTGCGGGTGCGCGAATGCCCGCCGTTGAGCGCGACCACCCTGTCCCGTCGTCCCGTCACAGCGGTCCTCAGTGGAGCGTTGGCGGCTCTGCTCGGTGCCGGCCTGGTGGCACCCACCCCGGCAGCCGCGGCAGCGCCCTCCTGCGGCCCCGGCAGCGAGGAGAGCCTGACGGAGACGCCATGGGCGTTGCGCCGACTTGAGCCGTCCTCCGCGTGGCCACTGTCCCGGGGCGCCGGCGTCACGGTGGCGGTGATCGACTCCGGGGTCTCCGCGACCCATCCGCTGCTCAATGGTCAGGTGCTCGAAGGCCGCGACTTCAATGATCTGCCGGCCAACCAGGGCCAGTGCGACCTGGTCGGGCACGGCACGATGATCGCCGGCATCATCGCCGGCCGGGAGGGCACGGGCGTCCCGTTCAGCGGCATCGCCCCGGCTGCCCGCATCCTCCCCGTCCGGGTCCTGCCGGACCTCAAGGACACCAACGACCCCGACCTCCCCGGGCAGATCGCCGCGGCCATCGACTGGGCGGTCGAGCAGGGCGCCGACGTCATCAACCTGTCCCTGACCACCGTTCCCGGCCCCGAGCTGACAGCCGCCGTCGAGCGTGCCCTGGCCAAGCGGGTGGTGCTGGTCGCCGCCGCCGGCAACCGGCAGGAGGGCCAGCAGGACAGACCGGGTTACCCGGCCGCGTACCCCGGGGTGATCGCCGTCGGTGGGGTCGACGAGCAGGGCGGTCACGTGGGCAGCTCGATCAGCGGCGACTACGTCGACATCGCCGCACCGGGGTTGAACATCATCGGGCCGGCACCGCAGGGAGCCGGCTACCGCGGCGAGCCGAACGGCGGCACCAGCTACGCCGCCGCGTACGTCTCGGGAGCGGCCGCGCTGGTCCGGGCCGCATACCCGGACCTCAGTCCACAACAGATCGCCGAACGGCTGGAACGCACGGCCGACAACCCACCGGAAGGCCACAACGCCGACATCGGCTACGGCATGGTGAATCCATACCGTGCGGTGTCGAGCCTGCTGGGCACCCGGACGAACCCGCCCGCCGGCGCCCTCCCGATGCCCCCGGCGCAGGACGACCCGCTGGGCTGGCAACGCCCCGCCGCGATCTGGGCGGCGGCGGTCGGTGGCCTGCTCACCGTGCTGCTGCTGATCGCGCGACCGATCGTCACCCGTGGTCGCCGACGGGGCTGGCGCCCGGGCCGGCGCACCGACTCAGCGGCTGCCGGCTGACCGGCGCCGCCGCACCGAGGCCAGACACAGTGCGGCTCCGGCCCGGATCAACCGGACCGGAGCCACCCCGCCGAATGCCTCAGCCCCACACCTTCGAGTTGCTCATCTCGGTGGTGAGGTAGTTTTCCCGGGCGATGCCGACGGCGCCGCCGATCTCGTTCAGGATGCGGTTGATGTCCTGGACCGCCGCGTCCCACTTGGCCTGGTGCTGCTCGTAGGCAACCCGGTCCTCGCCGTCCCAGTGGAGCTTGGTCAGCATCGACCGCAGCGTGTCGAGCTTCTCCTCGAGGGTCTTCGAGATGGCCTGCATCTGCTGGTTGCTGCTCTCGAGGACCGCATAGTCAACTTTGATCGTCACGATTTCCTCCTCTGCTGGCTGCGGATCACGGGTTGAGAGCAGAGTGGAACTTGTCCAGCATCTGCTGCTGCTCTTCGTCGTTGACCTGGTGCGTCGTACCCGACTTGTCGAGCAGATCGGCGATGTTGTCCATCGCCGTCAGCAGCTTGCTCGTGTCTTCGCTCCAGCGCGTCATCAGCGACTGGAAGCCCGTGGACGCCTGGCCCTTCCATGCCATCGCCAGGTCGTCGACCACGTTCCAGAGCTTCTTCAGCTCGCCGTCAACCTCGCTGCGCGTGGACCGCACGTCACTCGCGGCGGTATGCAGAGTCGCTGCTTCGACCTCGAACGCCATGCCTCACACCCTTCCGTCATGTTGTGGTGGCGGATTCGCCGCACCCCTCCCCCGCGGCAAGGCAGCAACACCCCACCGACGGACACTCCAGTGAAGACCGTAGCGGAAGCAGACCAGCCCTCGCAGCCCTGACCGGCGACGTCCGATGGATGGTGGTGAATCGGACCTGAGCGGTCGATCACCTCGCACCGGACGGCGGACACCGGTCAGGACGGCTCCGCCCAGGCGGTCTGGATCAGTTGCTGACCATCACGCCGTCGGACGAGGGTGCCGCGACCAGGCGGCTGCGGGCTCGGCCGCAACGTTCCGAAGACCGCGCCCTCCTCCCGGTTGCCGGACATCAGCAGGCCCGGTGAGTCCAGTTCGCGCAACCGTTGCAGCACCGGCTCGTAGAGCGCCCGGGACACCCCGCCGACCCGACGTGTGATGACCAGGTGCAGACCGATGTCGCGTGCCTGCGGCAGCAGCTCCTGCAGGGCGCTGAGCGGATTGCTGCCACCGGAGGCGACCAGGTCGTAGTCGTCCACCAGGATGTACAGGTCGGGGCCCTTCCACCAACTGCGGTCGCGCAGCTGGGCGGTGGTCACGTCCGGGCCGGGCAGCCGGTTGGACAACGCGCTGCGGATCGAGCCGAGACCCTGCGCGAACGCCTGGTTCGACGGGGCGTAGTCCAGCAGGTGATCACCCTCGACCGCACCCAGCAGACCACGCCGGTAGTCGGCGATCACCAGGCGGGCCTGCGCCGGCGTGTACCGCTCGGTGATGCCCCGGGCGATCAACCGCAGCAGGTTGGTCTTGCCGCACTCCGCGTCGCCGAAGACCGTCAGGTGCGGCTCGTTGACCAGGTCCAGGTAGACCGGCGCGAGCGCCGACTCGTTGACACCGATCGGCAGGCCGGGTGCCGACCGGTCGATGAGCCGGGCCAGCTCGGCCACCGGAAGCCTGCGCGGCAGTAGCCGCACCTTCGGCGCCGGACGCCCCGGCCAGTTGGCCGCCACGTGCCCCGCCAGGGACAACGACGCCTCACTCAGGTCGTCGATGTCCCGACGACCGTCGATGCGCGAGATGGCAGTGAGGAAGTGCAGCTTGTCGCGCGTCAGACCGCGACCGGGCGACTTCTCCGGCACGTTCGTCGCCGCCCGACGATCGATCTCGGACTCCGACGCGTCACCGAGGCGCAGCTCCAACTTGGTGCCGAGCAGATCCCGCATGTTGATCCGGATCTCGGCCCAACGCACCGCCGTGAGCACCACGTGAACGCCGAAACCGAGCCCCCGGTTGGCCAGCGTGGTGATCGTCTGCTCCAGCTCCTCGTACTCCTGGCGCAGCGTGTTCCAGCCGTCCACCACCAGGAACACGTCGCCGAACGGGTCGTCCGCGAACTCACCGGCGGCCCGGCGGCGACGGTAGCTGGCCACCGAGTCGATGCCGTGCTGGGCGAAACGCGTCTCCCGTTCGTCCAGGACGGCCACCACCTCGGCCACCGTCCGGCGGACCGCCTCGACGTCCCGACGACCGGCCACCCCCGCCATGTGCGGCAACCGGTCGAGACTGCGCAGCGCGCCCCCACCGAAGTCCAGGCAGAAGAACTGCACCTCACGCGGCGTGTGGGTGAGTGCCAACGAGGCGAGCAGCGTACGCAGCATGGTGCTCTTGCCACTCAGTGAGCGGCCGACGATGACCACGTTGCCGCCGGCGCCGGCCAGCTCGACCATCATCGGGTCACGGCGCTGCTCGTACGGGCGGTCCACCACCCCGACCGGTACGGTCAGCCGCCCCCGCCCGGGCCAGGACGCCGTGCACAGCCCGTAGGTCGGGTCGACCGCCAGCGCGCCGAGCAGCTCGCCGAGGCCCGGCGGATCGGCCAGCGGCGGCAGCCACACCTGGTGGGCGGGACGCCCTCGACCCTTGAGCTGGTCGATCAGCACGTCGAGCATCGCCACGGCCTTGCCGTCGGCCGGTTGCTCCGGCTCGGGCGTGGTGGCCACCGGCACCTGCGGGACCTGGGCCGGAACGAAGTCGAGGCCGTACGGCACGATCCGTCGCTGCACCAGCGCCTGCGACGCGGAGGCCTGCTGCCCCGGCGCCCGGTACGCCCCCGACACGTACGCGGCCCGGAACCGCAGCATCGTGCTGGTGTCGGTCTTCAGGTAACCGTGACCGGGCGCGTTCGGCAGCTCGTACGCGTCCGGGACACCGAGCACGATCCGGCTCTCCACGGCGGAGAAGGTACGCAGACCGATCCGGTACGACAGGTGCGTGTCCAGACCGCGGAGCTTGCCCTCTTCGAGTCGCTGGCTGGCCAGCAGCAGGTGCACGCCGAGCGACCGGCCCAGTCGGCCGATCATCACGAACAGGTCGATGAAGTCGGGCTTGGCGGCGAGCAGCTCGCTGAACTCGTCACAGATGATCAACAGGCTGGGCATCGGGGCGAGCGGCTCACCGGCCGCGCGGGCCTTCTCGTACTCAAAGCGGGAGACGTAGTTGCCGGCCGCCCGCAGCAGCTCCTGCCGGCGCACCATCTCCCCGGCGAGCGCGTCGCGCATCCGGTCGACCAGCGGCAGCTCGTCGGCCAGGTTGGTGATGACCGCGCTGGTGTGCGGCAGCGCCTCCAACGAGGCGAACGTCGCGCCGCCCTTGAAGTCCACCAGGACGAAGTTCAGCTCCTCCGACGAGTGGGTCACCGCCAACGCGGCCACCACCGTCCGGAGCAGCTCGCTCTTGCCCGACCCGGTCGCACCGATCACCAGACCGTGCGGGCCCATGCCCTCGTGCGCCGACTCCTTGAAGTCCAGCTCGACCACGTTGCCGTCCGGGCCGACACCGAGCGGGATTCGCAGCCGGTCCCGGTGGCCCCGCGGTCGCCAGGTGTTCTGGACGTCGACCGTCGCGGCGTCACCCACACCGAGCAGGTCCGGCAGCTCCATGCTGCGGGCCAGCGGCTCGTCGCTGCTGGTCTGCTGCTGGGAGAGCCGGTACGGGGCGATCTGCCGGGCCAGCCCCTCGGCGGCCTCGGCGCTGAGCTGGTCGGGTCGACCCAGCGGCGACGACGAGCTGCCCCGGATCAGGTCGAGCGAGCTTCCGTCAGCCACGTCGAGGCAGAGCAGCCAGCGGCCCGCGTCGCGCGGCACCGTCCCGGAAAGGTCGATCACGGTGGTGCCGAGCAACCCTGGCCCCACCAGTTGGCAGGTCGGTGAGACCTCCCCGCCGTCGATGACCACGACCAGGTGCGCGGCGGTGGTCAGCGGCTTGGCCTCGGGGGCGAACCGGGGTCGCCCCGCCAGCTCACCGGCGAGCGCGGCCTCGGCCTCGGCCAGGCTGGCGAAGACCAACCGGCGCGCGCCGGCGGCGTCCGTACGGGCGCTGTGGTGGGCGTGTGGCAGCCACTTGACCCAGCCCCACGACGACTGTCGGTCCGGAGCGGCGACCACCGCGACCACCAGGTCGTCCGGTGCGTGGAAGGTGGCCAGCTGCCCGAGCGCCGCCCGGGTCAGGTTGAGCACGGGCTCGCGGTCACCACGCAGCGCCACTCGACTGAACGCGCGCACCGACAGGGCGGTCGGCAGCTCGGGCACTGTGGAGTGCGCGCGGACGAACCGGCGGAGCGCGATGGCGCTCATCGGCTCCAGGTCCTCCACCGGCTTCGTCTCCGGCGGGACGATCTCCACGGCCAGCCGCTGCGGGCCGAGGGCGATGCGGGTCTCGCCGAAGTCGTCCTCGGTGATCCGCCGCTCCCAGAGGCGGCGGGACGCCGCGATCGACCAGAGCGCGTCGGGCTCCGGGTGCCGCCAGGCCATCGCGGCCCGCTGCTGCTCAGCGGCCCGCCGGGTGCGCTTGCGCATCTGGGCCAGGTAACGCATGTAGTCGCGGCGGTCGGCGTTCAACTCGGCCTTGTCCTTGCCACCGCTGTTGGCGAGTGAACCGATCGCCATGCCGAGCATCGAGACGCCGAAGAGACCACCGGCGACGTACGTCATCATGCCGCCGCCCTTGCCGGCGTAGAGGAAGGCCATCGCACCGACCCCGCAGAACATCGGCAGGATCATGAGCAGCTGCCCCATGCCGCGGGGCGTCGGCTCCGGCAGCTCGGGAGGCGACTCCAGCAGCACCTCGCCGCGCGGTAGGGCGGGCCCCGGCTGACGCGGGAGCCTGCGGAACACGACAGTGCTCACGGCTGTCTCCTCCCCAGAAGCGGCCCTGATGACGTGCCGCCGCGGACCGGAGCCCGCGGGTGGGCATCGTACGTGCCCGCCATCGTAGGTAATCTGCCGTGGGCGCGGTGGACCCGGACGCAGCATCGCGGCCAGCCGATCACAGACGCACACCTGGAGGCCACTGTGGCGACGAACACGGCGACCGGTGGTCTGAGCCGGATCACCATCGTGGCTCCGCGTACCCGGATGGACCTGGCGCTGCCGTCAGACGTCCCGATGGCGGACCTGCTTCCCACCCTGCTGCGCTACGCGGGTGAGGACATGGCCGACGAGGGCGCGCGGCACGGTGGCTGGGCACTGTCCAGACTGGGCGGTGCGCCGCTGGACGGTGGGCGTACGGCTGCGCAGCTCAGTGTTCGTGACGGTGAGGTGCTCTACTTCAATCCGCGGTCCGCGGCCGCTCCGGAGATCGTCTTCGACGACGTGGTGGATGCGGTCGCCACCGCGACCAACCAGCGCCCCGGTGCCTGGCAGGTCGGTGCGACCCGGTCCTTCGCGGTGGTCTTCGCGGCGGCGGCGCTCGGCGCCGGTGCGTTGGCCGCGCTCTTCGCCGGCCCGCCGCACCTGCCCGGCGCGGTGGCCGCCCTGCTGGTCGCGGTGGCGTTGCTGGTGGGTGCGGCGGTGCTGTCCAGGGCCGTCGGCGACAGTCAGACCGGCGCGGTGCTGGCCATCGTCGGCCTGGTGCACGCCGCCACCGGCGGTCTGCTGCTGCTCGCCGGTGATCGGCCGCTGACCGAGCTGGCCAGCCCGCACGTGCTGCTGGCGTCGACCGCCGCGGTGGTCGCCGGGGCGGTGGCCGTGATGGCGGTCGGTGACCGGTACCCCCTCTTCTTCGCCGCGATCGGGGTGGGGGCCGCGACCGGCCTGGGCGCACTGCTCTGCCTGGTCTTCGGCCTGGACGCGCCGGCGGCCGCGGCGGTGGTGGCCGCTGTGGCGTTCGGCGTCGTGCCGGCGCTGCCGATGATGGCCTACCGGCTGGCGAGACTGCCGGTGCCGTCGATCCCGACCGGCCCGGAGGACCTGAAGACCGACACCGAGTCGGTGGACGGCCGGCAGGTGCTCCAGCGCAGCGAACGCGCCGACCAGTTCATGACCGGTCTGCTGTGGACGGTGTCGCTGCTGGTGCTGGGCGCGCAGTTCGTGCTGGCCCTCGACGGACGCCTGCCGGCGGTGCTGCTGTGCCTGGTGCTGGCCCTGCTGTCGTTGCTGCGGGCCCGACCGCTCCTGGGCCGTGCGCAGCGCACCCCGGTGCTGCTGGCGGGCACCGTCGGGCTGGGTCTGGCCGCTGCGGCCACCTTCGCCGACGGATCGCTGTCGGTCCGGCTCGGTCTGATCCTCGGCGGGCTGGTGCTGGCCGCCGTGGTCAGCCTGATCTACGGTCTGAGCGTCGCCGGCAAGCGCATCTCGCCGGTCTGGGGCCGCCTCCTCGACATCGCTGAGATCCTGCTGATCATCGCGCTGGTCCCGCTCGCCTTCTGGGTGTGCGGCCTCTACGGCTGGATCGTCAACCTCCGGCCCTGACCGCCCATGCCGGTCCCTACGCTTGCGGGCGGGCGGCGACCCCCAGCGCGGATGCGACCGGCGCGGTGGCGTAGACGCCCGGACCATGCTGACCGTCCAGGGGTCGGGCGGACATGCCCGTCCGATGGGCGACGTCACGTACCACCTTGACCAGCGCCTCGACGTGGTTGTCCATCGCGGCGACCCGCAGCAGCGGCGCCGCCACCCGGCCGTCCACCGACACGGTCGCGGCAACCGTGTGCGACGGCGCCGAGGTCGCGGTGATCGCGTCGACGAGCGGACCGAGTGGCGCGTCCGAACGACCCCGCAGGGTCATGCACCGGTGGGTCCAACCGCCGCCGCGCAGCCCTCGCCAGGTCTCCGTCGGCGCCTCCGGGCCCAGGTCCAGACCGGCGGCCGAGACAACGGCCGCGCGCAGCTCCTCGCGACCCAGCGGCCGATGCGCCAGACCCGCGCTGGTCAGCGCCTTGCCGAGCCGACCGATCCCGGCGGCCACGGTCCGGTGTACGCCGGGCAGCCCGCCACCCCTGCTGACCGCCTCGACCCGCGCGTCGCTGACGGTGACCCGCAGCGCCACCCAGACGGTCCGGTGAGCCGCTGGCGGCGCACCGGGCGCCGGATACCAGACCAGGGTGTGTGCGACGACCTGGGCCCGGGACACGGGGGCACTGAAGTCCGTGAGCACGCCCAGAACCCGATCCACGGTGGAGGCGTGCGCCGAGCCGACCGTCGTACCGCTGGCGGACTGCAACGCGACAGCGGCGAACCACCCCTGGGCGTCCTGCCCGATGCCGAGCCGGGTGCCCCGGTCGGTCAACTCGATGAAGCTCAACTCGGGGGCGAGCGCGACCAACCGCGGGTCGGCGGCCGTGCCGCCGGCAAGCGCCGCCGACGCGCGCTCACCGCGACGTCGCATCCGCCGGCGCAGCAGCAGATCCTCGAACCACCAGCGGCCACCCCTGCGGGCGAAGGTCGCCAGGACGACCAGCACCGCCGCGCCGCCCGCCACGGCGAGCACCCAACCGGGCCCGGCCGACGCGGCCCAGACGCCGACCACGCACAACTCCAACAACACGAGCTGCCCGACCAGCACCGGGCCAACCCGTCCACGGCCGGGCCGGTCGGTCGGCGGCGTCGACCGCGTCGCAACGGTGGACGGGTCCGTGGCCGCTCGGGCGGGTCGTGCCTGAACCTGCGTCATCGCTGACTGTCCCTCCTGCACGTACGACTCTGCGCCGGGTCGGTCCGGTGCCGGCCACGAACGGTGGTCCCGAGGAACCCCGGTCGGCCCCTTATCGTAGGGAAGCCCGCGACGGCACCCCGACCTGATCGTCGCGGATCCACCCCGCCGGAGGTAAGTCATGCGGACCCGCCGCGATCAGGTGCAGGCGTACCGCTTCGTCACCCGCCGGATCGTCTCCGCGTTGCTGTCGGGCGATCCGGAGACCACCAACCTGCCGATGCGGCGGCTCGGCATGGCCGTCTTCGGCAGTGTCATCACCGCAGCCGTCGTGCTCGGTGGCGTCGGCGCCTACGGCCAGCTGACCGGGAACACCGCGCCGCTGAACGACCAGACCCTGGTCATCGAACGGGAAACCGGCGCGACGTACGTCTTCATGAGCGGGCAGCTGCATCCGACGCTCAACTACGCGTCGGCCCGCCTGATCCTCGACAAGCCCGACGCCGAGGTGCGGACGATGTCCCAGGCGGCACTGCGGGACCGTCCACGGGGGTTGACCCTCGGCATCGTCGGGGCGCCGGACGCTCTGCCGGACCGCAAGTCGCTGACCGGTCTGCCCTGGTCGGTCTGCGACGTGCCCGATCCGGTCGACCCGCAGCGCTCCGGCACCCGGGTGGTGATCGACCGGGCGCTGCCCGGCGGTGTGCCGCTGGGCGACCGGGCGGTGCTGGTCGTGGTGGACGATCAGAAGTACCTGGTCACCAACAACATCCGACTCCAGGTGCTCGGCGGTGACCAGACGATCACGGCGTTGAAGTTGCCCGGCGCCGCGCAGTTGCGGGTCGGGCAGCAACTGCTCAACGCCGTACCGGCCGGGCCACCGCTGCGCAAGCCGTCGCTGGCCGGTGAGGGTGAGTCCAGCACCCGGATGGTGGCCAGCCGACCGGCCACCATCGGTCAGGTGTTCAGCGCGGCCGGGCGGCACTACGTGCTCACCCGGGAGGGCCTCGCGTCGATCAGTGAGATCACCGCCCTGCTGATGGTCGGCGGCGGCGGTCAGATCACCGACATCACCCCCAACCAGGCGGGCGAGCTGTATGTCGAGCAGCGCGTCGAGGAGGAGGGGCTGCCGGAGACGATGCCCGCCTTCCACCCGGCCGCGTCGGGTCGGACCGCCCTCTGCGCGACCTACCGGGCGAGCAGTTCCGGCGGCCCTCCCACCACGACCCTGGAGGTCTTCGACCGGGTGCCGAACGAGCTGACCGCGACCGATCCGGGCGCGGTGCCGGTGCCACAGACCAGGCGGGACGCCGTACGCACCGCCGAGGCGGTGCTGCTGCCCGGCGGCAAGGGCGTCATCGCGCAGGCCTCGCCCGGTGCCGGGACCAGCGGTTCCGGTGCCGCCGGTTCGACGATCTACCTGATCAGCCCGCAGGGCATCCGATACCCCCTCGGCTCGGCGGCGACGCTGGGGGTGCTCGGTTACGGCGGGGTCACTCCGCTCGCGGTGCCCGGTTCGCTGCTCGCACTGATCCCGACCGGACCCACCCTGAAGCGTGAGGACGCGCTCTCGGTCTTCTCGCCGGACGGGTCGGCGGCGGCCGCATCTCCGGCCGGACCGGCGCCGTCTCCTCCGGCGAACGGCGCGGCGCCGCCGACCGGTGGGGCGGGCGGCGGGACGCCGACGGCGTCGGGATCGACGGGGGCCGACGGCTGAGCAGCCTTGACGGGTCGCCCCGTGTCGCAGTGGTGGACTAACCTGAGTGTCGCTGACGGTTGTCAACCAGAACGACGGGGATGTTTGCCATGACCGGGCGTACGGAAGTCGACCTGCTGTCCCTTGAGGACTTCCACCTGCATCTGGCATCGCGGTTGAGCCAGGTGGAGTCGGTGCTGCGCAAGCTCAACACCGAGATGCAGTGCCGCCCACCCGCGTTGGGTTCGTTCTTCGACGCCACCGACAAGGCGCGCCGCTACAGCGAGGTCCACCAGTCCTATGTCGACCAGGCTGAGCGCGTGCGGCGGGCGGTGCTGGCGGCACAGCAGGCGACGAGCACGATCCTGAGCAACTACCGCACCGCCGAGGCACGAAACGCGGCCAACGCCACCGATGTCACCGCCGCGCTGACCGGGGTCGACCAGGCGTTGCAGCCGAAGGAGGACGGGCGTGTCTGACTCCACCCACCGCTACGAGGGCAGCAGCCACCAGGAGCTCTATGACGGCGTGATGGCCGGCCAGCCGGAGCAGATCGAGGGTGTGGCCGCCCAGTGGGCCGAGCTCAAGGGAATCCTGGACGGTCTCAGCCGGGAGCTGAGCGGCGACCTGGAGAAGCTCGGCAACACCTGGACGGGCTCGGCCGGTCGTGAGTTCCACCGGCGACTCAGCCTGATCGTCGCCCACTCCGACGCGCTGAGCGACGGGATGTCCGGCGTCAAGCAGGGGCTGACCATGATGGCCGACCATCTGCGCACGGCCCGCAAGCAGGCCGAGAGCCCGGAGGAGACCGACGACAACGACAAGGCGTTGTCCGGTGCGGCCAAGGGTGCCATCACCTTCGGTCTGCCGGGCGCCGTGGTCATGGGCCTCGCGGGTCACCAGCAGGACAAGGAAGAGCAGGAGAAGGCCCACCAGCGGATGGTGAACCTGGTGGCCAAACTGGCCGACGGTTACGAGATCTCCGCCTACGACCGCGTGGTCGACCCGCCCCTGCCGGGACCGGACACTCCCGACACGGTCAGCAAGGACCCGACGTCCCCGCGGGGCGTTCCGAGCATCGCCACGGCGACCGCCGGGCCCAGCAGCACCGGCGTCACCGCGCACACCGGCAGCGCGACCATCGCGAGGCCCGACCGCGTCGCCGCGCCGCCGGTCACCGGCGGTGGCTCGTTCCCCGAGCAGAGCGTCCCCGGCACCGGTGGGGCGCCGACCGTCGGCAGCGGCACGATCGGCGTCGGCAGCGATGTCGATGTCCGCGGCACCTCACTCGCCGGGGCGGACCCGCTGGTCGGCGGCGCGTTGGTCGCTGGTGGTGCCGCCGGGCTGGCTGGTCTGTCCGGGCCGACCACCGTGACCGCTGGCGCCGGCACCGGCCCAGGTCTGCTCTACGGCGCGCAGGGTGGGGCACCGGCCGGTGGGGTCCTCCGCACCGCCACGCTCGCCAGTTCGAGCAGCACGTCCACCACGTCGGCTCGTCCGACGGGTGCGGCCGCCCCGGCTGACAGTCGCTCCGCCAGCGGGATCGGGCGCAGCATCGACGGCCAGCGTGGGGGTCGTGCAGGCGCGACCGGCAGCGGCCGCGGAGCGGGCGGCAGCGGTTCCGGCGTGCTCGGAGGACGGGGTCGGCCTCAGGAGGACGACTCCGATGAGCGGCTGACCTGGTTGACCGAGGACGAGATGGTGTGGCGCGACGGAGACAACGCAGCGCCGCCTGTGCTCGGCGCCAGCGACTGACCGCGATCCGCCACGGGCGAGCAGTCGCCCCCGGCGCTGCCGGACGAACGACACGGGGTGCCCCCCGACCGGACCAGCTCCGGCCGGGGGCGCCGCCTTCCCGGATCTTGATATTCGGCGTCCACAGTGCGCATGGTGGTGGCGGTCACGGCAGAAACCGGCGGTCGCCGTGCTGCGGCGCGCCGGGTCGGGCGATAGGTTGGTCGGGTGTCGTCCGCAGCCTGTGTCCGCCCAGCCCCGTGGGCTGTGCTGCGGTCACTGCGCGAGATGACCCGACTGGCGATCACCGCGCTGGTGCTCGCGGTCGGCCTCGGTGGCGCTCTCGCCGCGACCTCACCGCCCGCCCCGACGTCTGCGCGGCCGAGTGCCGTGAGCAGCCGGGTGGCCACCGTCCGCCCCGATGCCGTGCCGGCCGCCGAGCGCGCGGGCCAGCCCGCCGCCCCGCCCGCCGGCGCGGTCGACACCATCGCCGCACCCGGTCCGGTCACTGCGGTCCCGGGGCACGCGCCGGCCATCGATCCCGGCCGTGGCACCCCGGCGCGGCGCGGTCCGCCCACCCGCTGATCCAGGCCCGGCTGTCCCCGGGGCCCGGTTGCGGGTGATCCGTCGCGGCACCTTAGTCGCCGCTGACGGCACGATCCCACCTCCCGGCCGACCGGCGCCGTCGGGCTCCTCCTGACACCCGTCGATACCCGCCTTCGAGCGCGAGGTGCTGATCATGCAAACCGTCCTCTCCGCCGTCCTGCCCGACCTGTCCCGAGCCGCCGTCATCTGGCTGAGCCTGCTCGGGGTGGTCGCTGTTGCTGTCGCCGCTCTCCTGCTGCGGCCCGGTCGACTTCGCCTCGACCCGGTCGCCCGGATCCGTCGCGCGGCCATGCCGAGCCAACTCGAACACGCGCAGGAGGAACGGGAGCAGAGCCGCTACGCGCAGGAGGTCGCGGTTGCCGCGGAGCGGGCCACCACCACCGCGCAGCGCCGCCGGGCGGAGTGGGTGGCCGCGCAGGAGGCGGTGGAGGCAGCCTGGCAGACGTGCGAGGCGGCCGAGGCAGCCGTGCGACGGCTCGCCGCCGCGGCCGCGATGCCGCTGCCGCACACCGCCCGGACCCCGGCGGAGTACGTGGACCGTGAGCGCTACCTGCACCGTGCCGCCCTCGATGCGTACTGGCGGCGGGAGTTGTCGGTGGAGCAGCTCAGTGAGGTCTTCGCGCACCGGGACGGCTGGGACCCGCGGTTGCACCCGGTCGAGCAGGAGCTGGTGCTGCAACGGGCGATCCGCGACAACCTGGCGGCCCGGCACGCCGCCGCCCGTGAGCAGGAGCAGGTTGCCTGGCGGGCGGCCGAGTTGGCAGTGGCGGCGGCCCGCAGTCTGCGCGAGGAGGCCCACGCCGCGACCGGACGGCGGGTCGCGGAGTCGGCGTCGGTGTTGCCGCTCAGCGAAGTTGTCCGGCCGGCAGTCGACCAGACCCGGGAGAACAAGGTGATCGCTCGCGGTCGTGCGACGGTGCCCGCGTTCTGAGCCGTATGGCGTCGGGTGGGTTAGCGTGACGGCATGTCCCGACAGGCGTGGGTGCTCGTGGTGGTCGCCGGCATCCTGGCGATCGCCACACTGGTCGGTGCCGTGGTGCTGGCGGTGCGGGTGGTGCGTACGCGACGAATGTTGACCGGGCTAGGCGCGGGCGGCAAGTTCGCCTTCTACGGGGCGCTGATCTACACGATCTTCCCGGTCGACGTGCTCCCGGACCCGATCTATTTGGATGACATGGGTGTCCTGGCCGCCGCGCTGATCTACCTCACCCGGCTGGTGCACCAACGGCGGGCGGCCGGTCGACAACTGCCCGGTCAGCCGGACGCCCTGCCGGATCGGGACCACGCCCACCGTCGCGTGCCATGATCGGGGTCGGTTCGGCGGACAGGGGACGGGCATGGCGGGCGATCATAGACTGGACGTGCGCGATGAGCGGGTTGTCGCCTTCTGCGCGGAACGGCACCTCGCGACGCTGACCACCCTGCGCGCCGACGGCACCCCGCACGTCGTACCGGTAGGGGTCACCCTCGACCCGGCGGCCGGGCTGGCCCGGGTGATCACCTCCGGCGCGTCCCGCAAGGCCCGTCAGGTGGCCGCTGCGGGCCCGGCGGGCGCGGCAGTGGCCGTGTGCCACGTGGATGGCCGCCGCTGGCTGACCATCGAGGGCCGCGCGGTCCTGCGGTCGGATCCCGCCTCCGTGGCGGAGGCCGAGCGTCGCTATGCCGAGCGGTATCGGACCCCCCGTCCGAATCCGGAGCGGGTCGTCATCGAGATCACCGTGACCCGGCTCCTGGGGAGCCTCTGACCCCGACCGTGTGACGGGTCGTCCGGACGGGTCACGGTCAGCGCAGCCCGATTCGCCGGAATCCCTCCCGGCCGGCAGCCGTTACACCTGATCGCGACGCCCGCACTCGCGGCCGGCGGAATGCCGGCCGGAGCAGGGCTGTTACGTCCCCGGTACGCCAGTGGCCCAGACCGCCGCTGGTCGTCGCCCCCGTGATGAGCCGAGCGCCATTCCCGGTGCTGCGCCCTCCGCCTGTCGGAGGCGTCAACCCCCGAACGGAGACTCGACCATGAACCCGATCGTCCAGAAGAGCGGTCTGTCCGTCGTCGGCCTGCTCGTCGCCGGCGGTTGCGCCCTCGGCCCCGCGGTAGCCGCCCAGGCCGCCCCGACGCCTTCCGCGTCGACCTCGTCGAGCCAGACGCAGCGCTCCGCCGAGCGGGTCCTCGGCATCGACTACCAGGCCCAGCCCAACTTCTACTACTGCGGCCCGGCCGCGACCCGGATCGCGTTGTCCGCCCAGGGCAAGGCGCTCTCCCAGGACGAGGTGGCCAAGCTGCTCGGCACCACCGAGGCCGGCACCGCCTCGGCCCTGGACACCACCCGGGTGCTGAACGAACTGACCGGTGGCAAGTACCGGACCACCGAGATTCGTGACTCCGTGGCCCGGCCCGACCAGGTCGAGCAGTTGCGCCGGGACGTACTGGCCGCGGTGGACGCCGGCCGGCCGGTGGTGGCCAACATCAAGGGCACGACCGTCGACACCGACGGCAACCCGCACTCGTACGAGGGTGGCCACTACCTGACGCTCGTCGGCTACCGCGACGGTGGGGACAGCATCCGGGTCGCCGACCCGGCCGACCCGACGCTGGGCGAGTACTGGATGAGCCTGCCGAAGGTCGCCAACTGGATCGCCGAACGCGGTTACTCCTCCTGATCTGACGGTGTCACCGGGCCGGTCTCCCCTGCGGGGAGGCCGGCCCGTTCGCCATCCGCATCCGGGCGGCCAGGTGCGCGCGCCGACGAGCTCGCAGGGCCCGCGTCGGCCGGACGCGGTGCAGTTGTCGCCGGACCAGCGGGTGCACTGCCGCCTCACCGGCGCCGGCGGCCCGCCGCACGATCCGGTTGGCGTCGTCGGGTTCACAACCGCACGCCCGGAGCAGGTCGCTGGCCGCGGTACGCAGCCCGGTGACCAGGGACTCGCCGAACGATTTGACCCCACTCGCAGCAGCCTGCCCGGCCAACTCGGCACACTCCTCGATCAACCGGAGAGTTCGTCGTGGGTCGTCGCCGACGCGGCACTCCGTACGCATCTCCGCCACCGCCTGACCCAACCGGGTCATCGCGTCCGGCAGCTGCGGCGGGATCGGCTCGTCGTACTGGAGGGCGGTCGACGACCAGCGGGCCAGGGCGCGGGTGTCCAGCAGCAGCCGTTCGAGGTGATCCGCGCTGCGGGCGTACCGGTGGTACTGCTCGCGGCGGTGCCAGCGGACCGGGGCGAGCGTCACCACCTCCTCCGCCCCGCTCAACGCGTCGTGCAGCCTGCTGACGTCGTCCTCGGTGCCCCGCAGCCGATCGAGGACGCGCAGCGTCCGGTCCCCGTCGCGGTCCCGCAACCCCTGCGCCAGCTCGGCGAGCTGCTCGCAGAGAACCGCGAAGATCGGCGCTGCGGCCCGGTCCAGGACCCGCATCGGGTTCACCGGCAGCAACAGCGCGACCACCACCAGGCCGACCGCCCCGCCGACGAGCGCGTCGAAGATCCGGGGTAGCTCCAGGCCACGTTCCATCGGGGCCAGCGTGGCGATCAGCACGGCGGTACCGCCGGCCTGACCGACCAGCGGGCCGCCCCTCCCGGCCACGAGCAGGGCTACGGCGATGGCCAGGGCGACCACCACACCGGTCTGCCACGGGCCGGAGCCCAGCAGGAAACGCAGCGTGTCGCCGATGATGATGCCCAGGGCCACGCCACCCAACAGCTCGAACGTGCGTCGGGCCCGCTGGCCGATGGCGGTGGCGATCGTACCGACGGCGGCTGCGGGCGCGAAGACGTGCGATCCGGGCCCGAGCAGATTCTTGGCGAGCAGAGCAGCGATCGCCGCCGCGAGCCCGGCCTGGATGGAGATCACCAGGGTGACCTCCCACTGGCGGGCCCGGATCCGGCCGGCCTGTCCGCCCCGGTCGCGCGCCCGCTGGACGGCCTGACCGCTCCGCTCGGCAGCCTCGCCGAACCGCGACCGGTCGCGGTCGGCGGGTGGGCGGTCGTCGGCCATGGCGGCGCTTACCCCGGCCGCGGCGGGGCAGTCGTGTCGATCCGGCACCAGCGCCACCACAGGCCCCACCTGGATCCTGCAACGCATCGTCGTCCATGGGTTTGTGCAGCCCCGTGGGGGTACCTGGGCCTCACACCTCCCACCGATCCGCAACCGGTAAGGGGCCGTGACATGAGCAACCCGCAGAACGACGACGACCATGACGTCGTCGACATCCTGGTCGCCGACCATCGTGAGGTCGAGGCCCTCTTCGTCGAGTTGGAGACCGGACTGGGCACCCTCGAACACCGCCGCCAACTCGTCGACGTCGTGATCGCCGAACTCGTCCGCCACTCGGTCGCCGAGGAGGCGTACGTCTATCCGATCGCCCGCAAGGCGCTGCCCGACGGCAATGAGATCGCCGACCGCGAGATAGCGGAGCACACCGACGCCGAACGGACCATGAAGGAGCTGGAGTCCGTCGACCCGTCCGACCCGCGCTTCGACGAGTTGCTCGCCCACCTGGTGAGCACGATCCGCGACCACGTACGCGAGGAGGAGAACGAACTCTTTCCCCGGCTGCGCGCGGCGACCGCCCGGGAGGAGCTGATCGAGGTCGCCGACAAGGTGACGGCGGTCAAGGAGATCGGCCCGACCCGCCCGCACCCGGGAAAACCGCACCACCCGCCGGCGAACAAGCTGCTCGCACCGGGCATCGGCCTGGTGGACCGGCTGCGCGACGCGTTGAGCGGCCGGCCCACCTCGACGGACGAGTTACGCGAGGAGCAGCAGCGCTGACCGGTGCGTCCACACAGAACACTCCCGGGTCGCCGACGGCGCGGCGACCCGGGAGGCGTCTGGCGAATCAACGGACCTGGTCACCCTCACCGGTGCGCGCCTGGGCCTGGTCGACACCCTTGTCGATCTTGTCGTCGTACTTGCCGCCGGTGCGCTTGTCGGCCATGTCGCCGGCCTTTTCCATGCCCTGGTCGACCTGCTTGTCGTGCTTGTCCGCGAAGTCCTTGGCCTTGTCCATGAAATCACCCACGGTGCTCCTCCTCAGGTCCGGTTGCTCCTGATTGCGTTCCCTTGGGCGGACAGCGCAAACGCCGTCGCCCTGAACGCGGTTGGCGAACATCCACCCGGGGCACACCGAGCGGCGTACGATCCGCGCGGGCAGCGGCCAGCGTGCAGTTGGAGCGATACGGGTGTCGGCGCAGGACCGGCTGGGTACCGACTCGCCGAGATCGAGGAGGCCGACATGGCGGCAGAGGATCCCGGAGCGACAACGGATCCCGGAGCGACAACGAGCGGCGCCGGCCCGCGCCAGTCGTGGGCGGCACTGCCCTGGCTGGTCCGAACCGCGGTGTTGTGGAGCGCCTGCCTGGTGGTGATCGTCGCCGGGCTCTACCTGCTGGGCAAGATTGCCGTCCTGCTGGCACCGCTGGCCATCGCGCTGGCCGCCACCATCTTCCTCACCGCGTTGCTCGACCCGGTGCTGCTCCTGCTGCGTCGGCTGCGTCTGCCGTCGGCACTGGCCGCGCTGTGCACCGTACTTCTGCTGCTCGGCATCCTGGTCGGCGTCGGCGCGTTGGTGTGGAATCTGACCGCCAGTCAGTTCGACCAGCTCAGTCAGGAGTTGACGCAGGGCGTCGAGCGCAGTCGGGACTTCGTGACGTCGACGCTGCCGGTGACCGAGGCGCAGCTGGACCGGCTGGTGGACCAGGCCCGGCAGGGGTTGAGCGGCAGCTCGCCGGACCCGGTGGCGGGCGCCCGGACGGCCACCGAGGTGTTCGGTTCCGCACTGCTCGCCCTGGTGCTGCTCTTCTTCCTGCTCAAGGATGGCCGGTCGATGTGGCACTGGCTGGTGTCCCGGATGTCCGGCGCGACCCAGCCCGTGATGGCCGAGGCCGGCCGGGCCGGGTGGCAGACCCTGGGTGCGTACAGCCGGGGCACCATGTTGATCGCCGCGATCGACGCGCTCGGCATCGGGCTGGCTCTGGTGGTGCTGCGGGTGCCGCTGGCCCTGCCGTTGGCTCTGATCACCTTCCTCGGCGGGTTCGTGCCGATCATCGGAGCGACGGTGGCCGGTGCGGTGGCGGTGCTGGTGGCGTTGGCCGCGAACGGCCCCACCACCGCTCTGCTCACCCTCGCCGCGGTGATCGCGGTGCAGCAGATCGAGGGCAACCTGCTGGAGCCGCTGGTGATGAAACGGCAGGTACGGCTGCACCCGGCGGTGATCCTGGTGGCGGTCACGGCCGGCACGCTGATCGCCGGGATCGCGGGCGCCTTCGTCAGCGTCCCGATCACCGCCGTCCTCTGGCGCGTCATCGACACCGTCCAACAGCGCCGTGCGACCTCGGCTCTCGTGCCGGCGGAGTGATCACCGGCTGAGATGTGTGGTGAACCAGGTGCCAGCCTGGTCGGCGACCTGCTCCAGGGTGCCGGGCTCCTCGAAGAGGTGGGTGGCGCCGGGGATCACCCGCAGCTCACCGACCTCCCCCAACTCGGCCAGCGCCCGCTCGTTGAGCGCGATCACTTCCTCGTCCAGGCCGCCGACCAGGAGCAACGTGGGCGTACGCACCTGCGCCAGTGCTTCCTCGGCCAGGTCCGGTCGGCCGCCCCGGCTGACCACGGCACCCACCCGATCCGCCCGGGACGACGCCGCGACGAGTGCGGCGGCGGCCCCGGTGCTGGCGCCGAACAGCCCGATCGGCACGTCACCGGCGGGGCGTTGCACCGCCAACCAGTCGACGATCCCGGCCAGTCGACTGGCCAGCAGCCCGATGTCGAACCGGAGTTCCGCGGTGCGCGCGTCCACCTCGTCCTCGGTCGGCGTGAGCAGGTCCACCAGCACCGTGCCGAGCCCCCGACCGTTCAGCGCACGGGCCACCGCCACGTTGCGCGGGCTGTGCCGGGAACTGCCGCTGCCGTGTGCGAACAGCACGACACCGACCGGCTGAGCGGGCAGCATCAGATCAGCGGGGAGTTGGGCGTCGCCAACCGGAATGGCCACCGTGCTGCGTTGCTCGTCCATGCCCACCTCCGTGAGTTCGCCTACGGGCCGGGTACCCCGCCGGCCGCGCCGCACGCACGCCGACGGCCGCGCCGGCGGGCCGCGTTTGCCCAAAGGGGCGCCGGGTACGCGACGAGTGACCGCAGACCGTGTCGGCGCAGCCGCGCCCCGACGGATCGCGAGGATCGCCATGGCCAAGCAGCAGATTTCCGAGCAGCAGCAGATGACCGAGCGGGCCCAGCGCGAACAGGACGCCGAGCGCAACCAGGACTTCGGGGACCAGGCCGCTTCGGCCCGGCTGCCCGACGATCCCAAGGCGGCTGCGCCCCGGGACGCGATCGGACGCCCGTCAACCGGCGAGCCGGTCTGACGTAGGTGCTGACCGGCGAGCCGGTCTGACAACTGGTGCGAGGCGGTCGGGGCGGGAGCGAATCCCGCCCCGACCGTCACTGCTCGCGCTCGGGCAGCCGCAGCAGCGGTGACCGGCCCGGTGGCTGCTCGGGCGCGGGGCCGGACGGCTCCGCCCGGGGCACCGGCACCGTCACCGGCTCGTCGCAGGTGACCCGTAGCACCTGGTCGTGGTGGCGTAGTTCCACCACGTCGTCCGGGCCGCCGTGGCGGAGCGAATATGTCGTCTGGTGTGGTCGGACATCCACCCGCAGCGACAGCCCCCGCCACTGCAGGGAGAATTCCAACCGGCTGAGTCGGCTGGAGAGCCGGGGGGCGAAGGACAGCTCGCCGTGGTGGTCGCGCAGGCCGCCGAACCCGCTGACCAGGGCGAGCCACGCGCCGGCCAACGACGCCATGTGTACGCCGTCGCGGGTGTTCTCGTTGAGGTCGTGCAGGTCCATCAGCGCGGCTTCGCGCAGGTAGGTGTGCGCCAGCTCCGGGTGGCCCACCTCGGCGGCGAGCACCGCCTGGGTGCAGGCCGACAACGACGAGTCGCGTACGGTGCGGCGCTCGTAGTAGAGGAAGTTGCGCACCTTCTGCTCGGGGGTGAACGCGTCTCCCCGCCAGTGCATCGCGAGGACCAGGTCGGCCTGCTTGACCACCTGCTTTCGGTACAGCTCGAAGTACGGGTAGTGCAACAGCAGCGGATATTTCTCCGCCGGCGTGTGGGTGAAGTCCCATTCCTGGAGCCGGGTGAAGCCCTCCACCTGCTGGTGAACCCCAAGCTCCTCGTCGTACGGGACGTGCATCGAGGTGGCCGCGTCCCGCCAGCTCGCGGCCTCCTCGTCGGTGACTCCGAGGTGGAACGCGTCGTCCCGGTAGCGCATCACCACCTCGGCGGCGGCGAGCAGGTTCCGCTGTGCCATCAGGTTGGTGTAGACGTTGTCGTTCTTCACTGCCGTGTATTCGTCCGGGCCGGTGACGCCGTCGATGTGGAACTGCCCGTGCCGGTCGTGGTGGCCGATCGAACGCCACAGCCGGGCGGTCTCGACCAGGAGTTCCAGCCCGATCTCCCGTTCCATCTGGGTGTCCCCGGTGACCATCACGTAGCGGCGCATGGCATCGGCGATGTCGGCGGCGATGTGGAAGGCCGCCGTGCCGGCCGGCCAGTAGCCCGACGATTCCGGCCCCTCGATGGTCCGCCAGGGGAAGGCGGCACCCCTGAGGTTGAGCGTCTCGGCACGCTCCCTCGCCGAATCCAACGTGCTGTGCCGCCACTGGAGAGCGCTGCGGACCGCGCTCGGCTGGGTGTACGTGAGCACCGGCAGGACGAACATCTCGGTGTCCCAGAACGCGTGCCCGTCGTAACCGGGGCCGGTCAGCCCCTTCGCCGAGATCGGCCGCTGCTCGGCGCGGGCGCCGGCCTGGAGCACGTGGAAGAGACCGAACCGGACCGCCTGCTGCACCTCCGGGTCGCCCTCGACCAGCACGTCGGACGCGTCCCAGAACGCGTCGAGGTAGTTGCGCTGCTCGCGATGCAGGCCATCCCAGCCGTCCAGTCTGGCCCCGGCCAGCGCCGCGCCGACCTGGTCGCGCAGTGCGGGCAGCGACCGCCGGCTCGACCAGCTGTACGTCAGGTACTTGACCACCCGCAGCTTCTCGCCGGGCTTGAGCACGCAGGCGATGGTGGTGCGGACCCAGTCCTGGTAGCCCTCGGACTCGATGGTGGTGTGGTCCGGGCCGTGGACCTCGTGTTCCATGGCGGCGGCCACCCGCAGCCCGGAGACCTTGGTGCGGTGGATCAGCTGTCCACCGTCCGGGGTGGTCAGCTCCTCCTCGGCCTGCAGAGGTGACTCCAGCACCGCCGCCACCCGGGGGTCCTTGCTCTGCGCGGGCAGCGACTCGTTGGCCACCAACTCGGACTGCACGATCAGCCGCAGCGGGCCGTCGACGGCCTCCACCTCGTAGCTGATGGCGGCGACCGACCGCTGGGTGAAGGAGACCAGCCGGGTGCTGCGGACCTTGACCTCCCGGCCGGCCGGCGAGCGCCAGTGCACCTCCCGGTGCAGGGTGCCGGCTCGCAGGTCGAGGATCCGCTCGTGGGCCAGCAGCTCCCCGTAGCGCACGTCGAGCGGCTCGTCGTCGACGAGCAGTCGGATCAGTTTGCCGTTGGTGACGTTGACGATGGTCTGCCCAGACTCGGGGAAGCCGTAGCCCGCCTCCGCGTACGGCAGTGGTCGCAGCTCGTAGAACGAGTTGAGGTAGGTGCCGGGCAGGCCGTGCGGCTCACCCTCGTCGAGGTTGCCGCGCAGGCCGACGTGCCCGTTGGAGAGCGCGAAGACCGACTCCGACTGGGCCAGCACGTCCATGTCGAGCCGGGTCTCCCGGACGTGCCACGGCTCGACCGGATAGGCCCGCTCCCGGATCACGCGGGGCCTCGTTCATCGGCGGCGTGGGCGGTGGCGGCACGGCCCGGCGCCGACGGGTCGGCGACGGCGAGCAGCTCGGCGAGGTCCTGGACCACGATGTCGGCGCCGTGCGCGAGCAACTCGTCGGCCTGCCCGACCCGGTCGACGCCGACCACGTAGCCGAAGCCACCGGCACGGCCGGCAGCCACCCCGGAGAGCGCGTCCTCGAAGACGGCGGCCCGTGTCGGGTCGACGCCGAGCAGTGTGGCCCCGGCGAGGAAGGTGTCGGGGTGCGGTTTGCCACGCAGCCCCTGGGCGCGGGCGACCAGGCCGTCGACCCGGGCCTCCAGCAGCGGTTCCAGCCCGGCGGCGGCGACCACCTCGCCACCGTTGGCGCTGGCCGTCACCACGGCCCGGCGCAGCCCGGCGGCCCTCGCCGCCTCCAGGTAGTGCACCGAGCCCGGGTAGACCTCGACGCCGGCGGTGCGGAGGCGTTCCAGCAGCAGGACGTTCTTGCGGTTGCCCACGCCGTTGACGGTGTCGGCGTCCGGCGGGTCGTCCGGGGTGCCCTCCGGGAGGACTATGCCGCGGGAGGCGAGGAACGAGCGGACGCCGTCGGCCCGGGGTCGCCCGTCGACGTAGCGGTTGTAGTCCGGGCCCGGGTCGAACGGTTGGAAGGGCTCGCCGGAGACGGTGGCTCGCTGCCGGAGAAACTCGTCGAAGGTCTGCTTCCAGGCGGCGTTGTGCACGCGGGCGGTCTGCGTCAGCACACCGTCCAGATCGAAGAGACAGGCGGTCACGTGAGCAGGTAGGCCCAGCACGGTACGAATCTATCCACCCCACTGGGCCCGCAAACCCGTTTCCGCCGCCCCGGCGCGCCTCAGTTCGGCCGCAGCGTCCAGATCACGGTCATCGCCGAGGTCGGCTTGCCCTCCTCGGTCGCGATCTCCACCTCGACCGGGAACTCCGGCCGCTGACCGGACTCCAGCTCCTCGATCACCTCGAGCGCCGGGCGCCCGAGCCGCGCGGTGGCCAGCACCGGGCCCATGGCGAGCTTGCGGTAGGCGATGTCGGCCCGGACGGCGAGCGGCACGGCCCGGTCGAACAGCTGCCCGAAGGCGGCCAGCACGACCGCGCCGGAGGCCGTCTCGCCGAGGGTAAACATGGCACCGGCGTGCGGGCCGCCGATGTGGTTGTGGGTGGCCGGCGAGTCGGGCAGCCGGACGACCGCCCGCACCCCGCCCTTTGCCTCGGGTGCCACCTCGACGAATTCGATGCCGAGCGTACGAGCGAAGGGCACCGCTTCCAGGATGCCGGCCGCCACCTGGCGGGAGTCGATGGTCATGTCCTGACGTTACTAGCCGGTAACCAGGCCGGCAACCAGGGCCTTTCCCCGCTCGACCGGTGCTCAGAGGTTGGCGATCGTCCGCAGGATCTCCGCGTAGAAGTTGCCGTCGATGCTGCGGAAGAAGGCGAAATCCTGGCCCGGGTCACCGAAGAACGGGCGCAGCGTCCACGCCAACTGGGTGCCGACGAAACCGAAGAGCAGGATCCAGATGTAGAGCAGGGTCATGCTGGCTGGCCGCTGCGACGGGTCGCCGCGTCGGACGGGCGGGCTGCCCCACGGGCGTTGCGCCACCGGGGCGCCCGGAGGGAACGAGGCGCCCACCGGCTGGCCGGCCCACTGAGCCGGCACGTGCGCCGGAACCGGCGCGGCGGTCGCGGCGCCGTTCGGCGTCGACTCGGCAACCGCGGCCCCGACCGGCACGGCCACCGGCTCGGCACCCTGACCGGTGGCCGGGGTCGCTCCGGCGGGCACGGCGGCCGGCACAGCCTGGACCGGGGCCGGCACAGCCTGGACCGGGGCCGGGGCGGCCTGGACCGCGACCGGCGCGTTCGCCTGGGCGTTGGCGGCCTCCGGCGCAAGCAGGCCGTGGTCGTTGAGCACCTGCATCCCGCCGGTCAGGAAGCGCAACCCGACCACTGCCGACAGGGTCAGGATCGCCACGTTGAGCAGCTTGAAGAACCCGTAGTCGGGCGCGGTGATCAGGAAGAAGAGGCTGATCGGCGCGAACGCCACGGCGAGCATCGAGGTGACCGTGATCGCCACCATCACCAGCGCCAACGACTGACGCACCGACAGCCGGGCGCCGAAGACCAGGTTGAACAGGTAGAGCGTGGGCAGGCAGATGGCCAGCGTGACCAGGAACAGCAGCGGCAGCTTCAACGCGGAGGTCAGCGCCATCAGCGGGCTGTGGAAGGCGCCCAGCACCGCGCCGTAACAGGCCAACGCGATGGCGGAACTGCTCAGCATGCGAACGGTCAGCGCGTTGAGGTCACGCTCGGCCACGATCTGCTGCCAGATGCTCCCGCGATCGCGCAGGATGCGCTCGATGACGAGCGGGCTGGGACGGTCACCCGACACGGGTGCACCCCTCTCGGAGGTCTTTCACTGTGGACTGGGTGCGCAGACGGTAGGACACCGGACGGTGGGCCCGCCACCCCGCTCCGGCGAGTCGTCAGCGCCAACCCACGTCGATCCGGGCGCCACGCTCGTCGAAGAAGTGCAGCGCGTCCATCCGGACCGAGACGGCGAGCGGATGACCGGCGCTGACCGCCGGGTACGGCGCCAGCCGCACCGCCAGCTCCGCCGGCCGGCGGTGGTGCCGGCCCGGGTCGGGAAGCACGCTGGTCTGGGTGCCGCCGCCACTCGATGCCTCCTGCGGCTCCACCGGCTTGCCGGTGAGGCGCTGCATCACCGAGCCGAACCGACGCAGGCCGCGCTGACCGACCGGCGGCGATTCGACCGGCGCACCCATCTCGTCGACCACGACCGCTGTCGCACCGATGTCGAGGAACGCCAGCGACTCGTGCCCGTGGTGCTCCAGGTAGCGGATCCGCCCCCGCAGCACGTCGCCGGGGCTGTCCGGGGCGACCGGGGTGAGTGCCTCGGCCCGCATGCCGACCACGATCCGCTCACCGTGGTAGTGCGCCACCGCCCGACTGCGAATGTCGTTCCAGGGCAGGTAGAGCGACTGGTCACCGAGGTTCAGCGTGACGTACCGGTCGAGGTGGACGTAGACCGACGCCTCCAGCAGGTTCATCCGTGGGCTGCCCAGGAAGGCGGCCACGTAGAGCGTCGCCGGCCGGCCGTACACCTGGGTGGGTGTGCCGACGTCCTGGAGCACGCCGCGGCGCATGATGGCGACCCGGTCGGCCATGGTGAGCGCCTCGGCCTGGTCGTGGGTGACGTAGACGGTGGTGACCCCCAGCTCCCGGGTCAGGCCGGAGATCTCCGCGCGCAGCTCGGCGCGCAGGCCGCTGTCCAGATTCGAGAGCGGCTCGTCCATCAGGAACAGGCCGGGCCGCCGGACGATCGCCCGACCCATCGCCACCCGCTGCCGCTGGCCGCCGGAGAGCTGGCCCGGCTTACGGGCCAGCACGTCGCCGATGCCCAGCGCGCTGGCCACGTCGCTGACCCGCTCGTCCCGCGGCTCTTGCTCGATTCCCGCGAGGCGCAGTGGGAAGGCGATGTTGTCGCCGACGCTCATGTGCGGGTAGAGCGCGAAGTCCTGGAAGACCATTGCGATCTTGCGGTCGCGAGGAGGCAGGTCGTTCGCCAACTCCCCGTCGAGCAGCACCGCGCCCTGGGTCGGATCCTCCAACCCGGCGATCATCCGCAGCACCGTCGACTTGCCGCAGCCGGACGGCCCCAGAAGCACCATGAACTCGCCGTCGTTCACATCAAGATTGATGCTGTCGACCGCCAGCGTGCCGTCCCTGAAGACCTTGCTCACGTCCTTGAGCGTGACGGTGCTCACCGTCGTCCCCCCCAGCTCGTCTGCCGAACCCCACAAGACTGTGACCAGGATCATTGGATCCGCACATCGGGTAAACGTCTCATGTTCGACGGATGACGCCGCAATTACACGACAAAGGAGACGGACAGCGCTGTCAGCAGCGCGAAGATCGCCCGCTGGGCTCCCCCAGGAAAACCTCGCGCACCACCCGTTCCGCCGCGTGCCCGTCGTCCAATGTGCAGAACCGGCCCCGGAAATGCTCACGGGCCTTGGTCGCCGCGTCGGAGCGCACCGCGTCGGTGCGGAACAGGTCGACCAGGTCGGCGAAGGTGGTGACCACCGCGCCCGGTGGTTCGGCAGTGACGTCGAAGTAGACCCCTCGGGCCAGCCGGTACGCCTCCCAGTCCGGGGTATAGAGCACGATCGGCCGGTCCAGCACCGCATAGTCGAACATCGCCGACGAATAGTCGGTGATCAACACGTCGGCTATCAGGTAGAGATCCTCCACCCGTTGGTGGCCACTCACATCGCGAACCCGTTCCCAGTCCACCGGCCGACCGGGGCGACGGTCACGGTCGTGGAAATAGTGGCTGCGCATCAGCAGCCGGCCCGAGTCACCCAGCGCCCGCACGAACCGGTCCGGGTCGAACGGCGGCCGGTAGCCGGGAAGGTGCTCCCGGTGTGTCGGTGCGTACAGCACGACCTGCTCGTCGGGGCCGACGCCGAACTCCGCGCGCAGCCGACGCACCTCGTCCGGACCGGCCGTCACCAGGCGGTCGTTGCGCGGGTAACCCACCTCCAGAGTCGTGTACGTGGCCGGGTACGCCCGGTCCCACATCTGGGTGGAGAAGCTGTTCGCGCTGACGCTGTAGTCCCAACGGTCCACCCGGCGCAGCAGCCCGGCGAAGTCCATCCGACCCGCGCCGATCGGGTAGCGCTGCTGGTCCAGCCCCATCACCTTGACCGGGGTGCCGTGGTGGGTCTGCAGGTGCACCTGCTCCGGCCGCTTGCGGACGAAGTCCGGAAAGTTGACGTTGTTGACCAGCCACCGGGCGCGGGCGAGGACCCGGTAGTACGCCGGCGTGCCGGCGACCACGTACTCCACCCCGGCCGGCACGCTGTCCACCCGGTCCCGCCGCACGATCCACACGCCGCGCACCCCCGGCGCCAACGTCCGGGCAGCCTCGTAGATCGCCGCCGGGTTGCAGGAGTAACCCCGGAACCAGTAGGCGGCGTACACCGCGAGCGTCGGGTCGACAGGCCGACGCAACTCGGCCCGGTAGTACTCGCGCAGCAACCCGTCGCGGGTCAGCCGGGCACCGCGGCGCGCGACCGGGCCGACCCGACGCCGGGCGGTGCGGGTCTGCCGACGGGCGGCGTCGCGGGCCCGGCTGGCGGCCCGCAACGCGCTGAAGGTGCGCCAGCGGCCGGACGCGACGAGCCGGTGTTTGATCCCCTCCACCCCGTCCGGCACCGGATAACCGCCGGCCGGCAGCCAGCGCTCGTAGTCGGCGGTGATCTGCGCGAAGAACGCCGGTCGCAGCTCCGGGGCGATCCGCTGGCCGTTGCCCAGCACCGTCAGGTAGTGCCAGATCATCCGCTCGAAGACCGCCGGCCGCAGGGCGTCCGTCGCCGAGCCCCACGCGTCCATCAGGTGGAAGACCCGGTGCCACTGTGGGAAGACCTCGAAGTGCCGGTCACCCCGGGTCCGGGTGATCGCGCCGGCGCGGCGTTGCCGGTAGTTGACGCACACCCGATCGAGTACGCCGATCCGCTGCGCCGCCATCAGCACCGGATAGCTGAACGAGACGTCCTCGTACCAACCCGGCGCGAAGCGCAGCCCCAGGCCGGCCAGGAACTCCCGGCGGACCAGCCGGTTCCACGCGGTGTGCAGCAGGTGCATCGCCTCCGGCCGGTCCCGCAACCGGAAGGTGTCCGCGCCGGGCGGCTCCGGGAACACCTCGGCCATCGCGCTGCGGGTCGCTGTGTCGTTCCAGTGGGTGCGGACGTGGTCGACCAGCAGCACGTCGGGGCGGGTCGCCCGCAACCGCTCGGCGACCTCGGTCAGGCACTCCGGCGCCAGCCAGTCGTCGCCGTCGAGGAACCACACGTACTCGCCGACGGCCCGGTCCAACCCGATGTTGCGGGCTGGACCGAGGCCGACGTTCTCCGACAGCCGAACCGAGCGGACCCGCTGGTCGCGGGCCGCGTACTCGTCGATGATCTCGCCGCTGGCGTCCGGCGAGCAGTCGTCGACGGCGATCACCTCGATGTCGGTCTCCGGCTGACCGAGGACGGAGTCCAGACATTCACGCAGGTATCCCTGCACGCGGAAGGCCGGCACCACGAAGCTGATCAGGGTCATCCGGCCGTCCCTCCGTCAGTGCGGCGCGGCACCTCCAGCGCCCACCGGCGCGACCGACGCCCGCGCGCTACGGGCCGGTCGCACGAACCAGGCCAGGACGACGCTCACCACGAAAACCACGAGAAGGTACGCACCGAGTGTAGCCAGCCCGATACCCACCATGCCGGCAATCGCCGCGAGGGCCAGCAGCGCCGAGCGCACCTCCCAGCCCAGCGTGAACGCGTGCAGCGGCGGTGCCGCCTGCCGCTTCTCCAGCCGGGCCGTCAGGTCGTAGTGGTGCACGGTGAGCACGAAGACGTACCCGAAGATCAGCCAACCCGGCGCCCCTCCGACCACCCCGACCGCGATGGCGAACAGGTACTCGGCGGCGCGCAACGCCGCGGGCACCAGCCAGTCCAGCGGACCGTTGTGCGCGGCCCCCGCGCCCAGGCCGCCGACCAGCAGCACCAGCAGCGCCACCGGCACCGCCCAGCGCAGCCCGTCCGGCGAGTCGCCCCACAGCGCCGCGACCAGCAGCACCGCCGGGCCGAGCGCGGCGATCACCGCCAGGGTCAGCGGCCCCATCGGGCGGACCACCGGCAGCCAGCGGGCCAACGGGCCGTCGTCGCGGTGCAGGGTGGCGTCGACCGTGTCCAGCACCGGCACCCTCATCCAGCGGGCCCGCAACGTCCGCAGCGCCCCGGTGTACGCGAACGCCAGCACACCCCAGACCAGCACCGCGATCAGGCTGACCAGCGGGTTGAACAGCGCAACGGTCAGCGCGATCAGCGCCCACCGCTCGCCGATGGGGAAGACGACGGTCCGCTTCAGCCAGTACGACAGCGACCCGGTGTCCGCCTGCACACGGGTCGACGCCGCGTTGAGCCGGTCACCGATCCCGCCGCTGGCACCCGCCGCAGCTCTCGGTCGACGGGCCGCCTCGTCGTGCAGCACCCCGTACCAGGTGTCGGTCATGTGCCGGACGGTCTGCAACGTCATCGCGGCGATCGCGAGCGCCCAGCCGTTGCCCAGCCCGGCGTGGCTCACCCCGAAGCCCAGCCCGGCGTAGACCAGGTATTCCTTCGCCCGGTCCGCCATCGTGTCCAGCCAGCCACCCCAGGCGCTGAAGTGCCGGGTGTAGCGGGCCAACTGGCCGTCCACGCAGTCCAGCACGAAGCCGAGGTAGAGCAGCACCGCGCCGCCGACCAGCGCGGGTCGCCCACCGACCCCGAACAGCACCGCCGCGGCCAGCGCGAACAGCACCGAGATCGCCGTCACCCCGGTCGGGGTGAGCCGCAGCCGGGCCGCCCACCGGACCACGTACGGGGACCAGGTGCTGACGAAGTAGGTGGAGAAGAAGTCGTCCTTCTCCTTCACCGACAGCCGCAGCTCGGCCCGGTCCTCGTCGACAGCGGTCACCGCCGCCTCGGCAGCGGTCAGCTCGTCCTCGTCCTCGACCCGGCGGGCGACGAGCAGGCGTACCCGCTGGGTGAAGATCAGCGTGCCGAGCGCCGCGAGACCCGCGAAGAGCCGGTCCACGGCGGACCCGGGGCCACCCTCCGCGGCGCGGGCGGCTGCGGCGAGGGTCGGCAGGTCGTCCACGCCGAGCCGCAGCGCGCCGCCGAACACGCCGGTGGCGGCCCCGTCGAGGGCGTCCAGGGCGCCGGCGTCGACCACCTGGCCGCGTTCCTCCCGCACGGCAGTGCGCCCGGGCACCGGCGGGTCGCCCAGCACCAGCGCCACCGTGGGCCCCACCGGGCTGGTGGCCAGGTGCCGCAGCACGGCGGTGTGCGCCACCAGGTCGGTGCCGGTGACCAGCACGGGGGCGGTGGCGGTGGCGACCAGCGCGGTCAACTCGTCGAGGGTGGCGGCGAAGCGCACCTCATCGGCACCGGCCCGGCGCAACTGGGCGGCCAGGCGGTCGGCCAGCGGCTCACCGGTCGCGGTGGTCAGGCCCGCTGCCGGCGACCCGGCGGCGAGCACGATCGCGAGCGTCACCGCGGGACCGCGGCGTGGTACGCGTCGAGCGCCTCGGCGATGGTGCCGTCGAGCGTCAACCGGCCCGCGTCGAGGTGCAACCCCCGACGACAGAACCGGGTCAGGTCCTTTTCGTTGTGTGACACCAACACCAGCGTGCGCCCCTCCCCGAGCAGACGATCAATCGTCGCGTAACACTTCTTGCGGAACTCCGCGTCCCCGACCGCGGTCACCTCGTCCATCAGCAGGATCGGGTGCGGCAGGTGCGAGATGATCGCGAAGCCGAGTCGCACCTTCATGCCCGACGAGTAGTGCCGGACCGACGTGTCGATGGCCCGCTCCACCTGCTCACCGGCGAACTCGACGATCTCGTCGAAGTGCCGCTTCAGGTAGCCCGTCGACAGCCCGTGCAGGCCACCGACCAGGTGCAGGTTCTCCCGCCCGGTCAGGTCGTTGGAGAAACCGGCGGACAACTCGAGCAGCGGTGCCACCGCGCCGTGCACCCGGATGTCGCCCTCGTCGGGGATGAGCACCCCGGCGATCAGCCGCAGCAGGGTGCTCTTGCCGGTGCCGTTGCGGCCGATCACGCCGACCGTCTCGCCGGGTTCGATGGTGAACGACACGTCCCGCAACGGCCAGAACTGGCCGGGCAGGGCACCACGCGCACCCCGGTGGATGAACAGCTCCCGCAGGCGCAGCTGACGGCGACGGTTCCGGACGAACCGGATGCCCAGGCCGTCGGCCTCGATGATCGGCGCGGCCACGTCAGAGTTCCTTGAGCACTGCGGGTTCCAACCGGCGGAACGACCACCAGCCGGCGGCCAGCACCAGCAGGCTGCCGACGACGGTGGTGGCGAGCAGCCGGGCGTTCGGGAACTCGTCCGGGTACCAGATCGCGTGATGCAACTGGAAGATCCCGACCAGGGGGTTCAGCTCGTACACCACCTTCAGCCAGCCGGGCAGGCCGGACTCGCGGACCAGGCTGAGCGGATAGATGATCGGCGTGGCGTAGAAGAGCACCCGGATGATCAGGCGCATCAAGCGTTCCACGTCGCGCATCAGCACGTTCCAGGCGGACAGCAGCAGGGCGAGCCCGGTCAACAGGACGGCCTGGACGGCCACCGCGAGCGGCAGGGAGAGCAGCGACCAGCCGGGGTGGATCCGACCGTGCACCGCGTAGATCACCGCGATGGCGATCAGGATCGGCAGGCCGGCCGCGTACTCGGCGAACCGGCCGGTGACCCGGCCGATCGGGAAGATCTGACGCGGCACGTTCATCGTGGTGATCAACCGGGACTGGCCGGTCAGCGCGTTAGTGGCCTCGCTCAGAGCCGAGCTGGCCCACATCCAGGCGAAGATGCCGGTGATCAGGAACAACGGGTACGACCCCGCCGCCTCGCCGAGATGCCGGCCGGTGTCGCGGGAGTAGAGCACCCCGAACACGAACCAGTAGATGGCGCCCATGCCGAGCGGCTCGATCAACGACCAGAAGTAGCCCAGCACCGACTGCTGGTACTTGACCGCCAAGTCCCGCCTGACCAGGATGCGCAGCGAGTTGCGGTGCGACCACAACGCCGCGACGCCAGAGGTCACCGCGAGCCTCCCGCCTCCTGAAACGGACGACAGGTTAGCAGTCGGTGAACGAATGCCCGGAATCGACCGGACTCAGCACTCGATCACGTTGACGGCCAGACCGCCACGCGCCGTCTCCTTGTACTTGACCTTCATGTCGGCGCCCGTCTCCCGCATGGTCTTGATGACCTTGTCCAGCGACACCTTGTGCACACCGTCGCCGCGCAGCGCCAGCCGGGCGGCCGTGATCGCCTTGATGCTAGCCACCGCGTTCCGCTCGATGCAGGGGATCTGCACCAGGCCACCCACCGGGTCGCAGGTCAACCCGAGGTTGTGCTCCATCCCGATCTCGGCCGCGTTCTCCACCTGCTCCGGTGTGCCACCGAGCACCTCGGCCAGCCCTGCCGCCGCCATCGAGCACGCCGAACCAACCTCACCCTGGCAGCCCACCTCCGCACCGGAGATCGAGGCATTCTCCTTGAACAGCACCCCGATCGCGCCGGCCGTCAGCAGGAACCGCACCACACCGTCGTCGGACGCCCCCGGCACGAACCGGGCGTAGTAGTGCAGCACCGCCGGAATGATCCCGGCCGCCCCGTTGGTCGGCGCGGTGACCACCCGGCCACCGGCGGCGTTCTCCTCGTTGACCGCCAGGGCGAACAACGTCACCCAGTCCATCGCGTGCAGCGGGTCGGGCGTCCCGGCGTCCGCCTCCAGGCCGCGCCGCAGCTCCGCCGCGCGCCGCCGGACCTTCAACCCCCCAGGGAGTACGCCGTCGCGCTCACAGCCGCGCTCCACGCACTCCCGCATCACCCGCCAGATCTCCAGCAGGCCCGCCCGGATGTCCGCCTCGCTGCGCCAGGACCGCTCGTTGGCCAGCATCACCTCACTGATCGACAGCCCGGTGCGGGTGGTGACCTCCAACAGTTGCGCCCCGGTCAGGAACGGGTACCGCACCACTGTGCTGTCCGGCTTGATCCGGTCCGCGCCGGCCGCGGCCTCGTCCACCACGAAGCCACCACCGACGGAGTAGTAGGTGCGGCTGCGCAGCTCGGCACCGGCCCCGTCGTACGCCGCGAAGGTCATCCCGTTCGGGTGGTACGGAAGCGACCGGCGACGGTGCAGGGTCAGGTCCCGGTCCGGGTCGAAGTCGATCTCGTGCGCGTCGAGGATGTTGATCCGCCGCTCAGCCCGGATCCGTTCGACCCGAGGGCCGACGGTATCCGTGTCGACAGTTTCCGGCGACTCGCCGGACAACCCCAGCAGCACCGCCGGGCCACTGCCGTGCCCGTGCCCGGTGGCACCCAGCGAGCCGAACAGCTCGGCCTGCACCCGTGCGACGTCGCTGAGCAGCCCGTCGGCCTTGAGCCCGCCAACGAACGTACGCGCGGCCCGCATCGGCCCCACCGTGTGCGAGCTGGACGGCCCGATACCAACGCTGAAGAGGTCGAAAACACTGATCATGGCCGCGCTTCCTCGCCGTCGTCCCGGCGTACGGGACCCGGCCGGGTCGTGACCGCCGGTCTGACGGCCCCGCTCGTGACCGCCCGGGGTATGGGTGCCGGTCACCCGGGGTGTGGGTGGCCGATCTGCCAGCCTACCCGCCCAGCTCAACGCCCACCCGGCCGCCGGGAGGCGAGCACCTGACCGCCGTCTTGCGGCCATTGCAAGATCACGCTCGATCCATGTTGCAGTGGTCTGGGCCCTTCCCCGAGGCCACCCCGTGAACGAGCGCGATCTTCACCGGTCCCGCCGTGCGCGGCGGTCGGGCGCGGCGCGGGCGGGTCGCGGGGAGGCGTCAGCGAGGGGCTGCCCGGGTAAAGCACCTACGGGTCCACGGGTCACCGCTCATCCTCGGGACCGAGGGCGAGGTGGCCACCCCCTTCTACCGTGGATTGCAGACGCGGCGCACTGCCGCAGAGTGGGAGTACGACGATGAGTCGCAAACTGGTCCGGCCCCGCGAGGGGCGCATGCTCGCCGGTGTCTGCGCCGGCCTCGGTCGGCGGTTCGGCATGTCCGCCGGGATGGTCCGGCTGCTGTTCCTGCTGTCCCTGCTGCTGCCCGGCACCCAGGTGATCGTCTACCTGGTCCTCTGGGTTCTCATGCCGAACGAGGATCGCTACCTGGCCTCCACCCAGCACTGACCCCCACCCCTCAAGCGCGCCGCGCGTCCGGGAGGCCACTACAACCCTGTTGTAGTGGCCTCCCGCACGTCCAGGGCCCCCATTTCCAGGAACTTGCGGGCAGAAGCGCTCGCCAACTCCATCCGGAACCGCCGCTCCAACCAAAGCCCCGCCCCACCCACCCCCTGCCCCCCCCGCCCCCGCCCCGCCTCAGCCCGAGGCAGCAACTTCGGGGAAGTTGCTGCCTCGGGCGCTCCTGAGGCACCAACTTCCCCGAAGTTGCTGCCCACCTCGCCGTTGATCCACTCGGGTTTGCTGATTCCGCGGTGTCCAGGTGCCGGCAATACCCCGAATTCAGCAAACCCGAGTGGATCATGGAGCGCACACGCCGCTCGGCAGAGCGCGGGCCTGCCCCCAGAGCACGACCGCGCCACGAGAGGCGGCAGACGGACGAACGGCAGGATTCAGCACTCAGACGCGCTGCAGACCGCCGGCAAAACGGCAGGCGAATGCCGACCGCGTGAACGACGCGACCACCGACAGCGAATGCCGACGCCGAATGCACGAGAGCGACTACCGACAGCGAATGCCAGCGGCGACTAACAGCGGCTGCCGACGGTGACTCACACAGCGGGCTGACAGCAGGGCTGCCACCGGCGACCGCCAGCTGCGACCGCCGACGGCGAATGCCAGCTGCGACTGCCAGCGTGGGCTACCAGCCGCGAATGCCAGCGGTCCCGATGGAGAAGCGCCCGCTCCGACGGACGTCGGGGCGGGCGCTTCCGCGGTTGGATTGTCGCCGGTCAGGGAGCCGTGTAGGTGACCGTGATCTGTTGGTAGCCGAGGGAGCGCAGCAGCCCCTCCAGCATCTTGCGGGTGTTTTCCTCGGCTCGGGCGGAGAGACCGCTGTCGCGGGCGGCGGCGGTGATCCGCTCCTCGGCGAGCTGGTAGACCTGCTGCTGCCGGTTGGGATCGTTGCCGACCAGGTCACCGAGCCGGTTGAGCAGACCGCGCTGCTCAGCGAAGACGTAGCTCTTCTCCATGTCGAGGTTGGTCTCGCCGAGCTGCGGGGCGGGCAGTTTGATCTCGACGGACTTGCCGTCCGCGGACTGGACGACGGCACCCTCACCGATCTTGGTGAAGTCGACGTACGCCTCGACGCTGCCGGCCCCGACGAACAGGGTGCGCTCGTTGAGCAGGAAGTCGGGAACGTTGCGCCGGTCGTTCTGGGTGTCGACCACGACCTGGAAGTTGCCTTCGGCCGCCACGTAGCGGCTGAGGTCCTGGATCGACTTCAGCAGTGGTGGCTGGCTGCGGTCGGTCTGCTCCTTGGCGAACGGGTTGCGGAAATCCGGCAGGATGCCGGTCGCCTGGATGCCGAGCAGCACCACCACGGCCAACGCGGCGGCGCCGAGCAGCAGGAGCAGGCCACGGGCCCCGCCACCACCACCCGTCGGGCCACCGCTGCCGCCCATCGGGCCACCCGTCGGGCCACCGGGGCCACCCGGTGTGTCCATGGTCGGCTCGGGTGTCGCGGCCGACCGCTCCTTGAGATCGTCACCGGTCGGGTAACCGGGAAACTCCCTCGTGGGCTCGTTGATGCCAGCGTCGCGGGCCATCACGCTCACCGTCCTCGTCAGACACGTCGTCTGTCAATGACGGTACGGCCCCGGTACGACAGCCGCGCGTCGAGCGGCCGGAAAGCACAAACGGGCAGGTCACGCGCGGGCAGGTCACGCGCGGGCAGGTCAGCACGCGGGCAGGTCAAGCCAGGCAGGTCACGCGCGCAGGTCACGCGAACGCGGAGATCCCGGTGAGTCGCTGCCCGACGACCAGCTGGTGGATTTCGGAGGTGCCCTCGTACGTCAGCACGCTCTCCAGGTTGTTGGCGTGCCGCATGATCGGGTATTCGCCGGAGACACCGTTGGCGCCGAGGATGGTGCGGCACTGCCGGGCGATGGCCAGGGCCTCCCGCACGTTGTTCAGCTTGCCCACGCTGACCTGCTCGGGTCGCAGCCGGTGGGCGTCGGCGAGCCGGCCCAGGTGCAGCGCGAGCAGTTGCCCCTTCACCAGCTCGACGGCCATGTCGGCGAGTTTCGCCTGGGTGAGCTGGAAGCCGGCCAGCGGGCGACCGAACTGGGTGCGGGTGGTGGCGTACGCCAGTGTGGTTTCCAGGCAGTCACGGGCGGCGCCCACCGCGCCCCAGACGATGCCGTACCGGGCCTCGGTGAGGCAGCTTAGCGGCGCCTTGAGCCCGATCGCCTCGGGCAGTCGGGCGTCCGCCGGGAGCCGGACGTCGTCGAGCGCGATCTCGCCGGTCACCGACGCGCGCAGCGACATCTTGCGGCGGATCTCCCGGGCCGTGACACCGGGCGTGTCCATGGGTACGAGGAAACCCCGCACGCCCTCGTCGGTGCGCGCCCAGATCACCGCGGCGTGGGCGATCGGCGCGTTGGTGATCCACATCTTGGCGCCGGTGAGCACCCAGTCGTCGCCGTCGCGGCGGGCGCGGGTGGTCATCGAGGCGGGGTCGGAGCCGTGGTCCGGCTCGGTCAGGCCGAAGCAGCCGATCGCCTCGCCGGTGGCCATCGACGGCAGCCAGCGTTGCTTCTGCTCCTCGCTGCCGTAGCGCCAGATGGCGTACATGGCGAGCGAGCCCTGTACCGAGACCAGGGATCGGAGGCCGGAGTCGCCGGCCTCCAGCTCCTGGCAGGCCAGGCCGTACGCGACGGCGGAGGCGCCAGCGCAGCCGTAGCCGGTGAGGTGCATGCCGAGCAGGCCGAGCTTGCCGAACTCCCGGGCCAGCTCGCGGGCCGGCACCTGGCCCTGTTCGTACCAGTCGGCGACGTGCGGGCGCACCCGGTCGTCGACGAGTTGGCGGACGACGTCGCGGATCTGTCGCTCTTCGTCGGTGAGCGACGGGTCCAGATCGAGCAGGTCCAGCGCAGCGGTCATGGACGCCACCCTAACGAAGGTTCAGCGAGCGACAGAAGGGCTCGTCACTCGATCGGCTCGGAGAGCACCAGCACCCGGGCGTGGATCTGGTTGCGCTGCTGTAGGGCGGCCCGCAACGCGCGGTGCAGCCCGTCCTCAAGGTAGAGCCCACCGTTCCACTGCACCACGTGCGGGAAGAGGTCACCGTAGAAGGTGGAGTCCTCGGCGAGCAGCTTGTCGAGCGCCAGCTCACGCTTGGTGGTGATCATCTGGTCCAGGCGCAGTGGCCGGGGCGGAATCTCCGCCCACTGCTTGAGCGTCAGATTGTGTTCCGGATAGGGACGCCCGTCCCGGACCGCTCTGAAGATCACGACGGCACGCTCCCCTCCCCGTGGCCGGGCCGACCGACGGCGCCGAGCCGGGCCGCGGCGGGCACCGCGCGGCGCGGCACCGATGACCGTGCCAGCCTAGCCGCCCGGCGCACGACGCGTTTCGCTCCCTGATGTCAGTTTCGCTACCGGTCGTCCGATCCTCAAGCGGACAAACGGGACGGGGTGCTCAACTCCACCGGCCGCGCCGCACCACCTCGTCCATCGGACGACGCCCCCGGCGCAGCGACGGTGACCGATGGTCCGCTGCCCGGTAACCGATTGTGACGGCACCGACGGGCTGGTATTCCTCCGGCACACCGAACGCGTCGCGGTAGGGGGCGAGTTGTTGCGGCGGAATGCCGAAGAAACAGGCCCCCAGCCCTTCGTCCACGGCGGTGAGCAACATCAGCAGGGCCGCGAAGCCGGTGTCCACGTGCCAGTACGGCACCGGCCAGCGGTCGGTGGACCGGTCCGTCCACCCCTTGTCCGGCTCCGCGTACCGCCGCAGGTAGGCCGACTCGTTGGCGTGCGGCACCACGATCAGGGGTGCCCGGCGCATCCCGGCCAGCCAGCGCTCCCGCCCACCGCCGTCCGGTGTGGTGGCCGCCCAGAACCGCTCCCGGTCGGCCGGCTCCTCCAAGACCAGGAAACCCCAGCCCTGAGCGAACCCGGCCGACGGTGCGCGGACCGCGTGCTCGAGCAGCCGGTCCACCACGTCGGGCGGGACGGGGCGGTCCGGGTCGTAGTTGCGCACCATCCGCCGACGCCGGACGACCTCGGCGAACTCCATCAGGCCCCGGGCCGGATGCCCCAGGCACCCCGCCAGGTCGTAGCAGGCTTGAGCGTGAGCACGTCCCGGCCCGAGCGGAACGCGTCCGGCGGGCAGGTCATCGGCTCGATTGCCACCGAGCGGCGGTGCCGGTCACCGGTGAGCGCGTCCCCGGTGAACACCTGCCACCAGCCGAACTCCGCGTCCGCCCAGATGCTCACCCCCGCCGAACCGTCCGGCGCGGACAGGCTCACCGACGAGCCGCCGTCAGCGTCGCGGATCACCTCGCCGAAGCAGAGATCCAGCTCGGCGGCGCCGATCCGGCGCGGGCTGGTCCAGTCGTACTCGGTCCCGGCCACCGGGGTCGCGCCGACCGGCAGCAGCCGACCGTCCACCAACAACCGGGTACGGGTCGGAAGCCGCATGACCAGGTCGTCGACCGCGACGCCCGGCAGCTGCAGGTACGGGTGCACGGAGAAGCCGAACGGCGCGGCCTCCCCGCCGATGTTGGTCACCTCGTGCTCGGCGCGCAGCCCGTCCGCGCTGACGCTCCACCGGCTGAGCAGCCGCAACGGCCACGGGTAGCCGGGCTGCGGCGGCAGGTCGTAGCCGAGGGTCACCGCGGCCTCCGACTGCTCCAGCAGACGCCACGGCACCCAGTTGACCAGCCCGTGGATGGCCACGTGCCGCTCCGGCTCGGTCAGCGGGAGCTGGAGCGCCCGCTCCCCGAACGCGTAGCGGCCATCGCGGATCCGGTTCGGCCAGGGTGCCAGCACCTGCCCGGCGCAGCCGGGGCACACCTCGTCGGTCTGGTACCCGTCGACCAGGTCGACACCGTCGTGCCGGTACGTCCGGAGCCCACCGCCCACCTCCACGATGACGGCCTCGTGACCGGCGGCGGAGATGGTCCACTGGGCGCCGGAGAAGGGGCGCTGATCGGGGCTTTCCATGCCGGCGACCCTAACCGGTCAGGCCCGGTCGTTGCTCGACGCGGTAGTGGCCCGGTAGCGCAGCAGTGCCGGGAACGCCACCGCGAGCACGACCACGAGCACCGCCGAGGCGAGCCCGCCGGCCACCCAGGCCACCCCGCCGCCGAACCCGGCGGCCATGGTGCCGGCCCGGAGGTCGCCCAGGCGTGGGCCACCCGCCACCACGACCGTGTTGACGCCCTGGAGCCGGCCGCGCATCCGGTCCGGTGCGTAGACCAGCAGCATCGACTGGCGCAGCACCGCGCTGATCAGGTCGGCGGCCCCGGCAACGGCGAGCAGCGCGACCATCAGCCAGAGCTGCTGGGCCAACCCGGCCGCGGCGATCGCCAGGCCCCAACCCACCACCGCGAGCACCAGGCCGAGCCCCTGCCGGCGGAGCCGGCCGATCCAGCCGGAGGTCAGCCCACCGATCATCGAGCCGATCGCGATGGCGCTGTAGAGCAGGCCGACGGACCCACCACCGCCGAACCGTTCGTGGGCGATCTCCGGGAAGAGCGCCCGCGGCATGGCGAGGATCATCGCGATCAGGTCCACCCCGAAGGACAGCAGGAGTACGGGTGTGGTGGCCAGGTAGCGGAATCCGTCGATGACACTGGCCAGGCCGGCTCGCCGGGCCTGACCGTCGGCGCTCGGCTCGGGCGGCAGCGAGGGCAGGCGCAGCGCCGCCCAGAGCATCGCGGTGAACAGCAGCGCGTCCACCCCGTACGCGATCGGCAGGACCACAGCGGTGTCCGGCGACGCGGCGAGGATCAGGCCCGCGGCCAGCGGGCCGGCCACCGAGGCGGCGGTGAAGGTCGTGTAGTTCAGGGTGGCGGCGGCTGGGACGAGGTCGTCCGGGACCAGTCGGGGCAGCATGGCACTGCGGGCCGGCGAGCTGATCGCGAACGCCACCGACTGCAACGCCATCAGCGCCAACAGGAGCACCGGGCTGCCCACGTTCAGCAGTGCCTGGACCAGCAGCCCAAGGGTCGATGCCCAGAGCAACAATGAGCCGCCGAGCAGCACCGCACGGCGGTCGCGGGCGTCGGCGACCGCGCCGCCCCAGAGCCCGAAGACCAGCAACGGTACGAAGGCCGCCACGCCCAGCAAGCCGACCCAGAGGGAGTCCCTGGTCAGGGCGTACATCTCCACCGGCACCGCGACGGCCGTGAACTGGAAGCCGAACATCGCCACGGTGTTGCCGAGCCAGAGCCGCCGGTACGCGGGCACGCGCAGCGGGCGTACGTCGAGGGCCCAGCGGCGCGCTCCGCGCGGCCGAGCCTCCTGCACATCTGTCACGGCGCCAACCGCTCGACGATCCAACCGCCCTCGTCGAGGCGACGGAAGCGGAGCCGATCGTGCAACCGGCCGGCCCGACCCTGCCAGAACTCCACCGACTCGGGGTGGACCCGCAACCCGCCCCAGTGCGACGGCGTCGGGATCACGTCCTCGTCGGCGAACCGCTCGGCCACCTCCCGGTAGCTCTCCTCCAGCTCGGCCCGGCCCGACACCACCTGCGACTGCGGGCTGGCCCAGGCGCCCAGCTGGGAGCCGCGCGGCCGGCTGGTGAAGTACGCCTCGCTCGTCGTGCGGTCGACCGGCGCGACCCGCCCGGCGACCACCACCTGACGCTGCATGGGAAACCACGGAAAGACCAGGCTGGCGTACGGGTTGGCGGTCGCCTCGACGCCCTTGCGCGACAGGTGGTTGGTGAAGAAGACGAACCCCTCGGGGTCGTACCCCTTCAGCAGCACCGTCCGACCGCTCGGCCGACCAGCCGGGTCCGCGGTGCCCACCACCATCGCGTTCGGTTCGGGTAGCCCGAAGGCCACCGCGTCGGCGAACCAGCTGGCGAACTGGGTGTGCCAGTCGGCGGCCAGGTCAGCCTCGGTCAGGCCCAGGTCCGCGGCGTACTCGTTACGCATCGCAGCCGGGGCGGGTGTGTCACCCGTCACGTGCCCACTCCTTCTCGGCGGCCCCGCCAACGCCCTCCCGCGCTGGCCAGCACGCACCGCCCAGTCTCACCGAGTCCAGCGGAGATTGCGCGCCCGGGGATGTCGCGTGCAGCACAGTCGCAGCGGGTCGCGTATCCCTTACTCAGCAGGCAAGATGTTGCGAACACATCCCTGAGGGTCGCCTAAGGCGCCCGGCCGACCGGGCCGGATGAGCTGTTCGGGCGCACCGACCAGATCCAGGAGAGCGACATGGCTGATTTCAAACCCGGGCTGGAGGGCGTCGTCGCCTTCGAGACCGAGATCGCCGAACCTGACCGTGAGGGCGGCGCGCTGCGCTATCGCGGGGTCGACATCGAGGATCTGATCGGGCAGGTGTCGTTCGGAAACGTCTGGGCGCTGCTGGTGGACGGCCGCTTCGGGCCGGGCCTGCCGCCGGCGGAGCCGTTCCCGGTGCCGGTGCACTCCGGCGACATCCGCGTCGACGTGCAGTCCGCGGTCGCCATGCTGGCCCCGTACTGGGGGCTCAACCAACTGCTGGACATCTCCGACGAGCAGGCCCGCGAAGACCTCGCCCGGGTGTCGGTGACCGCGCTCTCCTTCGTCGCCCAGTCCGCCCGGGGCCTCGGCCTGCCGGCGGTGCCGCAGAAGGAGATCGACAAGGCGCAGACCATCGTCGAGCGGTTCATGAAGCGTTGGCGCGGCGAACCCGACCCGCGGCACGTCAAGGCCGTCGACGCGTACTTCATCTCGGCAGCCGAGCACGGCCTGAACGCGTCCACCTTCACCGCCCGCATCGTCGCCTCCACCGGGGCGGACGCGGCGGCCTGCATCTCGTCGGGCATCGGTGCCCTCTCCGGCCCGCTGCACGGCGGCGCGCCGTCCCGCGTTCTCAGCATGCTGGAGGCGGTGGAGCGCAGCGGCGACGCCGAGGGTTACGTCAAGGGCGTCCTCGATCGCGGTGAGCGGTTGATGGGCTTCGGCCACCGCGTCTACCGGGCCGAGGACCCGCGCGCCCGCGTGCTGCGGCGCACGGCCAAGGAGCTGGGCGCGCCGCGCTTCGAGATCGCCGAGGCACTGGAGAAGGCCGCCCTCGCCGAGTTGCAGGCCCGCCGCCCGGACCGGGTGCTGGCCACCAACGTCGAGTTCTGGTCGGCCGTGGTGCTGGACTTCGCCGAGGTGCCGGCGCACATGTTCACCTCGATGTTCACCTGCGCACGGATGGGTGGCTGGAGCGCGCACATCCTGGAGCAGAAGCGCCTTCAGCGGCTGGTGCGCCCGTCCGCCCGCTACGTCGGCCCGGAGACCCGCAAGCCGTCCGACGTCGAGGGCTGGGCCGCCATCCCGCACGGCGTCTGATTGACACGAGGGGGCCCCTTCTCGACGCCTGCCGTCGAGGAGGGGCCCCCTTTCGTACCTCTGGGCGCGCTGAGGACGCCGGGTGTGGCGAAGGCCTCAGACCTGCCCTCGGGGGCCCGGCTTCCACCGATGGGTCCGGGTGCGAGGATGAGGGCCGGCAGTGTCGCCGGGCCCGCCCTCGCCCTTGCGGAAGGATCTTCAAGACCGTGGCTGACGCACCGACCATCCGGATTCCGGATGACATCAAGCCCGCCGACGGACGTTTCGGCTGTGGCCCGTCCAAGGTCCGCCCAGCGGCGGTGTCCGCCCTTGCCGAGGTCGCGACGAGCTACCTGGGCACCTCGCACCGGCAGAAGACGGTCCGCGACCAGGTGGCGCGACTGCGCTCCGGCATCGCCGAGTTCTTCTCGCTGCCCGAGGGCTACGAGGTCGTGATCGGCAACGGTGGCACCACCGCATTCTGGGAGGTCGCCACCTTCGGCCTGATTCGCGACCGCGCCCAGTTCGCCAGCTTCGGCGAGTTCGGTGCCAAGTTCGCCAAGTCGGTCAAGGACGCGCCGTTCCTGGGCGAGCCGACCGTCCGCAAGGCCGATGCGGGCAGCGCGCCGACGCTGGTCGCCGAGTCCGGCGTGGACGCGTACGCGACGCCGCAGAACGAGACCTCGACCGGTGTGGCGGTCCCGATCAGCCGGGTGGCCGGCGCGGACGAGGGCGCGTTGCTGCTGGTCGACGCGACCTCCGGCGCGGGTGGCCTGGAGGTCAACGTCGGCGAGACCGACGTCTACTACTTCGCCCCGCAGAAGTGCTTCGGCTCCGACGGCGGCCTCTGGCTGGCCCTGATGTCACCGGCCGCCCTGGACCGGGCCGCCGAGATCAAGGCGTCCGGGCGCTACATCCCCGCCTTCCTCGACCTGGTCACCGCGATCGACAACTCGCGGCTGGAGCAGACCTACAACACTCCGGCGCTGGCCACCATCTTCCTGGCCGCCGAGCAGACCGACTGGATGAACGCGCAGGGTGGCCTGGCCTGGGCGGCCAAGCGCACCGCCGAGAGCGCCGCCACGGTGTACGGCTGGGCGGAGCGTTCCAGCGTGGCCTCCCCGTTCGTCGGCGACCCGGCACTGCGCTCCAACGTGGTCGCCACGATCGACTTTGCCGACGAGGTGGACGCCACCGCGATCGCGAAGGCGCTGCGCGCCAACGGCATCGTGGACACCGAGCCGTACCGCAAGCTCGGGCGCAACCAGCTCCGGATGGCGCTGTTCCCGGCCATCGAGCCGGCCGATGTCGAGGCGCTGACCGCGTCCATCGACTACGTGGTCGAGCGACTCTGACGTTCGTCACGGTCGGTGTCGGTGGAGGCCTCCACCGACACCGACCGTGATCATTGCCGCAGCTCAGTCACGACATGCGGGGTGTCGCTTCCCCCACCCCGAGACAGATGCGCGTACGGTGGTCCGAGACGCCTGGGTGGCCGACTCGTGGCGTGCGGCCAGCGAAGCGGGACGGAGGCAACGCTATGCGCCCAGTACGCTTCGTCGCCCTCTCCGAGGACGGCCATGCTCTGGTTCTCGCCGACGAGGTCGGGCGGTTGCTCGCCCTGCCGATCGACGAACGGATCTCCGGTGCGCTGCACGCGGAGCCCGGTTCGCCGCCGCTCGCGGCGGCGCCGACCGCAGCCGATCCGATTCCCTCACTGTCCCCGCGGGACATCCAGGCCCGCATCCGCTCCGGTGAGTCCGCCGAGGATGTCGCCCGGATCGCCGGTGTGCCGGTCGACCGGGTGCTGCGCTATGCCGGCCCGGTTCTCCAGGAGCGGGCGATGCTCGCGCAGCATGCCCGCCGCACCCGCCTCAAGGGAGCGGAGAAGCCCACCCCGCTCGCCGAGGTGGTCAACGGTCGGCTGAGCCAGCACGGCATCGACACCGAGAAGATTTCCTGGGACGCATACCGGCGTGATGACGGCACCTGGCGGATCATCGCCACCTGGCCGTCCGGCAAGGCCACCGCGCAGGCCATCTGGGATCTCGACAAGACCCGGCAGTCGGTCGCCCCGCACGACGACATGGCGCAGTATCTGTGCGCCGAGCGGCCCACGCCGATCCTCGGTCAGGAGCCCGCACCGGAGCGGGGCGGGCATGCCCTGCCGGGTCCGTCGCGCGGTGAGCCGAGCCGAGGTGGACACGGGTTGCCGGCGGCGTCCGAGCACCCGCGTCCCGGTCGGGATCCGATCCGCGCTGGCCGCGATGCGTTGCTCGCCTCATTGGACCGCCCACTCGGCGCCTCGTCGGGCCGTGGTCTGGAACCGCGTACCCCGGCTGCTCTCGCCGGCTCGGACGCGCCCCGGCAGCGGCCGGTCGGCGGGGGTGCCGCCGCGTTGCTCGGCGGCGGCCAAGGGTCGGCCTTCGACGACGACTCGGACGCGCCCAAGGAGGTGCCGGCCGTGCCGTCGCTGGCGGTGCTGCGGCCTCGCCGGACGGGCGCTGCGGCAGCCGCTGGCGGCGAGTCCACCGATGCCAACGGCAAGCCGCGCAAGCGGCTGCCGAGCTGGGACGACGTCCTCTTCGGCAGCGGCCCGGCCGCACGCGAGTCCTCCTGACGCTTCGCGTTGACGGGTGGTGGTTCGCCACCCGTCAACGCGAAACACGTGAGCCTCATCGACGGTCTTCGGCGTCCCCGCGGTCGAGGCCGGCGACCTCGCGTACGGCCTCGGCGACGGCCGGGAAGTCCTTCTTGAGGATCGCACCGTGGTTGCTGGCGACCTTCGCCCCGATCCGGATGTGCGGGTTCCGGACGGTCACCGCGTCGAGGCTGGCGCGGATCTGTTCCTGCTCGTCACCGCGGCTCCCCAGGGACGTCCCCGAGGCGACCACGTACCGCACCGGCACGGTGATGGTGTCCAGCACGGGGCCCAGCTCGCGCTCGCGGGAGAGCCTGCCGAGTTCGATGTTGCTGTCGGCCATCTGGTCGGCGTTCATCCGAGGGGTCAGGCCGGTCGGGCGCAGCAGCGGCATGAAGAGGTTCATCCGTCGGAACATCTTGCGGATCCGTTGCGCCATGGCCTCGTCGAGCCAGTCGTGCGGGAACGCGCCGTCGACCAGGACCGCGCCCAGGGCACGCTCCGGGTTGCGGCTGACCCAGTGCGCCCCGACAACAGCTCCGTAGGACCAGCCCACCACGAGCGCGCGGTGCACGCCCCGAGCGGCGAGGACGACATCGACATCCCGGACGGCCGCCTCGAAGGAATAGTCCGCTGAGCGCTTCGACTTCCTGCCGCGAGCCCGCTCGTCGAAGGTGATGTGCCGCCACCCGGTGCCCAGTTCGGCGATGACCCGCCGCCAGTATCCCTGGGTGGCGAACTGGCCGTTGAGGTAGACCACGGGGACCCCGGGACCGCCGGTGTCGGTGACGGCCAGGGCCGTGTCGTCGACCGGCACCATGCCGGTCCAGGACGAACTCGGGGCGGAAGCGTTGTTCATTGGCATGTCTGCACTCCTGGTCGCGTCGGGGTTTCGGTCGGGATCAGAGGCTGCGGGCGGTGATGTCGCCGTGGGAGGTGGTGGCGCGGATGTCGAGGGCGGTGGTGCCGTCGTTCCTGAGGGCGTTGCTGACCCGGCCGTGGCCGGTGCCGGCGTCCAGCGCGGCCGACACGCCTGCGGCGGCGCCGACCGAGATGTCGCCGGACTGAGTGGTCAGCACGACGGTGCCGTGCACGGCTTCGGCGATCCGGATGTCGCCCCTCGCGGTGCTGATCTCCGCAGGGCCGGTGAGCCGGCCGACCTCCACGTCGCCGTCGATCGCGGTGAGGCGCACGCTCGCCGCCTCGTCGATCTTGATCTGGCGGTACGCGCCGTCGAAGGTGACGTCGCCGAGACGCCCGACACCACGCAGCTCGGCGCTGGCGGCCTTGGCGTCGACGCGGGAGTCGGCAGGCAACCGGACGGTGACCTGCACGGATCCGGAGGAACCGACGAGCGGGTTGCCGGGGGTCGCGGCCGTGATCCGCAGGACGCCGTCGGCGTACGCGACTGTGGTCTGCTCGGCGGCCCTGGTGTCGCGGCTCTTGGAGGGGTCGGTCGGCAGCACCTCGACCGTCGTGTCGACGCGGTCCGCGGCGATGAGCTGGATGCGCCCGGCGGGGATGTTCAGGACGGCGGAGATCGGGGCGGGGGTGTCGAACGTCTTCATCATGCTCTCCCGTGCTCGTACAGCGTTTCTGATATCGGAAACGCTACGTTGCTTTCCATAAGACGGCAACGGGTCTGTTGCGTTGAAGAGGCGTCTTCCCAGCTAGACTCGTCGGAGTTGTTGCAACGAGCTAGAAGATAACGCAACGTCTCCCGGTCGCGCGCGTTGCAATGAACCAGAATTGAACGCTATGGTGGAGGTGCCACGGGCCGCCCACGAAGGATCACCAGGGAGATCACGATGCCGGGAGGCAGACTCACCCAGCAGGAGCGCCAGCAGATCGCGCTGGGGCTGGTCGACGACCTCCCCTACGCGGAGATCGCCCGACGACTCGACCGTCCCACCTCGACGATCACCCGCGAGGTGATGCGCAATGGCGGCCCTCTGGCCTACCGCGCCGACCTGGCCCACCGCGCCACCGAACACCGCGCCCACCGACGCAGGTCGGCCTCCTCCCGCACGACGGAGTCAGTCCCCCAGCCCCACGGCCGTGACGCCGAGGCCGTGGGCGCGTACGAGGAAACGTTCACCACCGTCCTCATGGCGTCGGGTCTGAGCAAGATGGCGGCCCGTGTGTTGACCTGCCTGTTCATCACCGACTCGGGCAGCCTCACCGCGTCCGAGCTCGCTGGGCGCCTCCAGGTCAGCCCGGCGTCCATCTCCAAGGCGATCACCTTCCTGGAGGGGCAGAGCCTGGTCCGCCGCGAACGCGACGAACGCCGCCGTGACAGATACGTCGTCGATGACGAGCTCTTCTACCAGGCCACGATCGCCAGCGCCCGAGCCAACGACCAGCTGGTCGAGACCGCACGACAGGGCGTGGCCCTCCTCGGTCCGCACACCCCGGCCGCCGCCCGCCTGGAGAACATCGCCCGCTTCCTCGACTTCATCAGCGAGAGCATCGTCCGCGCCGCCGAACAGGCCCGCGAGGTCCTCCACAGCAGACCAGGGGCGGTCACTGCCCAGCCGAGTCCGGACCAGGATCAGTCGGGGGTCGCCGTGACGAGAGTGCCGGGTCAGAGCGGCCAGGCGGCGAGCCGGTCGTAGCGCGATGGTCGCGGGTCGAGGTGGCTGCGGATCAGCAGCAGTTCGGTCGCCGGCCACTCCGGTCCCTGGTAGTCGTCCAGGTCGGCCTGGTCCGCCTCGATGTCGGCCAGGTCCATCCGTTCGCCCGGCCGGGCCACTGTCAGGTGCGGGCGGAACGGCCTGGCGTCGTCACACGGCAGCCGGGCCTGCCGCAACCGGGACCGGACCAGCCCGGCGAGCACGTGCAGTGCCTCGACCTCGCCTCGCAGGCCCACCCAGAGCACAGTGGACCGACCCTGACCGAACCGACCACCGCCGCCGAGGCTGAACCGGGGCGGGGCGTTCCGGCCGTCGTGGAACGCTTCGGCGGCCAGCCCGAGCGCGCTCTCCACCTCGACCAGCCGGGCCGCCTCGACGTCGCCGAGGAAGGCCAGGGTGACGTGCAGATGGGCCGGATCGGCGAGCCGGACGTTGGTGCCGGCGGCAGCCGCTGCGCCGACCCGTAGTCGCGCGACCTGCGCGCCGAGGTGGCCGACCGATTCGGGGGGCGGGTAGACCGCGACGAAGAGCCGCAACCGTCGCTCAGCGGTGCCGTTGCCGGTGGCCGGCCCGAGCCGCTGGCAGGGTCAGCCCGGCGGCGTGCAGCACACCCTCCACCCGGACCCGCTCGATCTCCTGGTCGACGCCCTCCAACTCACCAAGGTGCTCGGTGATGCCGAGGGCGCGGCAGGCGAGGCGAAGCCGGTCGTCGTACGCCTGGAGCAGCGCGCCGTGCCAGACCATCGACCGGCCGGTGCCGCCGAGCCGCTGACCGCCGAGGCGGCGCAGGTCGGCGGCTAGTTGCTCCAGGGGCCGACGGTCGGTGCGGTCGAACTCGCTGAGGTCGATGTCCCGAGTCAGCGCGTCGGCCTCGATGGCCCGGTCGAGACGCGCGATCGTCCGTTTCTCCCGCCGGCGATCACGCCACTCGGACCAGCCGCAGACCACCCGGTCGAGGATCTCGTCATAGCAGAAGAGCAGGGCGAGTGCCGCCGGAAGACTGGCCACGGCGAGGAACGCCAGGGCCAGCATCAGCGCGCGTCCGACTCCCACGTATCGACGCTAAGCCCCATCGTGCCGCCCCGCCAGCGGTTTGCCCGCATCCGCGTCATCCGCTCAAGACGGCGCGTGCGGATCGGACCGCGGATGCGGCAGTGCCCGGAAGGGCCCCTTGTCATGCGAAGTCCGATGACGAGGGGGCCCTTCCGGACAGCTCAGCAGTCGGTGGACGTGACGTAGAAGCGGGGCATCGGCAGCACCCGGAAGCGCAGCCGGGCGCCGGAGTGCCGCAGCTGCCAGGTGAGGGCGATCAACGCGGCGGCCAGCGAGATCAGCCCGCCCATCCAGATGCTGGCACCGGCACCGAAGCGCTCCGCGACCCAGCCGATCAGTGGCGCGCCCACCGGGTTGGTGCCCAGGAAGACCAACACCCACAGCGCCATCACCCGGCCCCGGAAGGCCGCGTCCACGCCCAACTGGACCCGCTGGTTGGCGGCCTGGGCGAAGAAGACCATGAAGAAGCCGGTCGGCACCAGCAGTGCCACGACCAGCCAGTACGTCGAGGCGAGACCGACCAGGGTGCCGAAGCTGGCGCAGGCGATCGCCGCGCCCAGCACCAGCCAGACCGACGGCCGGCTTCGCCGACCGGTGCCGCTGAGCGCGCCGCCGAGCGCGCCCACGGCCAGCGCCGTGCTGAACAGGCCGAAGGAGGCGGCACCGGTGTGGAAGACCGTCTTCGCCAGCGCGGCCAGGGTCAGCTGGAAGTTGAACAGCGACATGCCGATCACCGACATGACCGCCATCGGCAGCAGCAGGTCGGGGCGGCGCGACACGTACCGCAGCCCGTCGATGACCCGTGCGGACGCCCGCTCGTCGCGCGGCAGCAGGGCGTCGCGGTGCAGGTCGGCCGTACGCATCCGGACCACGTTGACCAGGGGCGCGACGGAGCTGAGGGCGGTGAAGAGGAAGACCGGGCCGACGTCGAAGGCGGCGATCGCCAGGCCGGCGACGGCCGGGCCGACGATCCGCGCCGAGTTGAACACGGCGGCGTTCAGCGACAAGGCGTTGGGCAGCAGCGGCGTGCCGACGAGTTCGGAGACGAACGCCTGACGGACCGGGGTCTCCACTGCGTTGGCCGTGCCGAGCAGCGCGGCGAAGGCGAAGACGTGCCAGAGCTGCACCAGGTCGGTGAGGACCAGCACGGACATGCCGAGCGCCAGCACGGTCCAGAAGGCGTTGGCGACGAAGAGCAGCACCCGCTTGTCGTACCGGTCGGCAAGTCGGCCGGAGAGCAGGGTGAGCAGGAGCACCGGGGTGAACTGACAGGCGGTTACCACGCCGAGCGCGGTGGCCGAGTTGTTGGAGAGCTCAAGGACGAGCCAGTCCTGGGCGATGAACATCATCCAGACGCCGATCAACTTGATCAGCTGCCCGGATGCGAAGAGGCGGTAGTTACGGACCTGCAGGGACTGGAACATCGTGCTCAACTTGGCCTGCACTCTTCGTGCGCCTCCTTAAGAACGTACGCGTCATCGACAGGTGACGGCACGGACCCGGTGGCGCGGGCGCGGCTCAGGCGCGAGCGAGCTGCTGAAGAATCTGGGCAGCCCTCTGCAGGGTCTCCCGTTCGTCCTCGTCGAGTGCGGCCAGCCGGTGGGCCAGCCACTCGTCGCGGGCCCGCTCGAACTGGTCGAGCACGGCCTGCCCTCCTTCGGTCGCCGCGAGGATGACCTGCCGGCCATCGGTCGGGTGGGGTGTCCGCCGCACGAGGCCGCGGTCCTCCAACTTCCCGACGATCTTGGTCATCGTCGGCGGCTGCACCCGCTCCACGTCGGCCAGTTCCCTGGGCGTCAGCGCGCCGGCCAGCCGCAGGCTGGTGAGCGCGGAAACCTGGGTGACCGTGAGGTCGCCGACCGGTCGGGCCTGGCGGACCCGTCGGTTGAGTCGGGTGATCGCATCACGCAACTGGGGAGCCAGTTGCGCCGGTGGCACGCGTTCCGCCGTCACCGTCCGCTCCATCACGTTAGTTAGCTTAACTAATGAGCCTGGCTAACGACATCCGTTATGACCAGGCTCACGAGGACGTTGGTGCTGTTCCGAGCGGGGAATCCCGTTCGATTCCCCGCCCGGAACGTACGTCAGAGCACCAGGGACTCGATCGGCCCGCGCAGGAAGTACAGCACGAACAGCACGGCCACCCCGTACAGCAACGGGTGGACCTCCCGGGCCTTACCCCGGGCCAGCTTCACCACCACGAAGGTGATCAGGCCAGCGCCGATCCCGTTCGAGATCGAATAGGTGAACGGCATCAGCACGATGGTGAGGAACGCCGGGATGGCGATCTCGTAGTCGGACCAGTCGATCGTCCGCACCGCTGTCATCATCAGGAAACCGACCACCACCAGGGCCGTCGAAGCCGCCTCGAACGGCACGATCACCACCAGCGGCGCCAGGAACATCGCCAGCAGGAAGAGCACGCCGGTGACCAGGCTGGCCACGCCGGTCCGGGCACCCTCCCCGACACCGGCGGCACTCTCGATGTACGACGTGTTACTGGAGGTGCTGGCCGCACCACCGGCCGCCGCGGCGATCGAGTCGACCAGCAGGATCTCCTTGGCCCGTGGCGGGGTGCCCTGCTCATCGAGCAGGTCGCCCTCCTGGCCGACCGCCACCATCGTGCCCATGGTGTCGAAGAAGTCCGTGATCAGCAGCGTGAAGACGAACATCAGCACGACCAGCCAACCGGCCCGACCCCACGAGTCGAGCACGTTGAACTTGCCGAGCAGCGACAGGTCCGGCAGGTCCACCACCGTCTTCGGCAGCTCCGGCACGTTCAGCGACCAACCCTTGGGGTTGGGCTGACCGTTGACGAACGACGGGCCGATGTTGCCGATCGCCTCCACGATCACCGCCAGCACGGTCGAGGCGAGGATGCCGATCAGGATCGCACCCCGTACCCGGCGGACCACCAGCACGAGGGTGATCAGCAGGCCCACCACGAAGACCAGCATCGGCCAGCTCACCAGCTTGCCGCCGATGCCCAGACCGACCGGGACTGTGGTGTTGGCGTCGTCCGGGATCCGTCGGACGAAACCGGCGTCCACCAGACCGATGATGGTCAGGAACAGACCGATCCCGACCCCGATCGCGGTCTTCATCTGGGTCGGCACCGCGCGGAACACAGCGGTCCGCAGACCGGTCAACACCAGCACAGCGATGATCACACCCTCGATCACCACCAGGCCCATCGCGTCGGCCCAGGTCATCTCGGGGGCGATCTCGTACGCCACCAGCGCGTTGACACCCAGACCGGCGGCGAGCGCCAGCGGGAACCGACCCACCACGCCCATCAGGATGGTCATCAGGCCGGCGACCAGCGCGGTCCCGGCAGCCAGCGCGGGAATGGGGAGGGTCTTGCCGTCACCGTCGACGGCACCACCCAGGATCAGCGGGTTGAGCACCACGATGTACGCCATCGTGAAGAAGGTCGCCAGGCCACCGCGTACCTCGCGGCTCATCGTCGAGCCCCGGGCGGAAATCTCGAAGAACCGGTCGAATCCGTTACGCGGGTGAGCGGGGTTGGGAGGGGTGCCGTTCTCGGGCGGCGCTACTGCCATCAGGTCCTCGCAGGTGATCTTCCGGTTGTCGCGCGCATCGTCCCAGATCACCGACGGGCAGGGGAAGTAGGTCGCGTACGCTTGCCGAATGCCGAACGAGCAGCCACCGCGGCCCGCACCACTGGACCCGCCGATGGTGCCGTTCGCCCTCGCCGGGCTGGCCGCCTGGGCGATTGCCGGGCTGGTCCTGCTGATCTTCTTTCGGGGTTGGCTGACCGACCACGGTCACCAGAACTGGCTCTGGACCTGCCTCGCCGGGTTCCTGTGGGGCTTCCCGGGCCTCGCCGTGATGATGCGGCACGACGCCAACCGACGACGTCGCCGCGCGCGCTGACCCGGCCACGCACCGGGCCACCCCCGGTGCGAACGATCAGGAGTGCCCGTACGGCTCCGCCGGCTCGGCGGCTTCCACCGAGCCCGGGGCGCGGCTGACCGACATGGCCTCCACCGCGCTGTCGTCGTACACCGTGGGTAGCTCTTCGACCGCGGTCTCGGCCGCCTCGATCAGCGTCTCGGAGTGGGCACCGCAACCGTGGTCGGCGCTCACCACCCGGCCGTCGTCGGGGGCGTAGAAGTTGCCGCACGCCCCGAACGCCTGCCGCATTGCACCGGCCAGCGGCAGATAGAAACCGCAGGTGCCACAGCGGGCGGCGGCCGGCGCGGCAGCGGAGATGGGCGCGGCGGGGCCGTGGTCGCCGTCATACCAGCGCTGCGCCGCCTCCATGCGGCCCTCGAGGGAGAGCACGCGCGCCCGACCGAGGCCCAGCTCCCACGCCGTCTCCTCGACCGCCGGGTCGTCGGAGAGCAGGTAGCCGGGGACCAGCCGGTCGTCATCCGGTGAGGTCGGCAGCAGATCGCCCGGACCCAAGTCGCCCGGCTTGAGCCGCTCCTGCCAGGGCAGCCAGCCGGGCGCGAGCAGCGCGTCGGAACCGGGCAGCAGCACCGTCTCGCAGATGGTCACGGTCTTGCTGCGCGACACCCGGGTGACGGTGACCGCCCACCGCCAACCGCGGTAGCCGGCGAGGAGGCATTCGAAGTAGTGGGTGACCAGCCGTTCACCCTCGGCCACAACCTGCAGGTGATCGCCGACATCGTCGGCGTCGACCTCGGTGATGCCAGCGCGGGCCACCTCGACGGCGGCGGCGCAGACCTGGTCGAGACGGGCGGCACGGGTGGAGACAGGCCTGGTCACCTAACCATTGTTCCCTATGCGCCTCGCAGGGGTGACAGGGACTCCCGGGGAACCTTTCCCCGCAGTGGTGCGGCGTACCCGGATCGGATGGGCGAGGATGGTGGACATGCCGTCGTACTCCCGCTCCGGGCGATCCGTCCTCGGACGGACCGTCGGCACCGGCATTCGCGCCGTTCGTCTGTTGCTGCGTGGTTCGCTGGGCAGCGGCCGCTGGGTGACCCGTCGGGCCGGCAGCGCCCGGGCCCGGGGCGCCGGTGGCGAGGTCGGCATGGTCCGCCTGTTCGACCTGCACGCGCTCTCCTGCGCCGGTGACACCCTGATCGCCATCGGCCTGGCCGGCACGATCTTCTTCAACGTGCCGCTGGGCGAGGCCCGCAGCAAGGTCGCCCTCTACCTGCTGGTGACCATGGTGCCGTTCGCCATGCTCGCCCCCGTGGTGGGCCCGCTGCTGGACCACTTCCGGCACGGCCGGCGGTACGCGCTGGCCGCGACGATGCTGGGCCGCGCCTTCCTGGCCTGGTTGATCTCCGACTACATCCACGGCTTCGGGCTCTATCCGGCCGCGTTCGGGGTGCTCGCGCTGTCCCGGGCGTACGGCGTGGCCCGGTCCGCGGCCGTGCCCCGGTTGTTGCCGGAAGGGCTCGGCCTGTCCCAGGTGGGCGCCCGGGCCAGCGTCTACGGCACGGTCGCGGGTGCGCTGGTCGCGCCGATCGGGTTGGCCGCGTTCTGGTTCGGGCCGCAGTGGCCGCTGCGCGTCGCGTCGGTGATCTTCCTGGTCGGCATGGTGATCTCCCTGCGTCTGCCACCGAAGGCCGATTCGGAGCCACCGGAGCGGGTCCCCCGGCCACTGCGCGCGTTGGGCCGCCGCCGTGGCGATCGGCCGCTGGGCCGAGGCCGACCCGCCGGCCGCCTGGTGATCGCGTCGCTGATCGGCGCCGCGACGCTCCGCGCGGTGTACGGCTTCCTGCTGCTCTTCCTCGCCTTCGCGATCAAGAAGGGCGACCTGACCACTGTCGCGTTCGGCCGGGATCTGGGCGCCGAGTGGGCGCTGGGGCTGGTCGGCGGGGCCCTCGCGGTCGGCACCTTCCTGGCCACCGCCATCGGCACCCGACTGCGCATCCACCGGCCGACCGCCATCCAGTCCAGCAGCATGATCATCGTGGCCGGGGTGGCGGTGCTCGCCGTCATCCAGTTCTCGCTGGTGATGGTCGCCCTGCTCTGCCTGGTCGCCGCGCTGGTCAGCGGGATATCGAAGCTGGCCGTGGACGCCTCGATCCAGGAGCGCATCCCGGAGCGGCTGCGCGCGAGTTCCTTCGCCCATTCGGAGACGGTGCTGATGCTCGCCTTCGTCGCCGGTGGAGGGTTGGGGCTGGTCCCGTTCGACGGTCGGATGGGCATCGCCGTGGCCGCCGGGGTGGGCGTCCTGGCCGCGATCCGGGGTGTGCTGGTCGCCGCCCGGCTGCGCGGCGAGAAGCTGGCCGGCCGGCCGCTCGGCGACGACGAGCTGACCGAGGACGAGCCGGCCGACGAGCCCGGGGACGCCGCGCCCACCTCGCCGGCACCGGCCCAGGCCAGCTCCCCGCAGTACGACGATCCCAGCCTGACCCCTCCCGGCTACCACATCTACCGCCCGTCCTCAGCGGTCGGCGGCCCGGGCGGCGGGGCGGACGACGAGACCCGCCGGGAGTCCCCCGGCTCAGTCTCGTGAGCGGTCTGCTGGTGGTGACCGCGGTACCAGCCGAGGCGGAAGCCGTCCGCGCCGGTCTGACCGATCCCACCGTGACCGTCACCCCGGTTGGCGTGGGCCCGGCCGTCGCCGGTGCCGCCACCGCCAGGCTGCTGGCGCTGGCCGAGGCCGCCGGCCGCCCGTACCGTGCCGTGGTCAGCGCCGGCGTGGCCGGCGGCTTCATCGGGCGGGTCGAGGTCGGCGACACCGTGCTCGGCACCGCCAGCATCGCCGCCGACCTGGGTGCCGAATCACCGGACGGTTTCATCCCCGTCCACGAGTTGGGCATGCCGCCCGCGATGCTGGGTGTCGGCGGCGTGGTGCCGACCGACCCGGGTCTGCTGGCGGCACTGCGGGCAGCCCTCCCGGCGGCCACGACCGGGCCGGTGCTCACCGTCAGCACGGTCACCGGCACCACCGCCAGCACCGAGGAGCTGCGCCGGAGGCATCCGGAGGCGGTCGCCGAGGCCATGGAGGGGTACGGGGTGGCCGTCGCCGCCGCCCAGGCCGGGGTGCCCTTCGCCGAGCTGCGCACCATCTCGAACCCGATCGGCCCCCGCGACCGGGACGCCTGGCGGCTACGCGAGGCCCTCACCGCCCTGACCGCTGCGGCCCCAGCGCTGCGCTGAACTACGGCCGCGTAGGACGGACTTCGAGGGTGAGCGCCGACGGCCGGCCTGGCTGTAGCTCGAACCCGCAGGCGAGCAGAAACACGACGTTGCCACCGTCGGCTATCGCGTGGACGGTCCGGATATCAGCGACTGCCATCTCGCTGGCCAGCAGCTCGATCAGCTGACGCGCGATGCCCAGGGTCCGGAGGCCGGGCGCAACGACGACGCCCTCCAACACCAGCTCACGTCGGTCGCCCCAATCCTCGCCACGGAGGAGGTCCAGGCTTCGCTCATGGGCCCTCAGCTCACCGACCGGCCCGGCCCCTGGCAACTCGGCGAGAAAGCGCCACGACGTGGCTGGCAGCCCTTCGAACGCGCGCCGAAAGCGAACCCGGGCCCGCGCCTGGTCCCGCAACCGCCGCTTGTCACGTCGCGCTCGATCGAGGTCGTAGGTCAGCTCCGGGACGCGTACCGGCCACAACCGCTGCGGAAGTGTGTAGGAATGCACCCACCAGGCGCCGGGCCAGTCCTTCAGGGTCAGGACTCGACGGACGTCGAGATGCGCTGGGTAGCGGCGACCGGCCTCGTCCCGCAACTCGTCCCACAGCTCGTGGTCGGGCGCCTGCGGTGACTCGTCAACCGCCGCGGAGGAGGGGGCGTCGGGGAGTTTGAGCACGAGCTCACCGCCGGCCGCGCGGACCAGCCGCTCGACCGTGCGGAACGCCGGCCCGGCACCCTGCCCCGCCTCGATGCGAGCCAACGTGCTCTTCGGGATCCCCGACTGCTCGGCCAGCTCGCGCTGGCTCAAGTCGGCACGTCGACGAAGATCCCGCAGGGTTGCCCCCACGTTGATCGCACTCTTGTCGGCAGCCACCCGTCCATGGTTTTCCGCTCAGCCCGTGCCGTCAACAGCATCCGCCCACCTGTGGATAACCCTGTGGACAGCGTCTCTGCCGCTGTGCACATCCCTTCGTCAGCGCCTGTAGAGCTGCCCCGCGAGTGGGGCAAGAGGGTGCCCCTCGCCGGTACGGCCCAGCCCGGCCCGGCCACAGCACCTTCCGGACGCCGGCGCGCCTTCCGGACGCCGGCGCGCCTTCCGGACGCCGACGCGCCTTCCGGACGCCGACGCGCCTTCCGGACGCCAGCGCCCCACAGACGGGGCAGCTCTACAGGGAGCAGAGGTGAACACCGAGCCCCGACGACGGCTCGCGGGCAATCGGTCGCCGGGGACAGGCGGCGGGCCGGGGACAGGCGGCAGCCGGGGACAGGCGGCGAGTGCCCGGCAGATCACAGGCGCCGGACCGCGGCGACCGAGTGGCGAGGGGCGGGGCTAACGTGAAGGGCGTGGCGCTCTCTCTGGCGATCTCGCCCTGCCCCAACGACACGTTCGTCTTCCACGCGCTCGTGCACGGGCGGGTGCCCGGCGCGCCGCCGGTCGAGGTGACGTACGCCGACGTGGACGTCACCAACACGGCGGCCGAGCAGGGCGCCTTCGACCTGGTGAAGGTGAGCTTCGCGGCGCTGCCGTGGCTGCTCGACGACTACCACCTGCTGCCCTGCGGTGGCGCGCTCGGTCGTGGCTGCGGCCCGCTGGTGCTCACCCGGGGCGACCGCGACGGCGGGCCGGACCGCACCGACCTGACCGGCGCCACGGTGGCGGTGCCGGGTGACCGGACCACCGCGTACCTGCTGTTCCGGCTCTGGTCGGCCGGACGACCGCCGGCCCGGATCGAGGTGGTTCCGTTCCACGAGATCATGCCGGGCGTCGCGGCCGGCCGCTACGACGCTGGGCTGGTCATCCACGAGGCCCGGTTCACATACCACCGGCACGGCCTCAGCGCGCTGGTCGACCTCGGTGAGTGGTGGGAGGCCGACACCGGCCTGCCCATTCCGCTCGGCGCGATTCTGGCCCGCCGCGGCGCGGTGGACCCGGAGGCCGCGGCCGGCTGGGTCCGCGAGTCCGTCCGGCAGGCCTGGGCGGACCCGGCGGCCAGCCGGGAGTACGTGCTGGCGCACGCCCAGGAGATGGAACTCGACGTGGTGGACCGGCACATCGGCCTCTACGTCAACGAGTTCACCGCAGACCTGGGCGAGGCCGGTTTCGCCGCGGTGGCGGCACTGCTCGACCGGGCCGCCACCGCCGGGCTGGTGCCTCAGACCTCCAGCTCGTTCGCCACCGCGTGGACCAGCTGAGCGATCTTCTGCGCGGTCTTCTTGTCCGGGTACCGGCCCCGACGCAGGTCCGGCTGGACCTTCGCCTCCAGCAGCTTGATCATGTCCTCGACGAGACCGTGCAGTTCCTCGGCCGGTCGACGGCGCAACTCGGCCATCGACGGCGGCGCGTCCAGCAGTTTGACGCCCATGGCCTGTGCGCCCCGGCGGCTGTCCACCACGCTGAAGTCGACCCGCTGGCCACCCTTGAGGTCGGTGACACCCGCCGGCAGCGCCGCCTTGGACAGGAACACGTCGCCGCCCTCGTCACTCGTGACGAAGCCGTATCCCTTGGCCGTGTCGTACCACTTCACTCGACCCGTAGGCACCTGAAAACCCCTGCTTCACTTGAGCCGCTACTGCTCCAAGGCTAGCTGGATCATGTCGTCGAGCGCCGCCGGGAATTGGGTGAGGTCGTTCAACACGACTTCCGCGCCTGCCGCGTGCAGCTCGTCCGGAGAGCACGGGCCGGTCGCCACGCCGATCCCCGGCACCCCGGCCGCCCCCGCCGCCACCATGTCCGCCACATGGTCGCCGACGTAGTGGGTCGCGTCGTGCTCCCGCAGAGCGGTCGCCTTCTGCTCGGCGAACAGGTCACCGGCCAACTCGTCGACGGTGAGACCGAGGTGGTCCAGGTGCAGCCGGGCCAGCCGGCCCATCTTCGCTGTGACGACCAGCACACGGCCGCCCCGGGCCCGGATGGCGTCGATGGCCTCCCGCGCGCCCGGCAGCGGGACCGTCGGGGTGATCGCATACGCCGGGTACAGCTCGCGGTACGCGCGAACCGCCGACTCGACCTCTCCCGGCGGGAACCAGTACGCCAGCTCGGTGCGCAGCGGCGGCCCGAGCCGGGACACCGCCAGGTCGGCGTCCACCGGCACGCCCGTCCGCGCGGTCAGCGCCTCGAAGGTCGCGGCGATGCCGGGGCGGGAGTCGACCAGGGTCATGTCGAGATCGAAACCGACGGTCAGTGCGGGCATGCCGAGAAACGTACCCGGCGACACCTGCCCAGCCGAACGTCCGAGGGGCGCGGAAGCCCGGTGCCGGGCTAGCGTGGAAAGACGATGACCACCTCACTCGCCGACCACCTGCGGTCGCTGCCCGACGAGTCACTGGCCGCGCTCCTCCAGCTGCGGCCGGACCTCGTCGTGCCCGTGCCAGCCGACGTCTCCGCCCTGGCCATCCGGGCCCAGTCCCGGGTCTCGGTGGCGCGTGCGCTGGACGGGCTGGACCAGTTCACCCTCCAGATCCTCGACGCCGCCCGCCTCACCCGGAACCCGGACGACGGCACCACGGCCACCGACACCGTGCTCGCCATGGCGACCGCAGGGCCGCAACCCCCGGCCCCGACCGCTGTCCGGGCCGCCGTGGGCCGGCTACGCGCGCTCTTCCTGCTGTACGGCCCGGAGCACGCACTGCAGGTGCTGCCAGCCGTCGACGAAGTCGCCCCGTACCCCGCCGGGCTCGGTCGACCGGCCACGGAGCTGGACCCGCGCACGGCCGCGCTCTGCGCGGACCCGGCGAAGCTGCGGCGGACGCTGCTCGCCGCCCCGCCCTCGGCCCGGGCGATCCTGGACCGGTTGGCGGCCGGCCCGCCGGTGGGCAGCGTGCCCCCGGGCGCGTTGCAGGCACCGCCGCTGGGCGCGGAGGACCCGGTGCTCTCCGACCCGACCAACGGTGGCGCCCCGGCCGGCTCCCCGGTGCGGTGGCTCGTCGACAACCGGCTGCTGGTCCCCGTGACGACCGGGTCGTCGACGGCCGCCGGCACTGTGGAGCTGCCCCGCGAGGTCGGTCTGCTGCTGCGCCGGGACAGCGGCCCCCTCGGGCCACTGCGCACCAGCCCACCGCCGGTGGCCGCCGCCCCCCGCGAGCCGAAGGCGGTCGACTCGGCCGGCGCCGGGCAGACGATGGAGGTGGTCCGACACACCGAAGGGCTGCTGGAGCAACTCGCCGACGAGCCGGCGCCGGTGCTGCGCTCCGGTGGCATCGGCGTACGCGACCTGCGGAGGCTGGCGCGTACCGCCGTGCTGGACGAGCCGACGACCGCGCTGCTGCTGGAGGTGGCGTACGCGGCGGGGCTCGCCGGCGAGCTGGAGATGCCGGGTGCGACCACCAGCCGGTACGGGGCGGATCAGCAGGTGCTGCCGACCGGCGGGTACGAGGTGTGGCGGGCCGCCTCGCTGGCTCAACGGTGGGAGCAGTTGGCCCGAGCCTGGCTGAGCATGACCCGGCAGGTGGGGTTGGTCGGCCGCCGGGACGACCGGGACCGCCCGATCACCGCCCTCTCCGCAGAGGCCGAACGGGCGGGTGTGCCGGCCACCCGGCGGGCGGTGCTCGGCGTGCTCGCCGATCTGGAACCAGCGACCGCGCCCACGCCCGAGGAGGTGCAGGACCTGCTCGACTGGCGGGCTCCGCGCCGCAGCCGGGGCCGGGACGCCGCCCACCGGGAGGTGCTGGCCGAGGCCGCGCAGTTGGGCGTCACCGGGCTGGGGGCGCTCACCTCGTACGGTCGGCTGCTGCTGGGTGACCTGACGTCGACCGACGAGCGGGGAGGCGACCCGCTGGGCGTGCACGCGGACGTCGAGAGCGGTGACCCGTCCGCTGCCGCCCGGGCGTTGGACGCACTGCTGCCCGCCCCGGTCGACCACTTCCTGGTGCAGGCCGACCTGACAGTGGTGGTGCCCGGCCCGCCCGAGCCGGCGCTCGGAGTCGAGTTGGAGGCGATGACCGAGCTTGAGTCGGCCGGTGGGGCCAGCGTCCACCGGGTCACCACGGCCAGCGTCCGGCGAGCACTCGACTCCGGCTACACGGCCGACGACCTGCACGACGTGTTCCGGCGACGATCGCGTACTCCGATTCCGCAGGGCCTCACCTACCTGGTGGACGACGTGGCCCGTAAGCACGGTGGGCTGCGGGTCGGCCTGGCCGGGGCGTACCTGCGCAGCGACGACGAGACGCTGATCAGCGAGGTGCTGGCGGACCGGCGGCTGGAGTCGCTGGCGCTGCGCCGGCTCGCGCCGACGGTGCTGTGCACGCAGTACCAGGTCGGTCGCCTGCTGGGTGCGCTGCGCGACGCCGGGTACGCCCCGGTGCAGGAGGACGGCACCGGCAGCACCGTGCTGACCCGGCCACGAATCCGACGCGCCCCGCCTCGGGTCTCGGTGACCACCCGGACACTCGACCCGTTGGCCGCCCCGAAGCTGCCCATGCCCCGGCTGCTCGGGGTGGTGGAGCACATCCGGCGCGGTGACGCGGCGGCGCGGGCGGCCCGACGGGCACCGGCGGTGGTGCGTGGCGGTGCGGCAGGACTGGGCGGCGGCCCGGTGCCGGCGCACACGCACAGCGAAGCCCTGGCGGTGCTCCAGCAGGCGGTACGGGACAAGGCGCTGGTCTGGGTCGGTTATGTCGACGCGCACGGGGCGACCGCGTCCCGCCTGGTCAAGCCGGTCTCGATCGGTGCTGGCTATCTGCGCGCCGAGGACGAACGGACCGAGATGCTGCACACGTTCGCGCTGCACCGGGTCACCGCGGCGGTGCTGGCGGACTGACCGGGTCGGGTCGGCCGACGGCACCGACGCGGGCGCTGTCGGTCAGCGGCGGCTGCGGCGAACCGTGCCGACCACCGAGACGATCAGGAGCAGCGCGAAACCGGCGCCAGCGGACTCCCCGACCGAGTCGACGAAGCCCTGCCGCAGCACCAGCCAGCCGAAGAGGAACCACCCGACGAGGAGCGTCGCCGCGACGGCGTACGCGATCACGGTCGCGCGCGACACCTCGTCGGGCGGTGCCGCCTGCTCATGCTCCACGATCACGTCACGGTCGACCGTCATGCCAAGCCTCCCCGCCCGGTCCGGCCCTGGACTCCCAGCGTGACACTCGTTGGACCGGTCGGACAGGGGGTTATCCCCCGCGTTTCGCCGCGTGTCGCTCAGGTGCCGGGGCGGCGGCCGATCAGCACCACCCGGGTGCCGACCTTGCCCAGCTCCCACATCCGCACCGCGTCGGCGTGCAGGAGGTTGACGCAGCCGTGCGAGCCGATCGGCTTGTCGTGCAGGTAGGTGGTGGTCTCGTGGAAGCCCATGCCCTGGGTGAAGTGCTGCCAGTAGGGCAGCCACACCTCGTACGGGTCGGACCACTCCCTGGGGTTGCGGAAGTTGACGGTGAACGTGCCGGCCGGGGTGCGGTAGCCGGACATGCCGGTGCGCGTCACCGTCGGCTCCATGATCACCTTGCCGCCGCGCATCGCCCAGACGGTCTGCCGGGTCAGGTCCACGCAGAACGTGGTGCCCGTGCCGGCCTTGCAAGCGGCCGGGTCGGTGGTGGCGAGGCGTTGGGCCACGTCGTACGTGGTCGGTCCGGCGCGACCCTCGACGGGGCGAATGCCGTACCTCTTCTGGAACTTCTTGATCGCCGCGCAGTCGGCGGCGGACTGCCGGCCGTCCACGGTCACCGCCCCGAACCCGCCCAACCGGGCCAGGTAGGTCTCCACCTCGCGCTGGTGCTGGCCCTGCGGACAGCTGGCGACGGTCGGCGTGCCGGTGCTGGGTTTCGGCTTCGGCGTTGCGCTGCGTGTGGGTTTCGGCGTCGGGGACCGGGTTGCCTTCGGCGTGGGGCTGGGCGCGGCCGGCGTGGGCCGGCCGCGCTGGTCCGGGCCGGGCGTGTCGCTCGCCCCCGTTGCCTGGTCCGCCGCACCGGCTGGGGCGGCTCCCCCGCCACCACTCCCACCGGACTGCGGATCGAACGTGCACGCACCAGCACCGACCAGCACGACCATCAGCAGGGCGACCAGCCGGGAGGTGCTCCGAACATGCTTCATGGCAGCTCCCCTGACAGTCGTCCCTTTGCTAGACGTTCGTGAGTGCCGTCACGGTTGCACCTGGTGAGCATCTTTCTTCCGACAGCAGGCACCGTGCAACACTGGATGGTCGGCCAGCAGCGGGTATGCGACCCGCCCGGGCCGGACGGCCAACCGAGGAGAGGACGCTCGCGTGAGCGGTGGACCACTGATCGTGCAGTCGGACAAGACCCTGCTGCTGGAGATCGACCACCCCGACGCGCAGGCGTGCCGGATGGCGATCGCACCGTTCGCCGAGTTGGAACGCTCGCCGGAGCACGTGCACACCTACCGGCTGACCCCGCTGGGCCTGTGGAACGCCCGGGCCGCTGGGCACGACGCGGAGGGTGTGGTCGACTCGCTGCTCAAGTACTCCCGCTACCCGGTGCCGCACGCGCTGCTGGTCGACGTGGCCGACACGATGGACCGCTACGGCCGGCTCCAGCTCGCCAACGACCCGGCGTACGGGCTGGTGCTGCGCGCGCTGGACCGGCTGGTGCTGATCGAAGTGGCCAAGAGCAAGAAGCTCGCCGGGATGCTCGGCGACAAGATCGACGACGACACCATCCGGGTGCACCCGTCCGAGCGTGGCCGGCTCAAGCAGGCGCTGCTCAAGCTGGGCTGGCCCGCGGAGGACCTGGCCGGTTACGTCGACGGTGAGGCGCACCCCATCGAGCTGGCCGAGGCCGGCAAGGACGGGCGCAAGCCGTGGACGCTGCGGTCGTACCAGCGGGAGGCCGTCGAGGCGTTCTGGGCCGGCGGGTCGGGTGTGGTGGTGCTGCCCTGCGGCGCCGGCAAGACCCTGGTCGGCGCGGCGGCGATGGCCGAGGCGAAGGCGACCACGCTGATCCTGGTCACCAACACGGTCGCCGGTCGGCAGTGGAAGCGGGAGCTGATCGCCCGCACGTCGCTGACCGAGGAGGAGATCGGCGAATACTCGGGCGAGCGCAAGGAGATCCGCCCGGTCACCATCGCCACGTACCAGGTGCTCACCTCACGGCGCGGCGGCGCGTTCACCCACCTGGACCTGTTCGGGGCCCGCGACTGGGGCCTGGTCGTCTACGACGAGGTGCACCTGCTGCCCGCGCCGATCTTCCGGTTCACCGCGGACCTCCAGGCCCGCCGTCGGCTGGGCCTCACCGCGACTCTGGTTCGCGAGGACGGCCGCGAGGGTGACGTGTTCAGCCTGATCGGCCCGAAGCGGTACGACGCGCCGTGGAAGGACATCGAGTCGCAGGGCTGGATCGCCCCGGCCGAGTGCACCGAGGTCCGGGTAACCCTGACCGACGCCGAGCGCATGTCGTACGCGACGGCGGAGGCCGAGGAGCGCTACCGGATGGCGGCAACCGCCCGCACGAAGCTGCCCGTGGTCAAGGCACTGGTGGACCGGCACCCGGACGACCAGGTGCTGGTGATCGGCGCGTACATCGACCAGCTGCACCAGCTCGGCGAATATCTCGACGCGCCGATCATCCAGGGTTCGACCACGAACAAGGAGCGGGAGCGGCTGTTCGACGCGTTCCGCACCGGTGAGATCCGCACGCTGGTGATCTCCAAGGTCGGCAACTTCTCGATCGACCTGCCCGAGGCGGCGGTGGCGATCCAGGTGTCGGGCACGTTCGGGTCGCGCCAGGAGGAGGCGCAGCGGCTGGGTCGGGTGCTCCGGCCGAAGGCCGACGGCCGGCAGGCCCACTTCTACACGGTCGTGTCCCGGGACACGATCGACACCGAGTACGCGGCACACCGGCAGCGCTTCCTCGCCGAGCAGGGGTACGCGTACACGATCGTGGACGCCGACGACGTCCTCGGCCCGAAGCTCCCGACCGTCGACTGACCCGCGCGGCCTTGATCGACTCGGCTTTCCGGCCTTGATCGACTCGGTTTTCCGGAAGTCGCGGTGTCCGGGGCGCTCTGATACCCCGGTTTCCTGAAACCCGAGTCGATCAGCGCGGTGGGCGCGGGTGCGGGGCGGAGACGGCGTGTCTCTCGCGCTCGCTATCGAGCTGATGTCGTAGACGAATCAGCCGTCCGGCGTGGACCTCGGCCGCGGGCAACGCCGGGCGGGGTGACCGTCTCGGCGGAGGACCAGCAGGGCGTACGTCATTGGGTCTTCTGTGACCGGCCTCTGCCTGGCGGCGCGCGGTGCGCCCTGCCCGTCGACCACGTCGCGCCGTGCGCGCGACGACCCCGTAGGCCCTTACCGGTGGCGCTCCCCGGTAAAAGCGGTCGACCAGGACCGCGAGCCGCCGGTCGTGGTCGGCGCGGCGGAGCCGGCCGCTGCGCATCGTTCCTCCTGCCCTGGGGCCTCCTGCCCTAGCCGGAGGCCGCAGGGGCCGTGTCACGGCCGTCGGCTCAGATCGTCAACAGACCTCCGTTGCGGGTCTCGTCCTTCACCGCGATCAGGTTCGCGACGACGTACGGGATGTTGTTCGCCTGGTGAAAATCGCTCGGGAAGTACGTGCCCAGGCGGGACACCTGGAATCGGCAGCGGATTTCCGGCACGAAGCGTGCGTACTGGTCGTTGGTGTAATACCAGAACGAGTTCTCGTTGTAGAACGCGACGTGCGTCGGGTCCTGGTACGCGCCCCGTCCGTCCGAACTGGGCGTCAGGGACAGCAGCAACCCGTTCGGGGCGAGGACCCGGTACAACTCGTTGAAGATCCCGATCTTGTCCGGGATGTGCTCCAGGAAGTCGACCGCCCGGATCACCCCGACGCTGTTGTCCGGCAGGTCGATCCCCTTCGTGACGTCACAGACGATGTCCACGCCGTCCCCGGCACGGCGATCCAGCCCGAGGAACCCCTCCGGCTTGTTGTATGCCGCTCCCATATCCAGGGCCAGCAGGTCCCGCCGTTTCGCCCAGGCCAACGCGTTGAACTGGACGTTACGGTCGTAGATCTCCACGGACCGCCGCTGGATGCGCGCGTTGACCTCAGGGTCGCGCTGGGTGTTTCGGGTGTGCATCCGTTGCAGGTAAAGGCACTTGGGGATCTGGTGGAACTCGGCCGCCTGGTACAGCCGGCACATCAGGTCGAGGTCGTCGGCCACGTCGAGTTCCTCGTTGTAGCCGCCCACCTTCTCGTACAGATCCCGTCGGAACGCCCGGACGTGGTTCGGGGCGTACCAGATGTAGCTGACGTTGTGCGGCGTCGGCTCCAGCGAGTAGCAGGCCAACACCTCACGCCCGTCGACCCGCTCGTCGCGGTAGCGCCACCCGTGCGCGGCGGCGAACCGCGAGTCGTCCCGGCCGCCGTCCTCGCTGATCTGGGCCGTGTCGCTGTAGACGAAGCCCGCCCCGGGGTACGCGTCGAAGGCGGCCACGACCTCCGCCAGGCAGTCGCTGCTGAGCAGGTCGTCGTCGTCGAGTTCGACGAGGATGTCCCCGTACGCCTCGGCGCAGGCCTGTCGCTTCACCGCACCGACACCGGACAGCCCGTCCCGCACCAGGAGGCGGATCCGTGGATCGTTCGCCTCGGGGCGCCACCGGGTGCCCTGGTTGAGAATGACCACCCATTCCCAGTCCGCGTACGTCTGCGCCAGCAGGGACTGCAGACAATCGTCCAGGAAGCGGGTTCGGTTGCTACCCGTGAAAACCGTGACGTGTGGCGCCTTCACCACGCGATCACTTCTTTGTCTTCTGCGGGCGGAAGTCCTCGGGAACCGCCGACGCCAGCTTCGGATCTGCATCGATCGCCGACGCGAACGCCGCTCGCGCGCCCGTCCGGTCTTGCTGCTTGACGAGCATCAACCCCAGCCGCAGGTACGCCGTGGAAGCGCCGTCATCGGCATCGACGATCTTGCGATACAGCGCGACCGCCTCGTCCGGCTTCGCCTCCTCCAACAGCATTGCCTTGTTGTAGAGGGCGGGCCGGTAGGAGTCGTCGATCTGCAGCGTCTTGTCGTAGGCCGCCACCGCTTCGTTGGTTGAGTTACGCGACTGGGCGAGGTAGCCGAGGTTGAACCAGGCGAACTTGTTGTCCCCCTGAAGCGCGACCACCTTCTCGAAGGTTGCCTTCGCCTCGTCCGACTTTCCGGCCTGCCCCTGCTCGATACCCTGCTGGAGCAAGACCCCCGGATCCCCCTGCCCGGCCCCTGGAGCGACCGTCCCGCCGGATCCCTTCGCCACGGGCGTCTTGTCGTCACTGCACGCACCCGCCCCAGCCAGTAGCACGGAGCCGCAGGCAAGCGTGCCGAATACCTGTCGCATTCTCACTGTCTTCCTCTTCCTGCCGATCATTCTGGGTGTGCTTCGCCGATCACGATGTGCCGGGCGCGCAGATGACGTAGACGAGGCCGGGTTCTGTCCCCAGGAAGTTGGCCTGCCATCCGACCGGCGTCTCTCCTACTACGACCGGGCTATTCACGTTCACGGTCCCGTTGGTGGTGTAGCCGCCGCCCGTCGCCACTTCGCCGGTGGGGCAGCTGACGGTTTGGAAGCCGGTCCCAGGCTCATCAGAAGACTCGACATGAACGCCCGCCAGGGCGCCCTGGGCGCCTTGTGGGCCCTGGAAACCCTGCGAGCCCTGCGGACCAGCCTCGCCCTGCGCACCCTGCGCACCCTGCGGACCGGCCTCGCCCTGCGCGCCCTGCGCACCCTGCGCGCCCTGGAAACCCTGCGCACCCTGCGGACCGGCCTCGCCCTGCGCACCCTGCGCGCCCTGGAAACCCTGCGCGCCCTGCGGACCGGCCTCGCCCTGCGCACCCTGCGCGCCCTGGAAACCCTGCGCACCCTGCGGACCGGCCTCGCCCTGCGCACCCTGGAAACCCTGCGCGCCCTGCGCACCCTGCGGACCGGCCTCGCCCTGCGCACCCTGGAAACCCTGCGCGCCCTGCGCACCCTGCGCGCCCTGCGGACCGGCCTCGCCCTGCGCGCCCTGCGCACCCTGCGCGCCCTGGAAACCCTGCGCACCCTGCGGACCGGCCTCGCCCTGCGCACCCTGCGCGCCCTGGAAACCCTGCGCACCCTGCGGACCGGCCTCGCCCTGCGCACCCTGCGCGCCCTGGAAACCCTGCGCACCCTGCGGACCGGCCTCGCCCTGCGCACCCTGCGCGCCCTGGAAACCCTGCGCACCCTGCGGACCGGCCTCGCCCTGCGCACCCTGCGCACCCTGCGCGCCCTGCGGACCGGCCTCGCCCTGCGCACCCTGCGCGCCCTGCGGACCGGCCTCGCCCTGCGCACCCTGCGCGCCCTGCGAGCCCTGCGCACCCTGCGCGCCCTGGAAACCCTGCGCACCCTGCGGACCGGCCTCGCCCTGCGCACCCTGCGCGCCCTGGAAACCCTGCGCGCCCTGCGGACCGGCCTCGCCCTGCGGACCGGCCTCGCCCTGCGCACCCTGCGCGCCCTGGAAACCCTGCGCACCCTGCGCACCCTGCGCGCCCTGCGCACCCTGCGCGCCCTGCGCACCCTGCGCGCCCTGCGGACCGGCCTCGCCCTGCGCACCCTGCGCGCCCTGCGAGCCCTGCGCACCCTGCGCGCCCTGGAAACCCTGCGCACCCTGCGGACCGGCCTCGCCCTGCGCACCCTGCGCACCCTGGAAACCCTGCGCACCCTGCGAGCCCTGCGGACCGGCCTCGCCCTCCGCACCCTGCGCGCCCTGCGGACCCGGCGAGCCGGTCACACCCTGTGGACCCTGCTCACCCTGGAAACCCTGCGCGCCGGTAGCACCCTGGAAGCCACGCGGGCCACGCGGGCCGCGTTCGCCCTGCGGACCCACCTTGCCGCCATCATGGCGGCGCCGACCCGGCCCCTGGTCCTGCCACTGCCAACCCTGCGGATCGGACCACCCGTCGGGGCCGCCGTCCCGCGCGAGGGTTGCACCGGGCTGCCACGCCTGCGCCTGCCCGAACGGCCCGGGCGTGCCCTGGTAGCTGCGCTCGGCGCGGGCCTTGTGGACCACCTCGGCCGCCTGAGCGGGGGTGACGCCGGTGGTCATCCCGGCAATGATCAGCACGGAGCTCAAACCCGACGCGGCCTTGACGTGCCTGGGACTCGCCAGCGGCTTACGTTCCGTCTTTTCCCTCATGTCCCCTCCACGGAACGGGTCGACACATCGCGAGCCCCTCCCAGGACGCGCAAAAGTCACACTATCGGCGGTAGCAGCCAATAAAGGGCAAATGTAGTTTTGCACTCAAACCCTTAGGAATCGCCCACTCACGGCAGGTCTCCCGACGGGCATTGCTTCTGCACGGTGGTGTGTCAGACCCCCTGGCCGACCGGCGTGCCGGTGTAGATCCACGGCATGGACCCTGCCGTCGGTCGACTGACGGCGCGCGGGACGGCCGCGACAGTCCTGACCGGCGGCTCTTACGGCGAGAAGCGCTCCACCAGGACCGCGAGCCGCTGCTCGTGGTCGGCGCGGCGGAGCCGGCCGCTGCGCATCAGTGTGACCAGCCCGTGCAGGCCAGCCCAGAAGGTATCGGTCAACGTCTCGAGGTCGTCGTCCCCAGCGACCGGGCGCACCGCCTCGGCAGTTCGGCGAAGCCCCGGGCCAGGCTGGTCGCGGCTTCATCGGCGCGCGGTTCATGCTGGCACCCCGGGCGGCGGCAGCCGGGTACGGCGTGCCGGCCCGGCCGGACGGGGACGCCGCCTACCTGAGGATCAAGGGCCTGCGACTCTGGTACGCGAGGACGGCCGCGAGGGTGACGTGTTCAGCCTGATCGGCCCGAAGCGGTACGACGCGCCGTGGAAGGACATCGAGTCGCAGGGCTGGATCGCCCCGGCCGAGTGCACCGAGGTCCGGGTAACCCTGACCGACGCCGAGCGCATGTCGTACGCGACGGCGGAGGCCGAGGAGCGCTACCGGATGGCGGCAACCGCCCGCACGAAGCTGCCCGTGGTCAAGGCACTGGTGGACCGGCACCCGGACGACCAGGTGCTGGTGATCTCCAAGGTCGGCAACTTCTCGATCGACCTGCCCGAGGCGGCGGTGGCGATCCAGGTGTCGGGCACGTTCGGGTCGCGCCAGGAGGAAGCACAGCGGCTGGGCCGGGTGCTCCGGCCGAAGGCCGACGGCCGGCAGGCCCACTTCTACACGGTCGTGTCCCGGGACACGATCGACACCGAGTACGCGGCACACCGGCAACGCTTCCTCGCCGAACAGGGGTACGCGTACACGATCGTGGACGCCGACGACGTCCTCGGCCCGTCACTGCCGTCGTTCGACTGAGCGCGGTGGGTCGCCCCCCGAGGGGGCGACCCACCGCGCTCACCGCCGGATCAGGAGAAGTCGACCAGGAAGTAATAGTTGGTCGAGTCGGACCACGCGCCGTCGGCCGTACGCCCGCGCACGCTGATGGTGTGCGAGCTGGTTGAAGTGGGCGCATAGGTGACTGTGACGACCCCGGCGGCGTTCGCCGCCACCGTGGCCGGCTCCCCGTTGTCGATCGTGTACTCGAACTCCACCACCCCGGGGCCGCCCTGGGTGAAGGTGAAGTCGCCCGGCTCGCCGACGCCACCGGCCCACTGGCCCTCCGGATAGGCGGTCGACGACACCCTCGGCGCGGTGCCGACCAGGAACGGGTAGTCCGTCTGCGGCGTGTACTCGCCCGCCTCGGTGCGGCCCCGCACGGAGAACACGTTCGCGCCGTTGCGATCCATGGTCACCGAGATGTCGGTGACCAGCGAGTTGGGTGTCTTCGGCACGCTCTGCCAGGCGCCGCCGTTAAGCTGGTACTCGAAGGTCGTCACCTCGCCGATCTCGGTGTCGACACCGAACCTGCCGACCGCGCCGATCCCGCCACGCGGGGTGTACTCGTCGTACGCGCTGCCCACGTTCACGCGAGGATCGCGTACCCGGAAGTAGTACCGCCGTTCGGCGCTGGCGGTGCCGTCCGCCGCCCGGCTGGTGACCGTCAGCAGGGTGTAGCCGGGATGCACGGGCGCGATCTCGATGGTCGCCTTGCCGTCCGCTCCGGCGGCCACCACCTGCTCCTCGCCGCTGTACTCCAGCACGTAGCGGTACTCCACCACGTCGGAGCGGCCCGGATTGAAGGTGAAGCGACCCGGCTGGCCGGGCTGGCCTCCGTCGCCGTTCTCCGGGTATTCGCTGGACGTCACCACCGGAGCATCGCTGACCTCGAACGTATAGGTTCGCGTCGGCGAGAACGATCCGTCCAGGAAGCGCGTACGGACCGTCAGCGTGTTGCTGCCGGAGTGCTCGGGGGCGATCGTCGCGCGAGCCCAGCTGTACTCCGGGTCGACAGTCTCCTCGGGACCGTCGTTCAGCCGGTAGAGGTAGGCGTCCACGTCCGGCATCGCGGTGTCGAAGTTGAACTCACCGGGGATGCCCACGCCGCCCCACGCGCCGAACTCGTAGTAGGTGCCGGAGGAGACGGTCGGCTTGGCGTCGATGACGTTGAACTGGTACTGCTCGACCTCCGAGACGGTGCCGTCGGCGCTGATGCTGCGCACATTCAGCGTGTACCAGTTCGGCTCGGTCGGCGTCCAGGGCAGCACCGCGGTGCCGTCCGCCGCCGCGTCGACGCGTCGCATCTCGTCGTACTGGAACGCGTACTCGTAGGCCGCCACGCCCGTCCGGCCAGGCCGGAAGGTGAAGCTGCCGGCACGGTCCACCACGCCATCGTGTTCCGGGAAGGCGAAGTCGGCCGATTCCACGACTGGGTTGTCGCGGACCTGCACGTCCTCGGTGTACGCGCCGACCATCTCGGCGCCGACGTAGCTGCGCACCTGGACCCGGACGAGACCGGTCTGCGTGAACACCACCGGGACGACAGTGGCGCCGTCGGCGTCCGCCGGCACCCGAACATCCGCGCCGTCGCCGATCCGGTAGCCGAACTCGGTGACTCCTTCGACGTTGGTCGAGATCGCCAGTTGGCTCGGCAGGCCGACACCGCCCATGGTCACCCGGACCCCGGGGGCCGTGGACTTGACGAAGAAGTCGTACTCAACCACCGGCGAGGAGTTCGAGGCGCTGTCCACGCTACGCACGCTCAGATACTCGACAAACGAGGTGGGCGTGTATTCGAGGGTGACGTCCGCGCCCGGCTGCGGAGCGGCGATGTAGTTGTACGTCTCGCCGAAGCGCCCCCAGTAGTAGCCGACCACGTCCTTTGATCCGTTCGCCTTGAAGGTGAACGTGCCGGGGACGCCCGAGCCGCCATGGGGCTCGCCGTCGTCCGGGTACGTGACCGAACTGACCAGAGGTGTGGCCGGCCGCTCGCCGTCCACCTTCACGAAGCACGGCTTCGCCCAGGAGGAGTAGTCGTGACCGTCGTAGGCGCGAGCGGTCCACGCGATCACGCTGCCGTGCGGGTACTGCCCCATGTCCCAGGTGACCTTGGAGAGGGCGCCTGAGTAGCTCGAGCCGGACAGCTCGGAGCGCTGGTCCTCGTGGCCGACCGGCCACGCGGCGAACTGTCCCCAGTAGTCGTAGTCGTAGGGGTCTGCGTCCGCGCCCCGGACCATGAGGGTGTAGTTGCGCGCCCCCACGGGCTGCGGCTTGTCCTTGGTGCCGCAGGACCACGACGGAAACTCGAGCCCGATCTGCGTCACCGTCGGCGCGTGGTTGGCCTCCGTACGGATCGACGGGTACGGGCGGAGCTTACGGCCGTGGGAGAGGTCGCCCTCGTAACCGTGCGGCACCCGAAACTCGACGGTGAGGGTCTGCACGCCCTGCTTCGCCAGCTTCTGCAAGGCGGGCATGATGTCCCACGCCAGGTAACCGGGGCAGGTCGCCTCGCCACCGGCGTGCACGGTGCCGAGCAGTTCGCGTTGACGCGGCGCCGAATCCCAGCTCGTGGTGGCCTTGATCGCATCGGTGCGCCACAACTCGACCGGCTGCGCCGAGGTGCAGTCGGCAGCCGACCCCTCGGCGATGACCAGATCCGCCTTGTGGATGACGGCGCCACTGAAGCGTGTGATGTCGAAGGTGAAGTAGGACCGCGACTTGTGCTTCTTTCCGCCCGCGTCGGTCCACGCGCCGATCGGCGCGTCCCCGGAGGGGTTGACGAACGACTTCTTCGGCAGTTGGGAATCAGTGTAGGCCCAACCGGACTTGGTTACGTCCCACTGCTGGTAAGCCTGAGCCGGCGCGGCGGTCACGCCGACCAAACCCGCACCGAGCACTATGCCAAGTGACCCGGCCAGCAATCTTCGTGCGCGCACGACGATGCCACTCCCCCCGTAGACGATGGCGTGCATCGCCATCGAGGGGCCAGAGCATATCGAGGTATGACCAGGTCTCGGCTAGCCGATTCGGGTGGTCTGTGACCGTCATCCGGACCATGATCACCGTTGCGGCAAAACGCGTGTCGGCCTTCAGCCGACCCGCGTCAACGCTTGCCGGATTCCGCTACGAGGACACCGGGCCGGGGCCGGGCGGGGGTCTCAGGAGGTGGGCGGTGGGCAGCGGTCCGGGAGGGTGACCACGCCCGGGCGGTGCTCGAAGGTGTCCATCGTGAACCACTCGTCGAGCTCCGGGTCGAAGAGGTTCTGCAGGCCGAACTGCAACACCTGCCACCACCTGCTCGAGTCCCGCTGGTCGACGTAGATGTCGCCGAGCGCGAGCGGGAAACGGAAACCACGGTCCGACGGGTGCGCCTCGACACCATGTCCCCTCCGCCAACGTGCACTGTGGCCGGCGCTCCGACCGCGCGTGCCTTCGGCGGAGCGTAGGAACTCTCAAGACGTCCGAGCGGGCGGAACGGATGACCTCCACCGAACGGGTGACGCCCACGCGGCCTTGATCGACTCCGTTTGCTGGAAGTCGCGGTGTCCGGGGCAGGTTGATGCCCCGGTTGCACGGAAGCCGAGTCGATCGACGGCAGGACGAGGGGCCGACGAGTCGCATGCAGCGACCCGCCGGCCCCGACGGTCACCAGAGAGCTATCCGGCGCCACCGGCGCGGAACGCCACCCAGGCGTCGCTCATCCGGTCGGCCTGACCCGGCGTGAACATGTTCATGCAGGAGTCCTGCGTGTAGTCCATGAAGTTGTGGATCGGGTCCAGCCCGGGTGCGGTGCAGGTGTCCGCGCCCACCGGGCAGTCGAACTGCGGTGCCGCCTCGCGCGGGGTGTCCGCGACGAAGTCGCCGGACGCGGAGCAACCGTGCGCGAAGGTGTGCTCCAGCATCAGCCAGTGCCCGACCTCGTGCGTCAGCGTGTCACCGAGGGCGTACTTGCCGGCCGTGCCGCCCGGCATCGACTCGTCGAGCATCACCACGCCGTCGATGTAGTCGCGCCCGTTGTTGTAGCCCTTCGGGAAGTACGCCCAGCCGAGCAGGCCGCCGCCGATGTTGGCCGCGTACACGTTCAGGGTCTCCGAGTCGCCGGTGTGGAGCGCCTTCTTCATGTCCCGCTCGTTCTTGCCCGGCACGACCGTGTACCAGGCGCTGTTCACCGTCCACGTCGTGTCGACGAGCGAGAACCGGAACGGGGTGTTTGAGGCGTCTCCCGCCGTACGGCCCGCGAACGAGTCGTTGAGCACCTCCATCTGGGCCGCGATCAGGGTGTTCCACCTGGTCGTCTCGGCGGCGCTGAGGGGGTGGTCGGAGACCATGTGGAAGACGGTCGGCACGGTGACGCTGCCGTTCGGCAGGCGCGGCGCGTCCTTGATCACGCCGTAGGCCTTGGCCTCGTTCTTGGAGTACAGCTCCGGCTCCTGGGCGGTGGCGCCCTCGGCGACCCGGGCGGCGCTGTGCGCCTCGGAACCCGGCTCGCACGCCGCGACACCCGGGGAGGCGGCCGTGGGGGCGGCCGTGGCGAGCGCCCCGGAGGCGCCGCCGGACGCAAGGAACGTGGCGGCGGTCGCGGTGAGGACAGCCAGTCGGAAGGTCGATCTCCTGTGCATCGGTGCACCTTTCAGTGAGGGAGCGGTGCGTTGTCGATGACGTCGTTGTTCCGGTATGAGAACATGCCGACGACATCGACAAAAGACCCTCTGAGCAGGGCAGATGCCGATGTAACGGAACAGGGCCAGCCGGCGCTGTTTGGGCCGGTCCGGCCCGATCAGAGGACCCGGGTCACCCGCTCGGCGACGACGATCGCGTCCCGCCGCGCCGGGTCGAGGTTGGCGCTGATCACCACGGACGCGCCGGCCGAGAGTGGCGCGAGCAACCACTTCAGCGGCTGCTCGGTCTCGGCGGCGTCGACCAGCAGTCGGTCGCCGGCGCGTAGGTCCAGCATCGTGGCGAACTCCTGGGCGAGCGCACCCCACTGGCCGTAGGTGGTGCCGTCCGCTGTGGCCGGATCCGACGGGTGGATGGCGGTGTGGTCGGGCGCGCCGTCGCCGTGCCGGAGCACCTCTGCGGACCAGTCCAACCAGCCCAACGGCACGTCGTCCAGCCGCCCCGGCCCGGTGCCGACGAGATAGCGGTGCGGCGCGTCCGGCACCTCCTCCAGCCAGTCGTCCTGCCGCTCCGGCGTCACGAAGACCGCGTCGAACGGCCGGTCACCGCCGGGCTCAAGGACCGGCAGGCCCGCCGTGGCGCGCGGTCGGAACGACACCGCCAGGCCGGAGGCCCAGGCGCCCAGCAACACCGCGGCGGTACGCCAGTGCGGCGGCAGCAGGACCGCTACGCGGCTGCCGGGGCCGAGCCCGCAGCCGTCGCGCAGGAGGCTCGCGCTGCGCGCCGCCCAGCTGCCGACCTGCTGTGCGGTCAGGTCGACGCGCTCGCCGGTCGCCTCGTCGCGGTAGCTGAGCAGCGGGTGTTCGGCGTCGGCGGGTCGGGCCGTCAGGTCGGCCGTGACGGTTGGCTGCATCTCCACGCTCCCCGGGTCGACGTCGGCACCACCCTACTCAACGACTTTGGTCGCACCGGTCGTCGGCCGATGGCCGTAGCGGCTGGTCGGGTGGCCCGAGCACGGTACGGGGTGACACCCCACCGCCGCCGAGGAGCGCCCATGACGGCCGAGCCCCACCCCACCGCCACTGACGGCCCCGCCAACACCGAGCGCCCTGTCGCCGCTGCCCGGCTTCCGCTGCGCCGGCGGCTCCTGCCGGTGCTCGCGTTGCTGCTGCTCGCGCCCTGGGCGGCCGAGTGCTCGTGGGGTGGCTTCGCCATCGACGACTTCCTTCCGGTGCTGATCTTCCTGGGCCCGATGTACGGCGGGGCGGCGATCCTGGTCCGGGAGACCGCCCGGCATCTCGGCGCGGGTTGGCCGACGATCGTGCTGCTCGCCGCCGCGTTCGGCGTACTCCAGGCGGGCCTGGTCGACCAGTCGCTGTTCAACCCCGACTTCCTCGACGACACCCAGTACGCCGACACCCGCGCCGCCGCGGAGGCGACGCTGGTGCCCGGGCTGGAGTTCAGCCTCCGGCAGGCCTTCGACTACGTGGGCAACCACATCGTGCTGACCATCTGCGCCCCGATCGTGGTCGTCGAGTCGTTCCTCGGGGCGGACCGCCGGCTGCGGCCGTGGCTGGGCCGGCCCGGGCTCGTCGTGATCGGCGTGATCTACCTGCTCGGCAGTCTGCTGATCTTCTCGGACAGCAGCGGCCGGAAGGACTTCCTGGCCAGTCCGCTCCAGCTGACCTTCGCCACGGTGCTGGTCCTCACCCTCGTCGCGACGGCGCTGCTGCCGCGCTGGCGCCGCCCGCGTCCGCGTCGGGTCCGTCGGGTGCCGCACCCACTCTGGGTGGGCCTACTGGTCGTCCTGGTCCGCTTCGGCACCGACCTGACGCCCGGCTGGGCGGGGGTGGCCATCGCGCTGGCGCTCGCCGCCGCCGTCGGAGCGCTGATCGTGTACTGGTCGTCGCGCAACGGTTGGGGGCAGCGGCACGTGCTCGCCGCCGGCTCGGCGAGCCTGCTCACCGCCGCCGCGTTCGCGTACCTGGTGCCGCCGTACTCCCCGGCGAGCCCGGCGGCGGCCCTGGCCGGCGACGTCGCGGTCACCGTCGTCACGCTCGCCCTGATCGGTGGCGCCTGGTGGCGGCTGCCTGCTTCGCCGGCTGTTCGCGTCGCCGCAACCTGATGCGGGACCAGCTCTACGGCGTCACCAAAGCCGCGTACCTCCCGGCCCGGCGCACACCGCACATGGACGCAGGGCCGGTGACACAAGGTGATGCCAGGCGCAGCCAACACCCCCACCCCAGACCCTTTGCTCTGCATACCTATACGCAACGCTAACGCTCTGCGAGCACAGGTCCGGCCGCACCATCGGAGACCAGGAAGGAATCCGCAGCTCATCGTGGTGTTGCGTATAGGTAGGCAAAGCAAAGGGGGTTGAGGGGGCTGGGTGAGGCACTGGCGCTTGTCGCGCTCAGTCACGGACAGCCCGCCGCGCCGTCAGCTCAGAGGGGCAGTTCCGGGCCGCCGTCGAGCAGGGGGGCGAGCAGGTCGTCGTACTCCTCGACCCGGGCCAGGACCTCGGCGGCGGTGAACTGGCGGACGGCCGGCTTGCGGCCGCGGGCGCCGGCCTCGACCTCGTCCCAGGTCAGCGGCGTCGACACCGACGGCACCGACTGGGCCCGCAGCGAGTACGGCGCGACTGTGGTCTTCGCCGCGTTGTTCTGACTCCAGTCGATGAAGACCTTGCCCGGGCGGAGGTTCTTCGCCATCTTCGACACGATCAGCTTCGGGTGGGCCTTCTCCAACTCCTGGGCGATCCGTCGGGCGTAGTCGGAGACGAGATCCGACGACTGGGTGCCCGCGATCGGGCAGCAGAGCTGCATGCCCTTCTTGCCGGAGGTCTTCGGGTACGACTCGATCCCGTCCTCGGCGAGCCGGTCGCGCATCAGCACCGCCACCGGACAACACTCGGCGAGCCCGGCCGGCGGCCCAGGGTCCAGGTCGACGACCATCATGTCCGGGCGCTCGCCGACCTTCCACTGCGGCGTGTGCAGCTCCAATGCGGCCAGGTTGGCCAGCCAGACCAGGGTGGGCAGGTCGTCGGCGACCACGTAGTCGATGGTCTCCCGGCCCTTCGTCGAGCCGGGCGCCGGGAGGTTCTCCACCCGCACCCAGTCCGGGGTCGCGGCCGGCGTGTTCTTCTCGAAGAACGACTTGTCGTCCACGCCGTTCGGAAAGCGGATCCGGGTGACCGGTCGGTCCCGCAGGTGCGGCAGCAGCACCGGTGAGATCCGGGTGTAGTAGTCGATCACCTCACCCTTGGTGAAGCCGGCCGCCGGGTAGAGCACCTTGTCCAGGTTGGACAACTCCAGCGCGCGGCCCTCGACGTCCACCCGTAGCCGATCAGCCGGCATCGTCGACCTCCTCCGCGGGTTTGTCCGGGCGCAACCGCAGCACCCGGGGGAAGCGCAGTCGACCGTCCGGAGTGCGCTGGCCGTACTTCACCTCCACCACCACCCGGGGTTCTACCCAGATGGCCCCTCGGGCATCCTCGCGCGGCACACCCGGCGCGAACGGTGACGCGCCGGACCGCAGCGGCTCCAACTCGGCGAGGAGCTGCCGTTCGATGGCGGCACCGATCCCACCGCCGACCCGACCCCGGTAGATCAGCCGACCGTCCGGGCCGGGCACCCCGACCAGCAGTCCGCCGATCCGGCGCGCGCCCGGCCGCCAGCCACCGATGACGAAGTCGCCGGTCACCTCAAGCTTGACCTTCACCCAGTCCGGTGAGCGCACCCCCGGGCGGTAGACGGCACCGATCCGCTTGGCCATCACCCCCTCCAGACCGTGCTCACCGGCCGCCTCGTAGGTGGCCGGACCGTCAGCGAACGTCGGGGGCACCGCCCACCGGGCGCCTCCGAGCGCGAGGGCCTCCAGGGCCTCCCGGCGGCGCTCGTACGGCCAGCCGGTCAGGTCGTCGCCGTTCCACCGGAGCAGGTCGAAGATCATGTACGTCACCGGCATGACCGCCGCCAACCGGGCCGCCTTGTTCCGGTCCCGCACGTGCATCCGCTCGGCCAGCGCGGTGAACGACGGTTGCCCGCTCTCGCCGAGCAGCACCACCTCGCCGTCGAGCAGCGCGTCGTCGACCTGCTCGGGCAGGGTGGCCAATTCCGGGTACGCGGCGGTGATCTCCACGCCGGAGCGGGCATACAGGTGCTGACCACCACCGGAGATGTCGGCGAGCGCGCGGACCCCGTCCCACTTGAACTCGTACGCCCAGCCGTCACCGGCCGGGAGCGGCCCGGTCATCGCGAGCATCGGCTTGAGCGGCGCGCCAGGCACGACCCGACTGTAGTAGCAGGCCGAACAGCTCGCGTCCGGTTCTTTCGGATGCGAGCATGGTCGATACCGGGGAAGGGAGCGCAGGATGCGTGCCATCTGGAAGGGAGCCGTGTCGTTCGGGCTCGTCTCGATCGGGGTGAGGCTCTACTCCGCGACCGAGGAGAAGGACATTCGGTTCCACCAGGTGCACCGCGAGGATGGCGGTCGGATCCGCTACAAGCGCACCTGCTCGGTCTGCGGCGAGGAAGTCACCTACGACGACATCGCCAAGGGCTACGACATCGGCGGTGGCGAGATGGTGATCCTCACCGACGAGGACTTCGCCGACCTGCCGCTGACCAGCTCACGGGCCATCGACGTGTTGGAGTTCGTGCCGGCGGAGCAGGTCGACCCGATCCTCTACAACAAGGCGTACTTTCTGGAGCCGGAAGGCGCGGCGACCAAGCCGTACGTGCTGCTGCGCGACGCGCTGATCGACTCGGAACGGGTGGCCATCGTCAAGGTGGCGCTGCGCCAGCGGGAGCAGCTCGCCACGCTGCGGGTCCGTGAGGGTGTGCTGCTGCTCAACACCATGCTCTGGCCGGACGAGATCCGTACCCCCGATTTCGGTTTCCTCGACGAGGACCTCAAGGTGCGCCCGCCGGAGCTGGCGATGGCCAGTTCCCTGATCGACTCGATGACCGGTGAGTTCGAGCCGGACGTCTTCACCGACGACTACCGGGCGGCGTTGCAGGAGGTCATCGACGCCAAGGTGGAGGGTCGGGAGGTCGTGCAGCCGGAGGAGGTCGAGGAGGCGCCGGCCGCCGCGGTGGACCTGATGGCCGCACTGAAGGCGTCCGTGGAACGGGCCAAGGCCGCTCGCGGCGAGCAACCCGCGCGTGGCGGTGGTGGCGGCGGCGAGCCGACGCCCATCTCGTCGGCCCGGTCGGCGCAGAAGGCGGCCGAGAAGAAGGCGGCCAAGGCACCGGCGAAGAAGACCACCGCGAAGAAGACCGCCGAGAAGAAGGCGGCCGAGCCGGCGAAGAAGACCGCCACCAAGAAAACCGCCGCGAAGAAGGCGGAGCCGGCGAAGAAGACCGCCGCGAAGAAGGCCGCACCCCGCAAGAGCGCCTGACCGTACGGCAGCGACGGCGGTGTCCGCCGGGCCGGGTACGCTCCGCCGGCCGCTGGCCACCGGAGGAGCCCCCATGCCGTACACCCCTGATCTGGACCGGTTGCTGACGCCCGGTGCCCGCTTCACCGACCAGCACGGCGGATACCTGATCGAGGTCCACCCGGTGGGCGACGTCGTGTTGCCGACGGGTCAGGTGGTCGGGTGTGACCCGCTGGTCTGCCCGGAGGCCGAGCCGTTCACGGTGACCGTGCCGCCCGGTCGGCATCCCGCCCGCGCCTGGGTGGCGGTGGTGCTGCGGGAGGACGCCGAGGTGGACCGGCGGGTGGCCGCCCTGGAGCTGGTCGTCTCGGACGAGCCGACCACCCGTTGGGAACTGGCCGTCGCGGGCGACCAGGACGTCGCGACGCTCGGCGCGGACGACTACTTCGGGTACGGGGTCGACGCCGGCGCGGGCACCCTCGCCGACCCGACGGCGCTGGCCGTTCTGGAGGAGTGGGACGAGGACCGGGTCGAGGAGGTCTTCATCCCGAACGAGCTGCCCGCGTCGCCGGTCCCGGGGCTGATCACCGCCGTTCTGGACGAGGCCACCGGCGCCAACGTCGTCACCGTGGCCACCGGTTGGGGAGACGGTTGCTACGGCACCTGGATCGGTCGCGCCGCCGATGGTCGCGTGACATCGTTCGTGACCGACTTCATGGTCGTCCCGGAATAACCGCCCGCGAAGGCCCCGCAACTGCCTCGCTGGGCGATCCGAGGCGTCCGCGGCGGGCACGGTGGGCCGCGATGCGGGTACCGTGTGCGTCGGCTTTCCCCCCGGCACTGGGTGCCGGCCACACCTTCGCAGCAGGGAGTCGACGACGTGAGCGAGCGGACGCAGCAGAACCGGTCGGCGGGCGACCAGAGCCCGGCGACCAAGTCGGGCCGCCGGCTGGCGGCCCAGCTGGCGGCGAAGAAGGCTGCCGACGCGAAGCGCCGCCGCCAGGCGTGGGCGGGCGGGCTCGCCGGCGTCGCGGTGATGGCGCTGCTGATCGGCGGTTTCGTGTGGATCGACCGGAACCGGAGCGACGACAAGCCCGCCAACCAGGCCGGCGCGACCCCGTCCGCCTCGGCCCCGGCCCCCGATGCCGCCGCACCCCCCGCGCCGCAGTTGCCCGAGGGCTCCGACCCGGCGCTGGGCAGCAAGCCGACGGTGGCAAAGGGCACCGGCGACCTCAAGAAGCTCGCCGTCACCCCGCTGATCAAGGGCAAGGGCGCTGCCGTGCAGAAGGGTCAGACGATCACCACCAACTACGTGGGGGTGTTCTTCAAGGACGGCAAGGAGTTCGACTCCTCCTGGAAGGCCGGGCAGCCGGCCACCTTCCCGATCGGTGTCGGCCAGGTCATCCCCGGCTGGGACCAGGGCCTGGTCGGCGTGACCGTGGGCAGCCGGGTGCAGCTCGACATTCCGGGCGAGCTGGCGTACGGCAACGACGAGGCTGCCGCAGGTGGACGCCCGACCGGCCCGCTGCGCTTCGTGGTGGACGTGCTCGCCGCCCAGTGACCTGCCTGAATCGCCCCGGTTGTCCCCCGGTCGCGATGGAGTTGTTCACATGGGGCTTCCGACCCGTTACCCAACGGCAGTAGGTTCGGCGTCACCCCGGGCGGTCCGCCGCCCGGGGTGAGCATCGGGGACCGGGACGCGGAGGTGCACGTGACAGCGCTGGACGATCCTGGACGGACCGCTCGGTTGATGTGGACGCACTTCGAGCCGGTGCACGCGGTCACCTACTTCCACCCTCGGGCTCGTGCCGCGTACGAGGCGGTCGGGCTACGCGGCTACTGGCGGGGTTACTTCGCCGGCCGGGCCGCGCCGCTGGGCGCCACCGAGGCGGCCCCGGTGATCGCCGCGTTCTTCAGCTTCGCACCACCGATGGTTGCCCGGGCGCTGCCGGCGGTGTGGCGGTTGGCCACCCCGCAGGAGGCGCTGCGTGCCCGCCTCACCGGTGCGGTGCAGGCCCTCGCCGAGCTGACGTACGAGCTGCCGGAGACACACCTGGCGGAGGCCGCCGACCTGCTGGAGCGGGCCGCCTCGGCGACGCAGACCGCCGGCCGGGTGCTCGGCGCGGTCAACGCCGCGCTGCCGGTCGGGGAGTACCCGCTGGCCCGGCTCTGGCAGGCCGCCACCACTCTGCGGGAGCACCGCGGCGACGGGCACGTGGCGGCGCTGGTGGCCGCCGGGCTGGACCCGGTGGAGACGCTGGCGTGGCGGATCGCGATGGACGGCTCGTCGCCACTGAATCTCCTGGGCCGGGGCTGGTCCGAGGAGCAGTGGCACGCCGCCCGCGAGCGGTTGGCGCAGCGGGGCTGGCTGACCGCGGACGGCACGGCCACCGACCACGGCCGGGCCGAGTTCCAGGCGGTCGAGGACGCCACCGACCGGGCCGCCGCGCACCCGTGGCAGGCACTGGGCCGAGACGACACGGATCGGCTCCGGGAGCTGCTGGAGCCGACGGCCCGATCCTGCCATGCGTTGATCCCGGCCGGCAGCCCGATCGGCCTGCCCGCACTGCCCGGCTGACCGGGCGCCCGCCCGTCGGGCAGGATGGGGCCGTGGCTGATGCGGTGGTCTTCGACCTGGACGGCGTGATCGTGGATTCCGAGCCGGTGTGGGAGGAGGTCCGCCGGGCGTACGTGGCGGCGCACGGCGGGACGTGGCAACCGGACACGCAACGTCGCCTGATGGGCATGAGCACCGGCGAGTGGGCCCACTACCTCAGCGGCGAGTTGGGCGTCGACCGCACGGCCGAGCAGGTCGCCAGCGAGGTCGTCGAGGAGATGACCCGGCGCTACCGGGACCACGTACCCCTCATCGACGGCGCCGATCAGGTCGTGCGCCGGCTCGCCGCGCGCTGGCCGCTGGGGCTGGCCAGCTCGTCTCCGACCCGGCTGATCGAGGCGGCGCTGGCCGCCACCGGTCTGACCGACGCGTTCGGCGCAACCCTCTCCACCGAGCAGACCGAGCGGGGCAAGCCCGCACCGGACGTGTATCTGAGCGTCGCCCAGCGCCTCGGCGTCGACCCGGCCCGCTGCGTCGCGGTGGAGGACTCGTCCAACGGGGTGCGCTCAGCGGCCGCGGCGGGTATGCGGGTGGTGGCGGTGCCGCACGGTTCGTACCCGCTCGACCCGGACGCCGCCCGACTGGCCGTGGTGACGCTGGGAGCGATCGGTGAGCTGACCCCGGAGCTGGTGGACGACCTGGGTTGATCGAGGCTGAGCGGGGTACCGCAGCCGGCGGTGCTCGGCGCGGATGCCGCGCATGGTGAGGAGATCACGGATGAAAGCCATCGTGTACGAGCGCACCGGCGACCCTTCGGTGCTGGAGCTGGTCGACCGGCCGGTGCCGGAGCCGACTGCGGGCGAGGTTCTGGTGCGGATGGCGGTCGCGGGGGTGAACCCGACGGACTGGAAGTCCCGCCGCAGTTCCCCGCCGAACGGGTGGCAGATTCCCGGGCAGGACGGCGCGGGAGTGGTGGAGGCGGTCGGCGAAGGGGTCGACCCGGACCTGATCGGTGAGCGCGTCTGGATCTGGGAGGCCGCCTGGCAGCGGCCGTGGGGCACGTCGGCGGAGTACACGCTGGTGCCGGTCCGCCAGGCGGTACGCCTCGGTGACGCCCCGTTCGAGCTGGGAGCTGCCCTGGGCATTCCGTTCCTTACCGCGCACCGCTGTCTGACCGCTGGCGAGTTCATGCCGGACACGCTGCGCGCCGGTGCGCTGGCGGACCACACGGTGCTGGTGCAGGGCGGGGCCGGCGCGGTGGGCAACGCCGCGATCCAGCTGGCCCGTTGGGCCGACGCCACGGTGATCGCCACGGTTAGCAGCGCGGAGAAGGCGCAGCTCGCGGCGGCGGCCGGCGCCTCCTATGTCATCAACTACCGGGAACAGGACGTGGTCGAGGAGGTCCACAAGATCGCCCCCGACGGGGTCCACACGATCGTGGAGGTCTCCCCCGCCCGCAACGCCTCGGTCGACGTGCAGGTGCTGCGGCACGGCGGCGCGGTCTGCATGTACGCCGACAACGGCGGCGACGAGGTGAGCATCCCGATCCGGGCGATGATGGTGCCGAACGCCCGGTGGCAGTTCGTGCTGGTCTACACGGAGCCGAAGGCGGCCAAGGCGCAGGGCGTGAAGGACGTGGCGGCGGCGGCCAGCCAGGGTGGAATCCGGGTCGGTGCGGACGCCGGCCTGCCTCTGCACTCCTACGCCCTGGCCGAGACGGCTGCGGCGCACCAGGCGGTGGAGGACTCGGCGGTGGGCAAGGTGCTCATCACCACCAGCGACGCCTGATCGGGTCGCTGACCACCCGATTTCCCCGTCATCAGGACAGAGACGAACAAGTTTCGCAACAATGACGGTGCGGGGGTAACCCCGCGTGGAACGGGCGGCCCCGGCGCGGTGCGAACGCCGGGGCCGCCCCCTGGGGAGGGATCTTCCAGGAGTTACCCCTGCCCCAACAGGCGACAGTGCCTGGGAAAACGTTACGGGGCTGTCAGCTCCCGGACAGTCAGCTCACCCCCGGCGTACTGCGAACGGACGACCTTCTTGTCGAACTTGCCCACGCTGGTCTTCGGCACCGCGTCGATGAACGCCCAGCGCTCGGGCAGCTGCCAGCGCGCCACCGAGCCGGCCAGGAAGTCCCGCAGCTCCTCGGCGGTCACCGAGGCGCCCTCCCGGACCACCACGGTGGCCAGCGGTCGTTCGTCCCACCGCTCGTCCGGCACACCCACCACGCATGCCTCCAGCACCGCTGGGTGGCCCATCAGCGCGTTTTCCAGCTCGACTGAGGAAATCCACTCACCGCCGGACTTGATCACGTCCTTGGCCCGGTCGGTCAGCGTGATGTAGCCGTCCGGCGAGAGGGTGCCCACGTCGCCGGTGCGTAGCCAGCCGTCGCGGAACTTCTCCTCGTCCGGGGCATCGTCACCGACGTACCGGGCGGTCACCCACGGCCCACGGACCTCCAGCTCGCCCACGGCCCTGCCGTCGGCGGGCAACGGCTCGGCCAACGGGCCGACGATCCGCGCCTGCACACCCGCCGGCACCCGCCCCTGGGTGTAGCGGTAACGCCACGCCTGCTCCCCGGTCGCACCGGCGGGCGGGCGTGAGACCGACCCCAGCGGGGACATCTCGGTCATCCCCCAGGCGTGGATCACGTCGATTCCGAAGCGCTCGTCGAACGCGTGCATCAGCGCCGGCGGGCAGGCCGAGCCACCGACGATCACCTCGGTGAGCGAGGACGTGTCGACGTCGTGGCTGTCCAGGTAGGCGAGCAGATCGGTCCAGATGGTCGGCACCGCCCCGGCCAGGGTGGGCCGCTCGGCCGCGATCATCTCGGCGATCGGCGCGGCCTGGAGGAACCGGTCCGGCATGATCAGCGACGCGCCGGAGAGGAAGGCCGCGTACGGCAGACCCCAGGACATCGCGTGGAACATCGGCACGATGGCCAGCTCCCGGTCGGTCGGCCCGAGACCGAAGCCCTCCGGCATGCAGACCTGCAACGAGTGCAGGTAGATGGACCGGTGCGAGTAGGCCACGCCCTTCGGGTTGCCGGTGGTGCCCGAGGTGTAGCAGAGGGCCGCGGCGTCACGCTCGTCCACCTCGGGCCAGTCGTACACCTCGGGCCGGTCGGCGAGCAGCGCGTCCCAGTGGTGCACGGTGATCCGGTCGCCGGCCGCCGCCACCAGGGGCGCCGGGTCGCCACCGCCGACCACCACCACGTGCCGCACAGTGCTCAGCTCGCCGATCACCCGGGCCAGCAGCGGGATGAGCGTGCTGTCGACCAGCACCACCCGGTCCTCGGCGTGGTTGGCGATGTAGACGACCTGGTCGGGAAAGAGCCGGATGTTGAGCGTGTGCAGCACCGCACCCATGCTCGGCACCGCGAAGTACGCGACCAGATGCTCGTTGTTGTTCCACATGAAGGTGGCGACCCGCTCGTCGCCGGTCACCCCGCACTCGTCGCGCAGCGCGTGTGCCAGCCGGGCGGCGGTGCGACCCACCTCGGCGTACGTCATTCGGCGGGGCTCGGCGCCGGTCCAGGTCACCACCTCGGCCGTGCCGTGTACGCCTGCGCCGTGGTCGAGGATCCGGGAGACCTGAAGGGGGGCGTCCATCATCGTGCTACGCATGGGTAACAAGCTAGTGTCGGCGGTCACACGTTGGGAACCCCCGTAAGTTGTCGCAGGTGAGCATCTCCTGGGCCGACTCATACGTAGGGCAGTTACGCGCGATCGCCGGAGACCGGACGCTGATGTTCGTCGGCGCTCGTGCCGTGGTCAGCGACAACGCCGGGCGGATCCTGCTGATCCAGCGCTCGGACAACGGGCAGTGGGCCATGCCGGCCGGTGCGATGGAACTGGGCGAGTCGATCGCCGACTGCGCGGTCCGCGAGGTCCGCGAGGAGACCGGGTTGCGCGCGCTGCGGGTCTGCGCGTTCGCCCTCTACACCGGCCCGGACCGGACGAGCACCAACATGTACGGGCACACGTACCAGGTCTTCACGACGGCGTTCAAGGTGGAGGAGTGGGACGGGCAGCTCGCCCGGGTCACCGACGAGACCACCGACGCCGGCTTCTTCGCCCGGGACCGGTTCCCCGCCCCGCTCTCCGCCTCGGTCACCGAGACGCTGGCAGATCTGGACGTCTTCGAGCAGACCAACCGGCTCATCCTGAAGTAGGGCGGCCCCGGAGCCAGCGGCCCCGGGGCCGTGGCCTCACTGCGGGTGGCGGAGCCCCGCGAAGAACCCCTCCTGGATCCAGTTCGGGTACGCGACCGGCAGCTTGGTGGCCTCGTCCAGTTCGGTGAGGTCCTGCTCGGTCAGGGTGAGATCCGAGGCGGCGATGTTGTCCACCAACTGCTCCTGCTTGCGCGCACCGACGATCACGCTGGTCACCGCCGGTCGGGACAACAGCCAGGCGACCGCCACCCGGGCCGGGCTCACCTCGTGCCGCTCGGCGACACCCTTGAGCACGTCGACCACGGCGAAGGCGTGCTCCGGGTCGAAGGGGGTGAAGCTGGCGTACCCGGGCTGGGCGCTGCGCGCGCCGCTGTCGGCGACGGCGCCGTCCCGGCTGACCTTGCCGGAGAGGAAACCACCGGCGAGCGGGCTCCACACGGTCAGCCCGACACCCGCGTCGAGCGCCATCGGCACCACGTCGCGCTCCACGTCGCGGCCCAGCAGGGAGTAGTACTCCTGCACCGAGACGAAGCCGGCCAGCTTCTCCCGGGCGGAGATGCCCAGCGCCTTGGACATCTGCCAGGCGGCGAAGTTGGCGGCGCCGATGTAGCGGACCTTGCCCTGCCGGACCGCGTCGTCCAGCGCCCGCAGCATCTCCTCCATGGGGGTGACCTGGTCGAAGTTGTGGATCTGGTACAGGTCGATGTGATCGGTGCCCAGCCGGCGCAGGCTGTCCTCCAGGTTCTGCATGATGTGCAGCCGGGAGGTGCCCACGTCGTTCGGGCCGGGGCCGGTCCGGGAGTGCACCTTGGTGGCCAGCACCACGTCGCGGCGCCGCTTGCCGAGCGCCTGGCCGAGCAGCTCCTCGCTCTCGCCGTCGCTGTAGCCGTCTGCGGTGTCGATGAAGTTGACCCCGGCGTCCAGCGCGGTGTCCACCATCCGCTGAACGTCGGGCAGCGCCAGCCCGCCGAGGGTGCCCCAGAGGGGGTGTCCGCTGCCACCGAAGGTCATCGCGCCGAGCGAGATCTCCGAGACGTACACCCCGGTGGTGCCCAACAGTCGGTACTTCACGTGTCGCTCCTCGCGGTGCGGGGTCGGAGGCCGCAGTCGGGCGCTCCCTGGTCAGAGTGTCGGACAGTGTGTCCGGCAACGAGCGTACGTCGCCCACCCCGCACCCGCCCACCTAGGATTCCGGCTATGCCTTCGATCACCCGCCGTCGCCCACGCAACCCCGATGGGCGGGCCGCCGTCGAAGCGCGGGTGCTGGCGGCCACCGAGCGGCTCCTCCAGGAGGGGATCCGCTTCACCGACCTGGGCGTGCAGCGGATCGCCGCCGAGGCCGGGGTGGCGCGGTCGACCTTCTACACCCACTTCCGGGACAAGAGCGAACTGCTCATGCGTCTCGCCGGCACCATGCGGGAGAGCTCCTTCGGCCGCACGGGCGAGTGGAACCCCGCCGGTCCGGCCGATCCGCTCGCGTCGCTGACCGAGATCTTCGCCGACGTGATCCGGATATACCGGACGTACGCCCCGGTGCTTGCGGCGGTCAGCGAGGTCGCCGCGTACGACGAGGTGGTCCGGGAGTACTGGGCCGCAGGCCTGGAACAGTTCGTGGCGCGCACCGTGCAGGTGCTCCGCGCCGAACAGGAGGCCGGGCGCACCCCCGCGGGCATCGATCCGGTGACCGCGAGCCGGCTGATCGTGATCGGCGGCGACCGCTTCCTCGCCGATCACGTCAGCGCCACCTCGGCCGACCCCGACACCGACGCGTCGGCTGCGAGAGAGTTGGCCGCGACCTGGTGGTACGGCGTCTACCGCCGCCCCGCCTGACCGACCCGGACCGACACCAACCTCGCTCAGATCATCGTCTGGGACTTGGCCTCCATGTCGGCGGCGGCCTCTTCCTTGGACTCGCGGGTCAGCGGCTTGCCGCCCGGTGCCGGGGCCTCACCGCCGAGCGGGTCCGCGCCGCCGGTCGCGCCCTGCGGGCCGGCGCCCCGCAGTTGCGTGTTGGGCAGCGTCAGGGTGACCACCACCGCCACGATGGCGATCAGACCGGCGGTCAGGAAGACCATGTCCAGCGCGTCGACGAAGGCGCCCTGGATGGCCGCGCGGACCGGCCCCGGCAGGGCCAGGATGGTCGCCGGGTCGTTGATCGAGATGTTGGTGCCACCACTCGCCGCCACCGCGGCCTGCTCCTGCGGCGGGAGCTGCGCGATGGCACCGGGCAGCCGGTCGGACAGCCCGCTGGCCAGCCGGGACGACAGCACCGTGCCGAGGATCGCCACCCCGAACGAACCGCCCAGAGACCGGAAGAAGGTCGCCGAGGAGGTGCCGGCCCCCAGGTCGCGCACGGAGACAGCGTTCTGCACCGCCAGGATCAGCGACTGCATACACAGACCCAGCCCGACGCCGATCACCACCATGAACCCGAAGGCCACCCAGAGGGAGGTGGCCACCTCCAGCTGGGTGAACAGGAACATGCCGACCAGCAGGGTCACCGAGCCGGCCACCGGGAACCACTTGTACCGGCCGATCCGGGTCATCGCCCGGCCGGTCAGGATCGAGGTGATGATGATGCCGGCCATCATCGGCAGCATCAGCAGACCGCTGCGGGTCGGCGAGGCGCCCTTGACGATCTGCAGGTACAGCGGGATGAAGATGATCGAACCGAACATCACCAGACCGATGATGAGCAGTGCCGAGTTGGCCAGCGCGAAGGTGGCGCTCCGGAACAGCCGCAGCGGCAGGATCGGCTCGGCGACCCGGGCCTCCTGGAGGACGAAGAGCACCCCCAGCACCGCACCGACGACGAAGAGCCCGATGATCACGCCGGAGCCCCAGGCGTACTCGTTGCCGCCCCAACTCAGCGCGAGCAACAGCGAACTCACCCCGGCGACTAGCAGGCCGGCGCCGAGCCAGTCGATCGAGTGGTCCCGGCGTTCGAAGGGGATCAACCGCATCACGTGATAACAGACCACGATGGCCAGGATCGCCAGCGGCACGTTGATGTAGAAGATCCACCGCCAGTCGGTCTCCGCGAAGTAACCACCGACCAGCGGCCCCGCCACCGACGAGATCCCGAAGACGGCGCCGAACAGACCCTGGTAGCGACCACGCTCCCGGGGTGACACCACGTCCGAGATGATGGTGAACGCGAGGGTCAGCAGACCACCGGCTCCGAGACCCTGGATGCCCCGGGTGACGATCAGCTGGGTCATGTTCTGGGACAGCCCGGCCAGCAGCGACCCGACCAGGAACGTGCCGATCGAGAAGAGGAAGACCGGTCTGCGCCCGTACAGGTCGGCCATCTTGCCGTACAGCGGCGTGGACGCGGTCGAGGCGAGCAGGTACGCGGTGACCACCCACGAGTAGTGGTTGATCCCGCCCAGCTCACCGACGATGGTCGGCAGGGCCGTACCCACGATGGTCTGGTCGAGCGCGGCCAACAGCATGCCGGTCATCAGACCGAACATGAGCAGCCGAATCTGCTGACGATTCAGCACCGGCGCGCCGGAGGCTTCGGTGGTCATGTGGCCTTCTATCCCGGACAGCGCGGAACATGCGCCCAACCACAAAAAACCACCCCACCCGGACCCGATCCGGAGCGTTGATCATGAAGTTATCGCCACGACACGCCGAGTCGGAGGACGCTAACTTCATGATCAACGCGGAGGGGGTAGGGGTGGGGTGGGTGGGTGGGGTCGTCAGGCGGCGAAGACTTCGGTGATCTTCTGGCAGAAGGCCGGGAGGTCGTCGGGCTTTCGGCTGCTGGTCAGGTTGCCGTCGGTTACGCACTCCTCGTCGACCCAGGTCGCGCCGGCGTTGGTCAGGTCGGTACGCAGGGTGGGCCAGGAGGTGATCCTTCGGCCCCGCACCACGTCCGCCTCGATCAGCGTCCACGGGCCGTGGCAGATCACCCCGACGGGCTTGCCCGCGTCGAAGAACGCCTTCACGAACCGCACCGCGTCCGGGTCGCCACGCAGGAAGTCCGGGTTCGCCACCCCACCGGGCAGCACCAGAGCGTCGTAGCCGGCGGCGTCCGCCTTGTCCGCGGTCACGTCCACGTCGTACGTCTTCGACTGGTCCAGATGGTTGAAGGACTGGATGGAGCCGGGCTTGAGCGAGACCAGCTCGACCGTCGCGCCGGCGTTCTCGACCGCCTCGCGCGGCTGGACGTACTCGACCTCCTCGACGCCGTCGGCGGCCAGGAAGGCGATCCGCTTGCCCTGCAGTTGCGCTGCCATCTCGGTACATCTCCTTTCCGGGGTTACCTCAATTCCCTTCCCGCCTCCGGACGTCCGAAACGGCCCAGCCGGGCGGTAAGGGCACGGTGGTGACATGACCGCAGGTCAGGCGCGGGTCAGGTTTGGCCCGGAGGGCGGTGGGGACCCGGGGAGGCATGGCAGGAGCAGCAGCGGAACAGCGCCGGCTCGCCACCGTCGTGGAGAGCTGGCTCGGGCGCCCAGTCCTGATCGTCGGTGACGCCATGTTGGACGAGTGGCGCTTCGCCGACTCCGACCGGCTCTGCCGAGAGGCACCAGCTCCGGTCCTCACCCTGCGCAGGCGGATCTCCGCCGCAGGTGGCGCCGCGAACACCGCGGTCAACGTCGCCGCCCTGGGTGGCCGGGCGGTGCTGGTGGCACCGGTCGGCGCCGACGTGGCCGGCGACGAACTGCACGACTGTCTGGACCGGGCGGGCGTCTGGGACCGGACGGTCAACCAGCCGGGACGGCCCACCCCCGTGAAGCGGCGGATGCTCGCCGGCAACCAGATCCTGCTGCGCGAGGACTCCGGCGACCCGGACGACGCACTCGACCCGGAGGGCGTGACCCGGCTGCTCACCGCCCTGAGCTGCGCCACCGAGGAGTTGCGCGCCGCCGCCGGTGGGGAGGCGCCGACCCTGGTGGTCTGCGACTACGGTCTGGGTGCGCTGCCCGCACAGGTCCGCGCGTGGCTCGTCGAGCAACGCGAGCGGTACGCCACTGTCGCGCTGGACGCCCACGACCTCGCCGACTGGCGGGGGCTCGCGCCGACCGTCGTCACCCCCAGCTTCGCCGAGGCGACCCGGCTGCTGGCCCGGGCCGGCGGCACCAGCCGGACGACCACGGGGACCGAACTGCACCTGGAACACCCCGACGGCGACCCGGCCGACGGACCGTCCGAACTGACCGTCGGTGCCGCACCCGGTGGGGTACGCGCCGACGACAGCACCGCCGACCCGGCCCCGGAGCCGTCGCCGTCCGATCGCTCCGGGCCGGTCGGTGAACCCGTCCCAGGCGAGGGTCGGGTGGCCCTCACCGGCGACGGACTCAGCGTCACCGGCACCGGCGTCACAGTGAACACCCAGGCCGGGGAGGGCGTCGACCGGGCCGTCCTGGCCGAGTCGCGGCTGGCCGAGTTGCGCGCGCACACCGGTGCCGACGTGGTCGCGGTGACCCTCGACACCGAGGGCGCGGTGGTCGGTGGCGCCGACGGGGCGCCACGACGCAGCCACAGCACGCCGGTCCCGGCGAGCCACGCCGTGGGCGCCGGCGACGCGTACCTGGCGGCGATGACGTTGGCCCTGGCCGCCGACGCGCCGCTGCCCACCGCCGCCCAGCTCGCCCAGTTGGCGGCCACCATCACCGTCTCCGACACCGGCACCTGCGTGTGCCGGCGGGAGGACCTGCTCACCGCGCTCGACCAGCCGACCGAGACCACGGGCCATGCCGCGCTCGTCGACACCGACGAGTTGGACGCGATCGTCGCCGAGTACCGCGAGGCGGGACGGTCGGTGGTGTTCACCAACGGCTGCTTCGACGTGCTGCACCGAGGGCACGTGCGCTACCTGGAGCAGGCACGTGCGCTGGGCGACCTGCTCATCGTGGCGGTCAACTCGGACGGCAGCGTACGCCGGCTGAAGGGCGCCGACCGTCCGGTCAACCCGGTCGAGGACCGGGCTGCCCTGCTCGCCGCGCTCGCCTGCGTGGACCACGTCGTGGTCTTCGAGGAGGACTCGCCCGCCAAGCTGATCGAGGCGGTCCGGCCGGACGTGTACGTCAAGGGCGGGGACTACCCACCGGAGCTGGTCCCGGAGGCACCGCTGGTGCGCCGGCTGGGCGGCCAGGTGCGCACCCTGGGGTACGTGCCGGACCGGTCCACCTCCGCGATCATCGAGCGGATCCGGTCACACAGCCAGGACCCGTCGGCGCACCCCGTCGACCGGGAACCCGACCCGTCGCTGAGCACCCGCACCCAGGCGTCGTGAACCGCCCCCTCGTCCTCGGCACGCCGGAGGAGTTCCGCGCCGACCGGCTGCTCGACGTGCTGATTCCGACCCGGAACCGGCCCGCCGAGCTGGCGGTCACCCTGGGCGGGCTCGCCGCGCAGGACGGCGTACCCGGTTTCGGGGTGGTGGTCAGCGACCAGTCCGACGGAGATCCGGCGTACGCGCATCCCGCCGCGGCCACCATGGTCCGGGCGCTGCGTCACCGGGGTCACCCGGTGTTGCTGACCCGTCGGCTGCCCCGGCGGGGGTTGGCCGAACACCGGGCGTACCTGCTCGCCGCCTCGGCCGCCCGTTACGTCCTCAGTCTCGACGACGACATCTGGTTGGAACCGGGGGCGGTACACCGGCTGGTGTCGGCGATCGGCGAGCTGGGCTGCGGGTTCGTGGGCAACGGCGTGCACGGGCTCTCGTACGCCGACGACGTGCGGCCGGAGTCGCACGGGCACTACGAGGAGTGGATCGGCCCCCCGACGCCGGAGCGGATCCGCCCGGACACTCCTGAGTGGAACCGCGCCCGGATCCACTCGGCAGCCAACCTGCTGCACATCACCCAGCACCTGGCGCTGCCCCCAGGGGCGTGGCGGGCGTACAAGGTCTCCTGGATCGGCGGGTGCGTGCTCTACGACCGGGCCAAGCTCGTCGACGCCGGTGGCTTCGACTTCTGGCGTCGGGTGCAGGAGAAGCACCAGGGTGAGGACGTGGCCGCGCAGCTCTCGGTGCTGGCCCGGCACGGCGGGGCGGGCATCCTGCCCAGCGGCGCGTACCACCTGGAGTCCCCCACCACTGTCACCGACCGGGACGTGGAGGCGTGGGAGGTCGTCCTGGCCGACGAGGACAGCCCTCAGCCGGCCTGAACTACGGGATGAGCAGCTCCCGGGCGGCTTCCAGCACCTCGATCACCGGAACGTCCGCCACGAAGGAATCCCGGTGCGGGCACTCGCCGTCACCGGGCCGGTGCGGGTAGATGCCGGGTGTGCAGTCCACCCCGCAGACCGGGCAGTGCACCATCCAGGAGCAGATCGGCCGGTGCCGGCCGCGCAACGGATTCGCCGTGTTGATCAGGTTGCCGACCCAGAAGATGCCCACCGTGGGCGCGCCCACCGCGGCGGCCACGTGCAGCGGGCCGGTGTCGTTGGAGACGACCAACTCGCAGTCGGCGTAGCAACCCAGCAGCCCACCGAGGCTGAGCGTGCCCACCTGCGGCCGCACCGGCACCCCGGCCGCCGCGACGACGCGGTCCACCACCTCCTGCTCGGAGGGTGTGCCGGTGACCAGCACCTCGTAGCCGTCGCCGTGCAGCTCACGGGCCACCTCGGCGAAGCGTTCGGCGGGCCAACGTCGGCGGGTGTCGCTGGCCCCCGGGTGCAGCGCCACCCGGGGTCGGCTCGCCGGGCCGAGCACCTGGGCGGCCTCGGCCCGGTCGGCGTCGGTCACCGCCAGCGTCGGCACGATGGTGGTCGCCGGTGCTCCCACCAGCGCCACCACCTCCAGGTAGCGGATCACCTCGTGCTGGTAGTAGACGTAACGCAACCACCGGTCCAGCGGCGGCGCGTCGTCGGCGCGCAGGCCGACAGTCACCCGGGCGCCGAGGCGACCAATGATCGGGTTGGAGTTCGCGCCGCCACCGTGGATCTGCACCGCCAGGTCGAAACCCTCACCCGTCGCAGCGGCCAGGAAGTCGTCCATCGACGAGTCCGCCTCGCCCGGGTCGGGCGCACGGATGCCGGGGGCCGGCGGCACCACCAGCACCCGGTCCACCGGGCCGGGCCGGTCGCGCCAGAGCTTCGCGTGCCACGGCGCGCCGAGCAGCACGATCTCCGCCGACGGGTACGCGGAACGCAACGCCTCCAGCGCCGGCAACGCGAACACGAAGTCGCCAAGTGCGTTGGCGCGCAGCACGGCGATCCGCCGCACGTCGGGAAGGCGCTCGGCGGTCGGGCCGAGCAGTGCCGGGGTGACCACGCAGGCCGCTACGGCCGGTCGATCTCGGTGTCCGGGCGGTGCAACTCCCGGTCCGCGGCGGGATCGGCCGGCATCGGCGTACCAGTGGAAAAGTCGCCGGAGCGCGGCCCGGTGCGACCGACGGTGATGGTGCGCGGCGCGGGCCGGGTCGCCCGGGGCAGGCGGACCCGGAGCAGGCCATGGTCCATGACCGCGTCGATGACGTCCGGGTCGACCCGCGACGGCAGGTTGATGCGGTATTCGAAGCCCCGGGTCTCGAAACCGCCGGGGATGCCCTGGTCGGCGTTGACCTCCGCCTCGGAGCGGGCCCGCACGCACAATTCGAGGTCGTCCAACTCGACCGCCACCTCCTCCGGTGCCACCCCGGGCAGCCGGACGACGACCTCCCAGCCGTCGGCGGTCTCAGTCAACTCGACGTCGGACGCGCCGGCCCGGCCGCCGACCAGGCGACTCAGCTCGGCGCGCAGCGACTGAAGCTCACCCATCGGGTCCCAGCCCTGCTGCCGGCCACCCCGCCAACCCCGGCCGAAGCCCCCGGACTGCTGCTCGCTCATCACACATCTCCGATCCGCTGAGCGGCCGCGGGCGGCCGTAGGGAGCTGGGCGCGTCCAGGCCGGCATCGCGGTCGACGCCCACACCGAGCCGGTCGACCAGCTCGCCGCCGAGCCAGGCGCTGATGCCGAGGATCGCCAACGCGACAATCTCGACGACGAGCAACGCGCCGCCAGCGGCGCGGGAGTCGGCGTTGAGCCGGACCACCCAAATCGCGGCGAAGAGCAGAATCACCGCGAGGTTGGCCCCCGCGTGCAGCAGGCCCACCCGCTTGGCGCGGGTGCCCGTCGGGATGGCCAGCAGGTCGAACGAGCCGGCCACCGCGGCCAGGAGGCCGCCGATCAGGCCGACAGTGATGTTCCAGTACGCGACCTCGCCGAGCAGGTCCGGGCCCCCGACGGTGTCCACCACGTCGAACAGCACCGCCGTGGCCAGCAGCGCGACCGGGAACATGACCAGCATCGGGTGGACTGGGTGCCCCAGCACCTTGAGTCGGCTCTCCATCTCCCGGCCTCCACTGGTCGGCGTCCTGCGAACGGTCTCGTTGCGGCGGGCGCGTCGGATGAGGCCGTACCCCCGGCAACCGGGCACAAACCTCGCGCTGGTCACGGCGGCCTAGGCTGACAAATGGTGGTGCCCGCCAACGGGTCAACGCCTGAGGGAGGATCAACGTGACGGTGGAGATCACTTCGCACGAGGAGTTACGCGAGCTGCTCGGTGTGCCGACCGCGCGGGCCGCCAACAAGGAACGCAACCGCCTGCACGAGCGGGACCGCGAATGGCTCGCCGCCTCGCCGTTCTGCCTGGTGGCCACGGCCGGCGCGGACGGCAGTTGCGACGTCTCCCCCAAGGGCGACCCGGCCGGGTTCGCCCTGGTGCTGGACGACACGACCGTCGCGTTGCCCGAGCGGCCGGGCAACAAGCGGGCCGACGGCTACCGCAACATCCTCGACAACCCGCACGTCGGGCTGCTCTTCCTCATCCCGGGGCGGACCGACACCCTGCGGATCAACGGGCGCGCCCGACTGGTGAGCGACGCGCCCTGGTTCGACGACATGGTGGTCAAGGGGCACCGGCCGGTGCTCGCCGTGGTGGTGGAGATCGAGCAGATCTTCTACCACTGCGCGAAGGCGTTCCTGCGGTCCGCGCTGTGGCAGCCGGAGACCTGGCAGCCCGACGCGCTGCCGTCCCGAGCACGCCTGATCAAGGAGGTCGAGGCGCCGGTGGAGAGCCTCGAAGACCTGGAACGGCACTACGGCCCGGAGTACGCCAGGAAGATCTACGCCTGACCCCAGCCGGCGGGCGGTCAGGCCGCTGGCGTCACCAAGCAGATGACATGGCCGTCCGGATCGGTGAGCACCGACTGTCGTTCACCCCAGGGCTGATCAGCTGGCGCGTCAACGACCTGGGCACCGGCCTTCACCGCCGCAGCGGTCGCCGCGTCGACATCCGACACGAGGAAGCTCACCGCGACGCCGGCCAAACCGGGCGTGGGTGGGCGTTCGTGCAGCAGAAGCTCGACCCCGGAATCCGGAACGGCCAGGGCCACCATCTCGCCGGCACTGTATTTCTCGGTCAGCCCCAACGCATCCCGGTAGAGCGCCAGCGCGCGCTCCCGATCCGCCACCGACACGATGATCCGCCGCAGCCCTCGTACCGTCACGAGGTGACCTTAACGTCGGAGGATCGATCCGGCGTTCCCGGCAGGCTGTATCCGACGATGGAACTCTGATCCTGCGGAACGTCACTCGGGGGTGACCGACACCATCCACAGGTGACCGTCGGGATCGGCGAACACAGCCGCGTACCCCCAGGGTTGGGCTTGCGGCTCGGTGACCACCTCGCCGCCGGCGGAGCGCGCCCGCTCGACGATCGCGTCCGCGTCGGCGGACGAGGCGACGCCGAGGCTGAGCACGCACTCGCTCTGCCCCCGCGCGGCGACCTCGTGCCGGCCGATCACCCATCCGAAGCCCCCGGTCGGGACCAGCATCAGCCGCAGACCGTCGTTGACCACGAACTGCAACGGCTCCGGGAGGCCGTCGTCGGCCAGCTCGCCGACGGGGTCGAGGCCGAGACCGTCGCGATAGAAGTGGTACGAGGTGGCGCGATCGGCGATGGGCAGGCTGACGGTCATCGGTACGAAGGTCATGGGCGGACGCCTCCAGATCGTCGGACGGGCACCGTCGCAGCATGACCGCTCCGGACCCGGTTCGCGAGGTCACGATAAGACGTGGCGGCCGATATCGCCGCTCCTTCATGCTGTGCGGAGCCGGCGACCAACGACTGACCGCCACCCGGAAGTACGACGGCGAGCGCTGGTGGGCCCGGCGCGAGGTGAAGCCGGGCAGGGCCACACCAGCGGGGTACCAGCCGGTCATGACCGATGAGGTGACCGGCAAGACCGTCGGCTGGGAGCCGGTCGAGCAGTCGTCCTTCGCCACGTTCCACGCCGAGGCTCTGGACGCGATCGTCGACGCGGATCGGTTCGCCGGCCCACAGCTCGGCGCGACCTACGAGCTGGTCGGGCCAAAGGTGAACGGCAATCCGGAGCAGGTCGCGAGCCACCAGCTCATCCGCCACGGCTTCTGCACGTCTGGCGACGACGACGAGTTGGAGAAGGCACCGCTGGACCACGACGGGCTGCGCGCATGGCTCCTGGCTCACCCGGACTGGGAGGGTGTCGTCTGGCATCACCCGGACGGCCAGATGGCGAAGCTCAAGCGTCGCGACTTTTCCCTCTGATCTAGCGTCTCCGAGGTGGACGTTGACGGTTGGTTGGCAGACACCCGCACCTCCTACGACACCGTCGCGGTCAGCTACGCACACCTGGTGAGCGGCCTGCTGGCGGAGGCACCGCACGAACGGGCGGCGCTGAGGCTGTTCGCCGAGCTCGTGGATGGCGTCGGTGGCGGGCCGGTCGCGGATGTGGGCTGCGGGACGGGGCGCATCACCGCCCATCTGCACACGCTCGGCATCGACGCCTTCGGGATCGACCTCTCACCCGGGATGATCGCCGTGGCCCGCCGCGATCATCCCGGCCTGAGGTTCGAGGTGGGCTCGATGACGGATCTCGACCTGGCCGACGGGTCGGTCGCCGGCCTGATCGCCTGGTACTCGCTCATCCACATCCCCGACGACCAGCTCGGCGCGGTGTTCGCGCACTTCCGGCGGGTGGTGCGTCCCGGTGGTCCGCTGCTGCTCGGCTTTCACGTGGGCGACGAGACGACCCTCAAGACGGAGGGGTACGGCGGCCACCCGATGAAGGTGCACGTCCATCGTCGGCAGCCGGCCCAGGTGGCGGCCTGGCTGCACGACAGCGGATTCCGGGTCGAGTCGCAGACGACTCTCACCTCACCGGAGAGCAGGCTCGGCGGCATCATCTTCGGACGACGAGAGCCCTGATCATCGTTGCCAGCCCTCCGGGACCCTTGTTAGCCTGGAACTGCGAACGTTGTTAGCGGTTTGACCGACCTGAATGAGGAACTGATGACGGACGACGCGCGGCCCGTCTGGGTGCTCGGTGGCGGCGGAGTGACCGGCATCGCCTGGGAGGTGGGCGTCCTCGCCGGACTCGCGGACGAGGGCGTGACAGTGACCCCGGAGGCAGTGCTCATCGGCACGAGTTCCGGCGCCGTCGTGGGAGCACAGATCGCCAGCGGAACACCGCTGGCCGAGCTCTACGAACGTCAACGCCAAGGCGCGGCCCACGAGACCTCCACCGCACTGGGCCTCCTCGACCTCCTGCGCCTCGCCCGAGCGCAACTGTTCGCCCGGACCCCCGAGCAGGCCGCTCGCCGCCTCGGTCGCCTCGCCCTCGCCACGCCCACCCCCGACCCGTCGCGGCAACACCGGACAGCCGAAGCCCGCCTGCCGGATCACACCTGGAAGGACGCGGACCTGCGCATCGTCGTCGTCGACGCGGAGTCGGGCAGCAGCCGCACCATCACCCGGCACGACGGTGTCTCCCTCGTGGACACCGTCGCCGCAAGCTGTGCCATGCCGCTCTCCAGCGCGCCGGTGATGATCGACGGACACCGGTACATGGACGGGGGCATGCGCTCGACTCTCAACCTCGACCTCGCTCCCGGGGTCGGCCCGGTGGTCGCCCTCGCGCCCAGCACCGCCGCCATCGGGCCGTGGGCGCGCATCGCCAAGCAGCGGGCCGCACTGGGCGAAACCCGCCGGGTGGAGCTGCTCCTGCGGGATCCAGCGTCCAGACGAGCGCAGGGAAGGAACGTGATGGACAGGTCCGTCGTGCCCGCGCTTGTCGCCGCCGCCCGAGAGCAGGGTCGGCGTGAGGCGTCACGTGTGGCTGCCGCACTTGCCACCACCAGCCACTCGTAGGCCGGCCCGTCGCGGCGTTAGCATCGGCTACGCGCCAGCGTTTCGGCGGGCTCAACCGAAGGAGCGGCGATGGCGGAAGTATCGGTCGAAGTGCCATCGCCCCTGAGCAAGTGCATCATCTTCTGCGAGGTCGAGTGCGTCCGCGGGTGCTGCGGGATCGACGCCGTCTCCACCGATCCCGCGCTTATCAAGGCGTGGTGCCATCAGGTCGGGTCGGATGCGGTGGTCGAGGCTCGGGTTCAACTTGCGGAGCTGATCGAGGTGATCGAGGGCCGCTCACATGGACTCACGTCCACCTTCCTGAACCACCGCACGCACGACGACGCCGCACGGCGTGAGTTGCTGGACTTCCTGGCTGCCCTCGAAACAGGGCTGGCCGCTTGCGATGCCGCGTGAGCGACTACGGGCACCGGAACCGAGAACGGCGGGAGTGTGAAATTGAGCCTCGATATCCGGGTGTGGATACCGGACGGCGACGCCTATGCCGGTCGGCAGATTGTCGTGGATCCGCCGGGAACCAGCACCGGAGTAGGAGCTGAGAGCTTTCGTTACAAGCTGTGGGGTTCCGCAGCCGCTCGGCGTCTCGGCGCGACGTTTCTGCCGCAACTCGGTGACATCACGGTCGAGAACCATGCAGAACTCCAGGTCCCGCCCGACCAGCTCGATGTCTTCGAGCAGGAGTGCGTACTCCTGGAAGAGAGCGTCGAGCGACTATCCGCCGCGACTGGGTACGACGCGGATCGCATCCTCCATTACCTGACCAATATGCGCGACGCTGTGGCGCGCGCGAGAGCGGTACACGGCGGCATCATCATCTGGTAGCGGCATCAGGGACGACCGGCTCGGCGGCCGCGCCCACCTCGGTGTCAGCCCGCGGTCATCCTGTCCAGGATCTGCTCCATCTGATCGACCGTCAGAGCCCGGTTGGCCGCGGCGGCCTCGGCCAGTTCAGGATCATTGAGAAGCGCGACGATCCGCGGTGCCGGGAGGCGTGGGCTGCTTGCCATCGCCTGTCGCACGCTGGCGTCGGGGTCGGTGCTCAGTCGGTCGACAAGTTCGGGGTCGGCGTCCGGGTCGAGGGCGACGAGCCGTCGTACCGCCGGGTCGGGGTCGTCGGCGAAGCGGGCCAACCCGTCGGTAGGAAACTGCGGAAGCTCGCTCAACCGGTCCCGGCCGCAGCAGTGGTACTCGAGGAAAGAGCGCAGCAGCAGTGCTGGCGGTGCAGCCGGGTGGTGCTGGGCGAGCAGGACCCGGACACCCAAGTCGGAGTCGTCGGCGAGTATGGCGACGACTTCCGCCGGCAACTCGGCGTTGCGGGCCGCTCGGCGGCGCAGCAGCGGATTGACCGAACGGGCCCACGGCAGCGCATCGGCGAGCGCCGGTACGGCGTCGTCGGGAGGCAGGATCCATCGGCAGCGGACGTCCCCAGAGCCGAAGTGCCCATCACCCGGGGCAGTGGTCGTGTCGATGTCGATGCTGGCCCGCTGCGGCTCGGTGAGGCCCGGATGCGTGGAGACCGCGGTTCGGACCTCGACCGCTGGGTCAGTGGCGAGCCTGAGGAGCTGATCGCCGCTCAGGTCGACGCGACCGGCGAGTCCCTGCCGGACCGACGGGTCGGGGTGACGCAGCAGCGTCTCGACCACGTCCGGCGGGACACTCGGGTTCTTCGCCATCACCTTCAGCGCAGCCGCGTCGCCGGTGGCGAGCACCTGATCGATCAGCGCCCGGGACAGTGGGCGCTGCAGCACGTACCAGAATGCGTGACCGTGCTGGTCCGGCAGATCCGCAGGCTCCATCACCTGCTGCCGGTGCGAGACGGACGCCACGGCGGCCGCCCGCACCTCGGGCACCTCATCCTCCAGCAGCGCCTGGCGCGACCGCTCGTCCAGTCGGTACAGGGAACCGGCCGCGTACCGGCGCACCCCCGGTCGGGGGTGCGCGGCGGCCAGCCGAAGCAGACGCCGGTCGTACCGCATTGCGTTGAACAACTCGCCGATCAACTCCTCGCGGCTGAACGGCAGGTCGGAGGGTGGACGGTCGAGCTCGGTCAGCAATCTGACCAGCACGTCGTCAGGCAGCGATTCCTGACCAGGCCGGCCGAACGCGCGCATTCTGACCCGCCATTCCGGGTCGGCCAGCAGTTGGGCACGCGACGGTGCGTCGACCTGCGGGTGGGTGGCGAGCGCGCTGCGGATCCTGGGCAAGGGATGATGCAGCATCGCATCCCGCACCGGCGGCGGCAGCTCGCGGCGGCGTTGCAGCCCCTCGCACACCTGCTCCGGCCACATTTTCACCAGCCGGAGCAGCAGGTCGGTAGGCGCTGCCGGGTTCCTCGCCAGCCCGCCCAAGGTTCGCGGAGACGAACACCGATCCAACGAAGCGTCGCCGGTCATCGGCTGCACCCTACGCCCACGCCCGTCGTCGCGGCGCCCGCTCATCGGCATAGCAGGACCTTTCGTGACGGGCACGGCGGGCTCAATCTGGCGCCTTGGACCATTTGGACCCGTCCAGATCTAGGTGGTGAGCCTTTCATCCCTTGTGGAGGGATTTGAGCAGCGATCTGCGCCGCAGTTGCTCATTGCATAGACGAGGACGTTCATCTTCCTTGCCTTTCCGTCCGCTGACGGTAGCGACGCTTGACAACCGCGCTGCCGCAGTTCCTCGTCGACAAGCTGGCCGCGCACGTCGCCGGGAAGCGCCGGGACGCGCTGGCGTTCACCGCCCCGAATGGCGGCCCGCTCCGCAACACCAATTCCGAACGCGGGTCTTCGCGCCAGCAGCAGCGTCAGTCGGGCCGACCCGGGGGTGCCACGCCGGGCTGTGTTCGGTGACGACCTGGACGCGGTCGCCAACCGGCTGGACGAAGCGGTCGCTGCACGGAACAAGGACTATTCGAGGACTCGGCCGGCCAGCGGCGACCTGATCGATCTCGGGAAACCACCGCCTGGTCCTCGTGCCCGGCACGGTGTCCTGGTCCGCGATCGTCCGCTCATGCTCGCCGGTTTGGCTGCTCGGCAGGGCCCTGACGCCTCGCTTACAAGTCCTGTACAGGTCGTCCGGTTGCCCACGCGCGTTAATGTGTCCCGTGATCGTATGGCTCAACGGCACCCACGGCGCGGGCAAGACGACGACCAGCGCGCTCGTGCAGCAACTGATTCCCGATTCACGGGTATTCGACGCCGAGAAGGTCGGCGAGACGCTCATGGACATCACGCCGGGGCTGCCCGAGACTGACAACTTCCAGCACTGGCCGCCGTGGCGGCAGCTCGTCGTCGATACCGCCCGCCACGTGCTCGACTACACCGGCGGCACTCTGGTGATGCCCATGACTGTCCTGGTCGAGCAGTACTGGCGCGAAATCAGTACGGGTCTCGGCGAACATGCGATCCCAGTAAGGCACTTCGTCCTCCACGCTGACGAAGACACCCTCCGCAGGCGTATCGAGGGGGAACACCCCGTCCCGTCGCCGTTCCGTCTCAAGTACCTCGAGCCCTACGCCGAGGCGGCCCGCACGTGGCTGCATGCCGAGGCCGAGGTCGTCGACACCACGCACCTGACTCCCGCGCAAGCCGCCGTGCAGATCGTCCTCCGCGCTACCGCAGGAAGCCCAGGTGCCTAACCTCAGCTTGGAAATCAGATTGATCTCCACGGACAGCGACCGACATCAACGGGGGATAGCGCAGAGCGTTGATACCGCGTGCAGCGCGGCTACTGCTGATACCTGGTGTTGACCGTTGCGTCGGGCAAAGGAACGGGCACGAAGAACGTTGGGAGGGAACATGGAAATCACTTCTGGCGGCACCCCCGGGCCGCGTCTTGCCGACCGTCTAGCCGTTCGCGGCAACAACGTCTACGGCCGTCTCCCTCATGCCCCGAGGGTGAAAGTCTTGGCCGAGATGTTCGTGCGTGCAGGCTGGCGTGCCCGTGCAAGCTCGTGGACCGAGTATGAGGTCGAGAACGAGTGGGTGTGCATCGAACTGGTCGAGCCGTCACCTGATGAACGCCTTTTCAGCGGCGTCGTTGATCCGTCCCGCGTCGACGAACTCGGTGCCGTCCTCGCGGGTTTGGGCCTGCGCTACTCGATCGAACTGTGGAGCGACGACGGAACAAGCCTCCTGCGAGAACTCTCCGGATGAATCGTTCGGTGTGAACGAATGACCGGCGGGCGGTGAGCTGCCTCTGCCCCCCCTGCTGACCTGCTGACCCAACCCGCCCTCGTCCGAGTCCGTCCGTCCGTCTACGCGCGTACCGATCGTCACTCAGTTGGTGCCGGCCTACGGCAGGTTCGTCTTCACGACCTGCGGCACACGGCGGCCAGCGTCCTTCTCGCCCAGGGCGTACCCGCCCGTGTGGTGATGGAGATCCTCGGTCACTCTCAGATCAGCGTCACTCTCAACATCTACGCACACGTGGCCCCTGAGGTCGCGCGGGAAGCTGCGGCACGGCTGGAAGGGGCGCTGTGGTCCGGTGAGTAGGGTGCTGCTCGCTTGGCTGCTCGCCACAACGAAGGCAAGCGAAAGGCCCAGATCATGTTCGGCGATCAAGCCGGCGACCTGGGCACATGGGGTGTCCAGCAGCGGAAATACCTCTCGACATCTCGCACCATTCCCCCGCCGTCCGTCGACCTCTTGCGGACTGGATGCGGACCGTTTACCTCGGGCTCGTGGTGTGTGTGCGGGGGGCGGGTTGCGGTGTCCAATATTCAGTCCCGGGATCACTCCGGGGACCTACCAGTGCCCGCCCCCCGTAGCCGCGCTGTCCCACGTGGGGTTGCTCTGACCGGCCAACTGCGGCGCACCGTAACAGGCGGTTACGACATGGAAGGTCCTAAGCCGGGGATCAGAAGAAGATCGCGGCGGCCTGCTGGAAGGCCATTACCCCTGTTCAGGGGTCTGCCGCCGTCTGGGGATGCCGGCCCGGATGGGGTGGCTTGGCTGCACCGCTGGCTATACAGCCATTGGCGTCCGCATCGTGCGCTTCGGCGCTGGTCGCAGCACCTCAGCGGTACAGCTTGCCGGGGTATGAGTCCAGCTGGGCCGTTGACCCTCGACGCCCGCCCGACCAGGGCAGGGCGAGCCACGCGGCGCCTTGACCCATCCAAGTCCGCCCAGCTCGCTGAGAACTTCTTAACAGAATGATCTCAGTGGCGGGTCTTTCATCCCTTGTAGAGGGGTTGGGGCGGCGATTTTACGCAGTGGGTTGCTCGTTGCGCGGTTCAGGCCGCCGATCTCTTCTTGCCTATCCATCCAGTGACGGTAATATCCCCGTGTTTTGACGTGTAACGGGGAGGAAGACCACATGCGATGGAAGACCCCGGCTGGCGCCCTCATAGCGCTGGCCTTTCTGATTCCGGCCGCGCCGGCGATGGCTCAGACCCCATCGACCGGGCTGAACGCAGCCTGCCAAACGGTCAAGCGCGACGTGTACCAGGACATCCGCAAGCTTACCTCCGACCTGGACGCCGCCGATGATGAGCAGTTGCGGCTGGTGGCCTACCGGATCCTCGACGAGGCGCAAACCAACAAGTTTCCCGTCCTGCCTGGCGCCCTGGAGAAGCCGCTGGCGGGCACCCCGGACGATCTCCGCGCCTACCTCAAGGCGGACGTGCAGAAGGCCTGGTTGACGGATCTGCGGGTCTCGGTGGGCCGAACGATGGTGGACGCTGGTGACAACGTGGACGCTGCCGCGCAGAAGGTGCTCGACGAGGCGGCCGTCGACGCCTACCTGGCTTACCTGAACGACGGCGTGTACGTCGCACGTGCGCTTGATTGCGCGTCTACGCCCACACCGACGCCGAGCGCCAGTGCCACGCCGAGCGCCTCCCCCAGCGCCACGACGACCGTCGCACCGACCACCACTTCCTCCGCCAGCCCGGGCGCTCCCGGCGGCGAGAACGGTGAGGGCGGTGGGCTGCCCGTGACCGGTGCCAACACCGCGACCGTGGCCGGCATTGGCGGCGCGCTTCTGCTCCTCGGCGGCGCGGGCTACCTGATCGGACGCCGACGCCGTTCCAGCTTCGTGGCATAACCACCCGATCGCGCCCGGCTCGATGCTTCATCGGGCCGGGCGCCATCGGCGCTGTTCTGAAGAGGTCGGTCCGGCCCGAAGGAGTGTGCCAGCTTCGGGAGCAAGCCGCAGTGCATATCCGACGAGCGGCGGCAATCCGTGCCGTTGAAGGCATCGTGACCTGCATTGCGGAAGATCTTCTCGGCTGACCCTGGCTTGCCAGCCGCGTTGGAAAGATGGACATGATCGACACTGCTGACATGAATGCCGGCGAGGTCCAGACGGTTCTGGACACTCTCGCTGCCGCCGGCTGCAACGCATGGATCAGCGGCGGGTGGGGTGTGGACGCGTTGTTCGGAAAGCAGACTCGTCCGCACCGCGACTTGGACCTGGCAATCGCCGCAGAGCACGAAGCAGCGGCCCTGCTGGCTCTCGGCCGGCTGGGCTATGTCATCGAGACTGACTGGCGCCCGGTACGCGTTGAGGTCGTGGCCGAAGGACGAGGCCGAGTAGACCTTCACCCGCTCAAGTTCGACGAGGCCGGCCACGGCCACCAGGCCAGCCTCGATGGCGGTAACTTCCGCTGGCCGAAGGAGTGCTTCACCACGGGAACCATCGCCGGCCGCCCGGTCAACTGCATCTCGGTGGAGCAGCAACTGCTGTTCCACAGCGGGTACGAGCCGCGCGACATCGACCGCGCAGACCTGGCCCTTCTGCAGATACTCGCAACGGAGACCCGGCGAGCAGACGAAATCGTCTGATAATGCCCGCCACTCTCTACCTCACGTGAGATATCCAGGACAGTGGCAAGACCACCTTGGCCCGACGGCTGGAAAGAGATCCACACGACCTGGACGCTGTCACCAACCGCCTGGACGAGGCGGTCCCTGCGGAGAAGGACCACCTGCGGACCGGCACCACAGACGGCGGCGTGACAGACCTCGGAAACGGCGAAGCCCAGGCCAATGACCTGGGCTTCTGTACCGAGCCGCCTGACGGAATCGAACCGTCGACCTACGCATTACGAGTGCGTCGCTCTAGCCGACTGAGCTAAGGCGGCAACGATCAGCAAGTGTACGGCACCACCCGCCCACCGCTCGAACGGGATACCCCTGGCAGTCCCGCCGTCGCCAACCGGACATCGGCCGCCATCTAGCCGTTTACCGGACAGCGAGTGATCGAATGCGGGACTACGCTGCGGCGGGTGAGCGACGAACGCGACGATTCCCCCCACCAGGAGCGTCCTGCCCGCCCCCCGGGTGGCGAACGCGCCGCCCACCGTCCGCGTAGCACCGACCCGCTGGAGCTGGGCTTCACACCGCGCAAACCGGTGCCGTGGCTGGCGCCGTTCCTGCTGATCAGCACCGGCATCCGCACGCTGCTGGCCGTGCTCTTCGGGGCGTACCTGGACAAACGCGAGTTGCAGAACGCGTTCGGCGACGACGTCTTCCGCCAGGTCGGGCCGGACGGCGGGCTGTGGCTGGACTATGTGGCCGACCTGGGCGACGGCTTCAACGCCACGTACTCGGTGGCGTACCTGCTGGCGCAGCCGGAGCTGACGGTGGACGGGCACCGGCTGGCCCGGGCGCAGACCCTGGTGATGGGTGGCGACCAGGTGTACCCGTCGGCGGCCTACGCCTCGTACGAGGACCGGTGCAAGGGCCCGTACCAGGCCGCGCTTCCGGTGGCACCGCCCGAGAAGCCCACGCTCTTCGCGGTGCCGGGCAACCACGACTGGTACGACGGCCTCACCGCTTTCCTGCGGCTGTTCGTCCGCTCCCGGGACCGGAACTTCGCCGGGTGGCGCACCGGGCAGTCACGGTCGTACTTCGCGGTGGAGTTGCCCGCCGGCTGGTGGCTTCTCGGCGTGGACGACCAGTCCGGCTCGTACCTCGACGACCCGCAGTTGGCCTACTTCGACGAGGTCGCCCGGCAGCTCGGCCCGGAGTCGAAGGTGATCATCGCGGCGCCGGCGCCGACCTGGGTCAAGGCGGCCGACAACCCCACGGCGTACGACTCGATCGACTACTTCATCCGGACGATCATCGACCCGACCGGGGCACGGGTGCGGCTGCTGCTCTCCGGCGACCTGCACCACTACGCCCGCTATTCCGGGCCGGACCGGCAACTGATCACGTGCGGCGGCGGCGGGGCGTATCTCTACCCCACGCACAAGCTGCCCGAGCGCATCGAGGTCCCACCGCGGGACACGCTGGCCCGCCGGGCCAGCTCGGCCCAGCCGTACGACCTGGTGGCCCGCTACCCGGACGCGGCCCGTTCCCGGCGCTACGGCTGGGGCATCTTCACCCGGCTGCCGTTCCGCAATCCCGGCTTCACGACTCTGCTCGGGACCCTGCACACCCTCCTCATGCTGGCCATGGCGGGTGCCACCGCGAACTGGGCAGACAGCACCAATCAGCGGCTGTTCAGCGTTCCGCTGGTGTTGATGGTGCTCGTGACGGTGCTGGCGGCGATTCTGTTCGCCAAGCCGCCCAGCGCGAGCGGCAAACGCCACGCACGGCACGGCATCCTCGGTGTCAGTCACGGCGTGGCGCATGTGGCCCTGGCGGCGGCCGGCACCTGGGCGTGGTTGGCGCTGCCGTTCTACGACTGGCCGTGGCCGCTGCCGGCGGTCGCCGCGGCAGTTCTCTACGGCCCGGTGATCGGCCTGGTGGCCAGTCAGCTGGTGGCGGCGTACCTGTTGGTGGCTGGGTCGTTCGGGGTGAACGTCAACGAACTCTTCGCTGGGCAGGGCATCGAGGACTCCAAGGTGTTCCTGCGGATGCGCATCGACCCGGACGGCACGCTGACGATCTATCCGATCGCTGTGGACCGGGTCTCCCGTGACTGGCAGGTGAACCCCGACCAGTCCCCCACCCAGAGCTGGCTGACCCCGAAAACCCGCCTGGTCCCCCGCCTACCGGAACCCCCCACAGTCCTGCACTAACCCCACCCCACCCCACGCCCTCTCCTTCCGTTGACCATGAAGTTGTTGCCCCGACACGCCGGTCTGGTTGGCAATAACTTCATGATCAACGGGGACAGGGGTGGGGGTGAGGACAGGGTCAGGGGGTGTAGTGCTGGTCGTGGGCCTGGCGAGAGCCGCAGACGGAGGCGCGGGAGCACATGGAGCGGGAGCCGTCGGCGTCCAGCCGGACCGTCACCGCGTCGCGCGGAACGCTGTGGCCGACCACCCGGCCGTCGCCCTCGGGTGTGGAGACCCGGCTGCCGACCGCCGGGGCGGTCTCCTGGAAGCGCTGGTAGAGCGGATGTTCGTACTTCAGGCAGCACATCAACCGGCCGCACGCGCCGGAGATGCGCAGCGGGTTCAGCGGCAGGTCCTGGTCCTTCGCCATCCGGATGGTCACCGGCTCGAAGTCGGTGAGGAACGTGGCGCAGCACAGGTCCCGACCGCAGGAGCCGATGCCGCCCTGCACCCGCGCCGAGTCGCGGGCGGAGAGCTGACGCAGCTCGACCCGACAGTGCAGGGTGGCGCCGAGGTCACGGACCAGGGAGCGGAAGTCCACCCGGTGCGGCGCGGTGAAGTAGACGGTGCTGCGCTCGCCGCCACCCTCGGCGGAGCCGAGCACGTGGTCGACGGCCACCACCTTCATCGGCAGGCCGTGCGAGCGGATCAGCCGTTTCGCGGCGACCTTGGCCTCGGCCTTGCGGCGACGCAGCGCCTCGTCCCGGCGCAGGTCGTCGTCGACGGCCAGGCCCACCAGGCGGGGGAAGCCGTCGGTCTCCTCGGTGACCCACTGGGCGGCCCACACGCACTCCGCCACCTCGGGCCCGTCGTCGGTGGGCACCAGCACCTTGTCGCCCACCTGTGGGCGCAACTCGCCCGGGTCGAGGTAGTAGAGGCGCCCGTACCGGTTGAAGCTGACCGCGCAGAGCATGCCCATACCCCCACCCTACGACGGTCGCGGGCCGAGGGGCACGTCGGCCGTCGCCGGACGACTACGCCCCGCTGCCATTCACGACCGTCGACTTGACCTATTGCCGGGCGGCCCGTCGTGCCGTTGCTCCTCGACCGGACGGTTGATTCCGGGCCCGGGCACGAGACAAGACGCACCCCGGAGGCGTTGAGTGGAGGCATACCTGCGGGGGGTGCAGGGGGAAGACCACGGCGTCGCCGTGGGGCCGGCTCAGATCAGGCGCCCGCGAGCGACGCCGTGGCCTGTCCGGGACCTGGTGACCCCCTTCCGGGGGATCTGGCTACCAGCCGACCCGGGTGGGCTGGTCGTAACGGGGTCGCCCGTCCACCGGCGGTCGCCACGCTGCCTCGGCGAGACTCGGCGCCCACTGACGCAGCAGCGTCTCCGCCCCGTCGTACGCGACGCACAGCACCGCCAGCACCCGCGCGCCGATCTCGGCAGCGTCGGCCACACCGGGCCCGATCGGCCCGGGGCGCGTCGACACACCGGCGGCGGTGGCGGAGACCACGGCGACCGCCTCGGCCGAGCGGAGCACGTCGGCCAGCGTCCGGGCCAGCGCGAGACGGCTCCCCTCCACCCAGTCGGCGAGCGCGTCGGCGTAGCCGGCCGTGGACTCGAGTCGCCCGACCAGGCTGTCCGGCCCCTCGTCGAGGTGACGCAGCAGTGCCGCCCGCTGCTGCCCGTACGCGGTGGCGGCCGGACCGGACCAGAGCAGCCCGTCGGTGAGCGCGGCGGAGACGTCGTCGTACCCCCGGACCAGCCGGCGCACCGCGTGCCCGGCGCCGGCGAGCGGCGCGGGATGAAGGTCGAGGAAGCTGCGGACGGCGTCGCCCGGCAGCACCTGCATCCGGCGCAGCAGCGGCCAGACCCGGTGCCCCTCGGGGACACCCGCGGCGATCAGCGCGTCCACCCGGCGCAGCAGGTCGAGGCCGGGCTCGGCGAGGCGGTCCAGCGCGTCCATCAGGGCTCCCCGACGAGCCGGCGGCGGGCCGCCCGGTCGACTTCGGCATAGCGGTCGGCGGCCTCCCGCACCGCCGCGGCGGCGGCGGACAGTCGACCGGCGGCGGCGCGGGCCTCGCGGGCCCGGTCGTCGGTGGCGGTGGTCCACTGCCGGTGCAGCGCGCGACCGATCTCGCCGGGGCGACCCGGGGCGTCGGTGCCGAACGCGGCCTGGGCCGGGTCGGTGGCGGTGACGGTGTGCGAAACAGCGGTGAGCGTGGCGCTCGCCTCGTCCAGCCGGGCGGAGAGCGCGCGCAGTGTGTCCATCTCAGGCTCCCGCGAGCGGTCGGTAGGCGGCGAACGTCTCGTTGTGCAGCTTTTCCCGGGCCCACTCGGCGGCATCGGCCGCCGCGGTGACCGCGGCCTGCACGGAGCCGGCCACATCCCGAGGGCTGCGGGTGTGCAGCGGCCCGAGGAAGCGGACGTCGGTGATCCGCCCACCAGCGGTGACCACCACCTCGACCAGACCGTCCGGCGACCGGACGGTCACCTCGACGGTGGACACCGCCTGGTCGAACTCGGCCTGGAGCGACTCGATCCGGCGGTAGCGCCGCACCGCCTCCTCGATCCAGGCTTCGTCGATCTCCCCCCGCGGCATCGGCCGACTCCTCCCGGTGATCCCTCACTCAGCGTGCTGCCACCGTCACCACGGCACACCGGACCGTACCGCACAGCAATTGCGTGTGTCGATGCCTGTGGATGACCAGTCCGGCGAGCGGGACCAGGGCCTCCGAGGGTGCGGGTCAGCCCTTCCAGAGGGCGAGCATCATCGCCTCGACCGCGATCCGCGGTTTGACGTTCGCCTCGATCGCCGCTCGGCAGGCGAGCACGGCCTCCAACCGCCGCAGCGACCCCTCGGCGTCCCACTTCTGAGCGCCAGCGCCGGCCAGCGCGGCGGTGTCGGTGTGCACCGGGGCGACGGGCGCGCGCAGCGCCATGGTGAGCGCGTCCCGATAGAAGCCCGCCAGGTCGACCAGCGCCCGGTCCAGGGCGTCCCGCTGGGCCCGGGTTGCCCGCGACTTCTGCCGCTTCTCCAGCTCCTTGAGCTGGCCGGCGGCACCCCGGATCGCGCCGGACGCGCCCCGCCCGGTGCCGCCCGCGCCGAGCGCGGTCTCCAGCGCCGCCCGTTCGGTCGTGTCGGATTCGGTGACCGAGGCCTCGGCCTCCGCCTCGGCTGCCTCGATCAGCGCGGACGCCGCGTCGAACGCCGCGCCGACACCGGTCAGCCGGCGCGGCACCGCGAGCACCGCCTCGCGCCGCTTGCGGGCCTCCGGGTCGCGGGCCAGGCGGCGGGCCCGGCCCACGTGCCCCTGCGCGGCCGCCGCTGCCCACTGCGCCACGTCGGGCGCGATGCCGTCCCGACGGACCAGCACCTCGGCCACCGCGGTGGCCGGCGGCTGCCGCAGGGGTACGACCCGACAGCGCGACCGGATGGTCACCGAGATGTCGTCCGGGTGGGTGGACGGGGCGCAGAGCAGGAAGACCGTACGCGGCGGAGGCTCCTCGATCGCCTTGAGCAGCGCGTTGCCGGCGGCCTCGGTGAGCCGGTCGGCGTCCTCGATGACCACCACCTGCCAGCGCCCGCCGGACGGGGTGCTGGCCGCGCGGAGCACCAGCGCGCGCATCTCACCGACGCCGATGGAGAGCCCCTCCGGCACCACCAGTCGAACGTCGGCGTGCGTGCCGCCCGTCGTGGTGCGGCAGCCGGGGCACTCGCCGCAGCCGGTGCCATGCGCGCACTGGAGTGCGGCGGCGAACGCCCGGGCGGCGACCGAGCGACCGGAGCCGGGCGGGCCGGTGAAGATCCAGGCGTGCGTCATCCCGGTGGACGGGTCCACCCCGGCGGGCGCGCTCGCGGGCTCGGCAGCGCTGGCCGGGCCTGCGGCGACCAGCGCCGGTGCCCGGTCGACCGCACCCGCGCGCAGCACGGCGGCCGCCGCGGCGGCGGCCCGGCGCAGCTCGGTGACCGCCTCGTCCTGACCAACCAGGTCGGCGAAGACGTCCGGCATCAGGTCTTGTGCTCCATCGTCACCAGCTCCGCGTCGGATAACTCAGGCTGCACCGACGTGTCCGGGCCCTGCGCCGGCCGGGGGTGCACGATGCCGCCCGGCTTGCCGAGCATCTCCTCGACACGGCGGACCACCTGCCGGTTGATCTCCTCGACCGACCGGGACGCGTCGAGCACCAGGTAGCGCTTCGGGTCGGCGGCGGCGAGGTCCAGGAACGCGTACCGGACCCGCTCGTGGAAGGCGACCGACTCGGCCTCCAGCCGGTCGGTGCCGGTGTTGCGTGAGGCCACCCGGGACAGGCCGGTCTTCGGCTCGACGTCGAGCAGCACCACCAGGTCGGGCTTGAGCCCGCCGGTGGCCCACGAGGACAGCCAGGACACCTCGTCGACCGGGAGTGTCCGCCCCGCGCCCTGGTACGCCAGGGACGAGTCGACGTACCGGTCGCTGATCACCACGCCACCCCGGACCAGGGCGGGCCGGACGACGGTGGCCACGTGGTGTGCCCGGTCGGCGGCGTAGAGCAGCGCCTCGGCGCGCGGTGACGGCGCGTCGTCGCCCGAGGTGTCCAGCACGAGAGACCGGATCCGTCGGCCGACGCCGGTCGCACCCGGCTCGCGGGTGACCACGACCTCGCGTCCGTGGCCGCGCAGCCGCTCGGCGAGCGCGGTGAGCTGGGTGGACTTGCCCGCGCCCTCGCCACCCTCGAAGACCACGAAGAGCCCGGCGGAGACGAACGGCTCGGCCGGCATCAGCGGACGGCCCCGGATGGATCCCCAGAGGTCGGCGAGGACCGGCACGCCCTTCTTGTCGTCCATCTGGCCGAAGGCGCTGATCCCGGCGAAGATGCCGGCGGCACCGGCGGCGAGCAGCAGCAGTCGGGTGGAGGACACGGAGATGCCGAGGTCGGCGATGGTCAGCTTGCGGGAGCCGCCGACGCCGACCAGCACGCTGCTCAGCCCGATGGCCAGGATCAGCACCAGCCGGGTGCCGATCTGCACCACCGCGAAGACCCGGCCGCGCACCTCGTCGGCCACCTCGCCGCCCAGCAGCGTGGTGCCGGCCAGGAAGGCCATGCCGGCGCCGGCGCCGACCAGCACCGCGCCGACGATCGCCATGGACAGGTGTATGGCGAAGGCGAGGGTCATCACCGCGGCGCTGGCCAGCACGATGCTCATGCCGAACCAGCGGCGCCGGGACATCTCCTTGACGACCATCGGGCCGAGCCCGATGCCGAGCGCCAGACCGAAGAAGATAGCGCCGAAGAGCAGCGAGAACGCGGCGTCGCCGGCGCCCAGCGAGTTGGCGAAGAACTTGGCCGTGCCGACCACGATGCCGCCACCGGCGAACGCGCCGAAGATGCCCAGCACCAGGCCACGGACGAGCGGGGTCTCGCCGATGTACTTCCAGCCCTCGGAGAACTGCCGGAACATGCTCTGCTCGGAACGCTCGGCCTCACCGCGCTGCGCCTCGCTGATCTCCTTGATCCCGAATGCCACCACCAGTGCGGTGGCGAGCCGGGAGAAGGAGTTGATCCAGAGCGCGAGCTGGGCCGGCTCGGCCCAGGAGGGCAGGTCGCCGCCGACGGCACCACGGACGCCACGGTCGAGCACGGCCAGGCCGATGGCGGCGGCGATCGGGGTGAGGCCGTACGTGGTGATCAGGGTGAGCTGGTTGGCCGCCTCCAGCCGGGACCGCGGGATCAGGTTGGGGACCGCGGCCTCCTTGGCCGGAATCCAGAGCAGGGTGAGCGACTCGATCAGGAAGGTGGCGATCAGCGCCCAGCCGACCACCAGGCCGCCCGGGGCGCCGGAGAGGGCGTAGAGCGGGATGGAGGCGAAGAGCACGAAGCGCAGCAGGTCACAGATGACCATCGTCCAGCGCCGGTCGAACCGGTCGGCGAAGACGCCGGCCACCGGGCCGAGCACCAGCGCGGGCAGCAGCCGGATCGCGGTGACCCCGCCGAACGCGGCGCCCTGGGCGGTGCTGCCCTGCACCTGCGAGGCGGCGAAGAGGGCGGTGGCCAGCAGGCCGAGCCAGTCACCGAAGGAGGCCGCGCCGAGCACGATCCAGAGCCGCCGGAACGGCCGGATGCGCAGCACGGAGCGGATCGCGGCATAACCGGACGGATCAACCTGACCGCCGTTGGGCTGCTTGGCGGCGTTGCCCGACTGGTCGCCCGAGCGCGACACGCCGGGCGACTCGCCGCTGTTCTGGCTTTCGATGGCCGTACCTCCACGTGCCGGCCCATCGCTGGGCACCTCCGGTGGAACACTCTAGACCCGGTGGGGGGCCACCCCACGGGCGACATTCTCCTGCTCGCTGAGCCTAGGCCGCCGGAGGTACCGGCCGCAGCCCGGACGTACGCGAGGGTATTTCGCATTCTCCGTCGGACAGTTAGCGTGCATACGTGGCCATCGAAAGCGACAAACTTCGCGAGCGCCTGGATCGGGCGACCGCACACCTCGACCCGCCGTACGCGGTGGTCGATCTCACTGCCTTCGACGCCAACTCGGCCGCCCTGGCCGACCGCGCCGCCGGCAAACCGGTCCGGCTGGCGAGCAAGTCGGTCCGCTCCCGGGGGTTGATCAACCGGGCGCTCGCCCGGCCCGGCTGGCGGGGAGTGATGGCGTTCACCCTGCCCGAGGCGATCTGGCTGGTCCGTGCCGGTGTCAGCGACGACGTGCTGGTCGCGTACCCGAGCGTGGACCGGGCGGCACTCGCCGAGCTGGCCGCCGACCCGGCTCTGGCCGCCGCGATCACCCTGATGATCGACGGCACCGGGCAGCTCGACCTGATCGACGACGTGCGCGCCCCCGCGCAGCGCGCCGAGCTGCGGCTCTGCCTGGATCTGGACGCCTCCTGGCGGCCGATGCGCGGGCGGGTGCACGTCGGCGTCCGCCGCTCACCGGTGCACAGCGCACGGGCGGCCGCCGCGCTCGCCGCCACCGTCGCCGGGCGGCCGGGCTTCCGGCTGGTCGGGCTCATGTCGTACGAGGCGCAGATCGCCGGCCTGGGTGACGCGCCGCCGGGGCAGACGCTGCTGGCGGGCGCGATCAGGCTGGCCCAGCGCGGGTCGTACCGCGAGTTGCTGGCCCGCCGGGGTGCGGCGGTGGCCGCGGTACGCGAGCACGCCGACCTGGAGTTCGTCAACGGCGGCGGCACCGGCAGCGTGGCGGCGACCAGCGCCGATCCCGCGGTCACCGAGGTCACCGCGGGATCGGGCCTGTACGGGCCGACGCTGTTCGACGCGTACCGCGCCTGGCGGCCCACCCCGGCGGCGTTCTTCGCCTGCGCGGTGGTCCGCCGGCCGACGCCCGAGTTGGCGACGGTGCTCGGCGGCGGCTGGATCGCCTCCGGCCCGGCCGCCGACAGCCGGTTGCCCCGACCGTGGCTGCCGGCCGGGCTCAAGCTGGTCGGCAGCGAGGGCGCCGGCGAGGTGCAGACCCCGTTGTCCGGCGCGGCCGCGGCCACCCTCCAGGTCGGCGACCGGGTGTGGTTCCGGCACGCCAAGGCTGGTGAGCTGTGTGAACGGGTCAACGAGCTGCACCTGGTCGAGGGGGACGCGGTGGTGGCGACCGTCCCGACCTACCGGGGTGAGGGGCAGGCGTTCCTCTGACCCGCCGCCCGCCCCGGGCCGGCCGACACGAGTCAGGCGGGCTGAGCCACCTCGACTGGTTGCTCGGCGGCGACCCGACCGCTGTCCGGGCCGTCGACCTGGCGATGCAGGTACTCCCGGATCAGGGCCTTCGCCTCGAGCAGCACCCGCTCGTCGCCGTCGGACCTGCGCCGGAACGCGAGCTTGATCAGCGCGTCCGCGGCCTCGACCGCGATCTCCAGGACGAAGCGCAGCTTCGGTACGTCGGTGAGCCCGAAACGTTCGGTGAGCACCCGGGCCAACTGGTCGGCGATCACGCCGTTGTTGTCCCGCTGCTCGTCGAGCAGGTGCAGGTCGACCACGTCGCCGAAGTGCAGGGTACGGAAGCCGGGCACGGTGCGGTGCATCGAGATGTACTCGTCGATGCCCGCGTCGACGCCGTCCCACCAGTGGGTCATCTCGTCCGAGGCGAACCGCTCGTCGAGGCGCTGGAG